>DATKDF010000075.1:0-55879 GCA_035512795.1 Vicinamibacterales bacterium
GTCGATCTGCTGGTCGCGAGTCCAGCCGGCGACCGGTATCGCGTCGAGCCGTTTCAGAAAGGCCTGGTTCTCGGAGAGTTTCCGAGTGAGCGTGGGCGCCGTGTAGTCGGGGGCGCCGTCGGCCATCGCCGGCCGCTCGAACTGCCGCCACTCTTCGAAGAGCTGCACGAGCGATGCATACCCGGACGATGCCGCAGACTGGGCGAAGCCCAGCGATCCGGCGGTGAGCGTCACGGCGACGAGGAGCGCGGCGAACGGGCGTCCACCTCGACCCGGACACCCCGCGACGCGCCCGTGGCTCTCCTGGCGTGGGCAGAGGGTTGGTCGCATGCCTCTCCTCCGGCTGGCGCCGCACCTCAGGCTGAAGCCCGGCCGACCAGCTCCTCGAATCGCGGATCGTCGCGGAGGCCCGCGAGGTCGGGATCGCGGCGCACCCAGTCGATGTTGGCGTACCCCGCCTTGATGGCCCGTGCGAGCATGTCCAATGCCTCGTCGGCGCGGCCCAGCACTCCGTTGACACACGCGGCGTTATAGAGCGTGTTGCCGTCGTCCGGACGCAACTGCACGGCGCGCCGAAGCTCGCGGACGGCGTCGTCGGATCGGCCGACGTGGGCATAGCACGTGGCCAGCAGAATGCGGGCGCGAACGTCGTCGGGGACGAGTTCGAGCTGACGCTCGAGCGCGCGCATCTGACGTTCGCGGACGCGGGATGCCTCGGCCTTGCGGCCCAATCGCTCGAGGCTGGCCCAGAACGGGATGTAGGTGTTGTAGTCGTCGCCGTTGGCTTCGAGCGCCTGTTCGACGATCAGGGCCGCGTCCTCGAAGCGGTCCGAGGCGAAATAGGCGCGGCCGAGCACGTTGTAGGCGCCGTCACAGTCCGGCTTCCGATCGATGGCCAGCCGGGCGTAGGTGGCCGCATCGCCGTACTTCTGCTGGGCGTAGTACATCCGCGCGCGAGCCGCCAGCACTTCCGCGCGGCCCGGTTCGAGCGCCATCGCGCGATCGCAGGCCGCCAGCCCGCGGTCGATCCAGCGCGGGTCCTTCTCGCGAAGCTCGTAGATGAGGCCGCACACGTTGGCGACCCCGGCGTGCGCCAGCGCGAACTTCGGATCGCGCTCGATCGCCTGCTCGAACATCTGCAGGGCGAAGTCGAAGTTCTCGAGCCGGAGATAGTTGCGCCCGCGCAGGAAGTAGTCGTACGCCTGCAGGTCCTCGGTGGGCTTCTGGGCGATGTGGGCTTCTTCCTGGGGCGAGAGCGTGATGCGGAGCGCCTGTGCGATCTTCCGGGCGATCTCGTCCTGGACTTCGAAGACGTCCTCCATCTCCCGGTCGTAGCGCTCGACCCAGACCGAGTGGCGCGTGCGCGTTTCGACCAGCTGCGCGCTGATGCGCAGCCGGTTGCCCGAACGGCGCAAGCTGCCACCGAGGACGTACGCCGCGTTCAACTCCTGCCCGATCTGGGCCGGGGCCGAGGGCTTGTCGCGATAGGCCAGCATCTCGAGCCGGGGGAACACGTGCAGATGCCGGATCTTGGACAGCTCGGTGATGATGTCCTCGGTCATCCCGTCGCGAAAGTACTCGTCGTCGCGGGCGCCGCCCAGGTTCTCGAAGTAGAGCACCGCCACCGAGGCCTTCGCCTTTGCGACCGGTTGCCCCGCGCGCGGCGTGCGGCCCGAATCGGCATCCTGGCGCAGCGCGCGGAGGTCGGCACAGAGATCGGCCGCACCCTGGTAGCGGGCCCGCCGGTCCTTCTGAAGCGCCTTGCCGATGATGCGATCCAGCTCGGCTGGCAGCGCCGCGTTCTCCCGAACCGCCGGCGGCGGATCGGTATGGAGAATGCCGTCGAAGATCGTGGCCGTCGTCGCACCCGGAAACGCCGGGCGGCCGGTGGCCATCTCGAAAATCACGGCGCCGAGCGAGAACAGGTCACTCCGCGCGTCGAGGTCCTCGCCCCGCGCCTGCTCGGGTGACATGTACGCCACCGTGCCGAGAGCCGTGCCCGGGCTCGTCAAGCCGGCATCGGCAACCGTGGCCGTCTCGCCACCCGACGACTGCGGTGCCTGTTTCGCGAGACCGAAGTCGAGAATCTTGGCATGGCCGCGACTGGTCACGAAGATGTTCGCCGGCTTGATATCCCGGTGGATGATGCCCTTGCCATGCGCCGCATCGAGTCCATCGGCAATCTGAATGGCCAGATCGAGGAGCTCCTGTGCCGGCATCGGCCGGCCCTCGATTCGGTGCTTCAGCGTCTGTCCCTCGAGCAGCTCCATGACGATGAACGGCTGCCCGTCGTGGCTGCCGATCTCGTAGATGACGCAGATGTTCGGGTGATTGAGGGCCGCCGCCGCGCGGGCCTCGCGGCTCAGGCGCTCGAGCGCCTGTTTGTCCTCGGAGACCGTTTCAGGCAGAAACTTGAGGGCGACCGAGCGGCCAAGCTGGGTGTCCTCGGCTTCATAGACCACCCCCATGCCGCCGCCTCCGAGTTTGCCCCGGACGCGATATCTGGAAACGGTCTGTCCAATCATCAGTTGCGGACTCTGGCCGCAGCGAGCGTAGTGCGCCGGGAACAACCGCGTCAACAAAGCCCGTTTTCCGGGCCGATCGTGCGCCTACGATCGGCTGAGCACGGCCTCCACCGCCAGATCCTCCCTGCCCTCGGGCCAGATGTTGTGCATCACGATGCGCAACCGGTCGGCGGATGGCTCGAGACGAATCGTCCATCCCCAGTCGGGTCCCGGGGGCGCCGGGTAGGTGCCGCGCACGAACAGCGGGCCGCCTGGCTCGGCCGTGCCTTCCATGCGCATCACCTTGACGCCGTTGTGCCACGAGTCGAGCCAATGCGCCGTGACGGCATTCCGGTCCTTCTCGAACCCGACGACGATCAAACCGTCCTGGGGTTGTCCCTCGTCGGCCCAGGTGTAGGCCATCGTCACGAAGCGGCCTTGTCCGGCGGTCCCGACGACCACGGTGGCGTCCGACGAGCGCGCGGGCTTGTCGGGATCGACCCACAGCCTGTTCGTACCGGTCCACCGGCCTGTACAGGCCTTCAACTGCGCGAGCACGCTCATGCGGGCCACCTCTCAGGCGACGACATGGCGCGACGATATCGAACTTCACCGGCGGTCGTCCATCACCGCGAGGCCGGCTTGCCTCCGCCGGGCGTTGACGCGACACTATGCGCGGGAGTTGACCGCCATGTCGAACCGTCTCACCGTCGTCGCCCTGTCCGTGCTCGCCGGCCTCTCCGCGACGATGTCCACAACGGCGGCCACGAGCCCCACGACTGTCACCGCAGCCAGCGTCCAGGCCACGCGCCTCGTGACGGTCCGCGATACGCAGAACTTCGTGAACGTCGGCAGTCCGGCGATTTCGCCCGACGGGCAGTGGGTCCTGTACACGCGCGGGCAGCGCGACTGGACGGACGCGCAGTTGCGCACGCGGACGCACATCTGGCGCGTCCGGATTGACGGGACCGGTGCACGGCAGTTGACGTTCGGCGACGCGAACACGACGTCGCCCACCTGGTTCCCCGACGGGACGCGCGTCGCGTTCACATCGTCACGGCGCACGGGCAGCAGTCCTGAAGCCGGCGGCACGGAGCCCGGTGAAGGTAACGGCGGCAACCAGGTCTTCGTGATGTACACCGACGGCGGCGAGGCCTGGCCGGCGACGAAGCACGAGGGTGGCGTGTCGGGCTTCTCGATTTCGCCCGACGGACAGAAGATCCTGTTCACGGCGCAGGACCCGCTCACGGCCGAGGATCGTCGCCGGCGGCGCGAGCGTGACGACCCGGACGTGGTCGACTCGACGTTCCGGTGGTCCCATCTCTGGTACCTCGACCTCGCCGCGGGTGAGGAGAAGCGCATCACCCGCGGCGACTTCGTCGTGAGCGATCCGCAGTGGTCGCCCGACTCGATGCGCGTCGCCTACGTCACACGACCGACGACCAGGGTCAACGACAGTGCCTGGGCCGATGTGTGGGTGACCGATCTGGCGGGGACGACGCGCAAGCTCCACGAGAACGCCGGTCCCGATACGAGCCCGCGGTGGTCGCCCGACGGGCGCACGCTGGCCGTCGCGTCCAAGGTGCAGTCGGGCAACACGCAGTGGTACGACAAGCTGCATCTGTTTCCGGCCGGCGGCGGCGAGCCGCGCGTGCTCCTGCGCGACTTCGACCTGGATTTCAGCACGCCCATCTGGGCGCCCGATGGGCGTGTCGTCTACTGGTCGACAGGCCAGGGCACGGGCACGTCGCTGTTCGGCGTCGACACCACGAGTGGCGAGTTGACGACGACCCGTGCACCGATGCGCGGCGTGAGCGGCGGCTTCCAGTTGTCGCGCGACGGCACCACGTGGGTGTTCAGCAACTCGCAGGGTCGTACCTCGGGAGACCTCTGGGCGGTGCGCCGCGAGGCCAGCGGCTTCGGAACACCGGTGCGGCTGACCTACGCCAACCCCTGGCTCGAGTCGGAGGGCGTACAGCTTGGTGATGTCGAGACCGTCCGCTGGACCAACTCCGAGGGCGGCACCATCGAGGGCGTCCTGACGCGGCCGGCGGGCTACCGTCAGGGCAGGCGCTATCCGCTCATCGTCAACCCGCACGGCGGACCGAGTTCGGCAAACACGGAGGGGTTCAGCTCCGCCAACCAGTTGCTCGCGGCCAACGGCTTTCTCGTGCTGCAGGTCAACTTCCGCGGCAGCAGCAACTACGGCCAGCAGCACCTGAACGCGAACCGCAATACGTGGGGCATCCTCGACTACGACGACATCATGAAGGGCGTCGACTACATCATCGAGCAGGGGTGCGCGGACCCGGACCGCATGGTCGCCTACGGCTGGAGCTACGGCGGTTACATGACGTTCTGGATGTCGACGCAGACCGACCGGTTCAAGCTGATCGCGCCGGGCGCCGGGTTGACCAACCTGTACTCGATGTACTCGACGACGGACATCCCGGCGTATCTCGGCTGGTTCTTCGGCACGCCGTGGGACCACCCGGAGGTGTACGACCGGCTGTCACCCATCCGGCACGTGAAGAACGTGACGTCGACGATCCTCATCATGCACGGCGCCAACGACGCACGCGTGCCACCGACCCAGGCGGAAGAGTTCTACATGGCACTGAAGGATCTGGGCAAGGACGTCACCTACGTTCGCTATCCGCGACAGGGCCACGGCATCACGGAGACGCGCCTGGCGATGGACCGGCTGCGGCGCTACGTCTGCGCCTTCACACACGCGGTCGGCACGACGTCGACCACCGAAACGTGTCGCGACGGCGTACCGGTGGCCGAGCCGGACGAGAACCCGCGCGGCGGATCGGGCGACGGGATCATCACGGTCGATCTGCCGTGGAGCGCGCCGCCGACCGGCGGGCTCGCCGGCGAACGGCTCGACCGGGGCACGTTCAACTGAGCCCGGCGTCACCGGCACGGCCAAGTTCGTCGTCGAGCACGCGCACCACCATGTCGACGTCGTCGGCCGTGACGACCATCGGGGGCTTGATCTTGATCACGTTGTGATGGGGGCCGTCGGTGCTCGCGAGGATCCCGCGCGAGGCGAGGCGATTGACCAGGTCGTCGGCTTCCCTGGCAGCCGGTTCGCGCGTGGCGCGATCGCGAACGAGATCGACGCCCACGAACAGGCCGGCGCCGCGGACGTCACCGAGGAGTGGGTGCCTCGCCGATAGTCCCGACAGCCCCTGCCGCAGGCGCGTCCCGACGTCGAGTGCATGCGCCTGCAATCCCTCGTCGGCGATGACATCGAGCACCGCCAGGCCGACCGCGCACGACACCGGGTTGCCGCCGAACGTGGAGAAGAACTCCATCCCGTTGGCGAACGCGTCGGCTATCGCGCGCGTCGTGACCACCGCACCGATCGGGTGCCCATTGCCCATCGGCTTGCCCAGGACGACGATGTCGGGCACGACGTTCTGGAGCTCGAACCCCCAGAAGTGCGAGCCGACGCGCCCGAAGCCAGTCTGTACTTCGTCGACAATGCAGAGGCCGCCCGCCCGGCGGACGTGAGCAAACGCCGTCTCCAGGTAGCCGGGCGGCGGCACGATCTGGCCGCCGCACGACATGAGCGATTCGGTGAGAAACGCGGCGACCGGTGCCGGGGCGGCCGCAAGCACGCGTCCCACCTCGTCCCCGTAGGCGACACCCGTGGCGCGGGTGGCGCCCCGATGGACGCCGCGGTAGCCGTCTGGCATCGGCACGACATGGACCCACGGCTCGGCCACACCCGACCCGCCCGGCCCCATGAACTTGTACGGGCTCGCCGCGATGAGCCGGCTCGTGTGGCCGTGGTACGCACCGTCGACAACGAGCAGGTCGCGCCGGCCCGTCTGCGTCATCGCCAGACGGAGGGCGAGCTCGTTGGCCTCCGAGCCCGACGTGACGAAGAGGCAGACGTCGAGGCCGGCAGGGAGCGTGGCCGTCAGCCTCTCGGCATAGGCGATCAGGTAGTCGTGCAGATAGCGCGTATTGGTGTTGAGGCGCGCCATCTGCCGCGCGGCGGCCTCGACGACCCGCCGATGACAGTGCCCGACATGACAGACGTTGTTGACCAGATCGAGAAACGTCCGGCCGCGGTCGTCGATGAGGAACGGGCCGCGTCCGCGCACGATCTTGAGGGGAGCGCGATAGGCCACCGAGAGTGCCGAGCCGACAACGCGGCGGCGACGCGCCAGCAGGTCGGCCGCCGGCGCGCCGCGGTCGGCGTGCGGATCCCGCCCGGTGCCGGCGGCCAGCCGCGTCCCGGCGTCGGCCGGATCGATCGCCGTCAGCCGCTCGAGCAGGGCCCAGGCGCGAGCCTCGGTGACAAACCATGTGGGATGGTCCGGGTCAATCGTCCAATGATGCGCCGCCATCGCGACGGTGACCGAAAGACGGCCGAGGACGAGCGGGAGGAGCACGCGAAGTTCGTCGAGCGAGAGTGATCGCTCGGCATCGTAGCCGGCGACCACCCGGGCGCCCGCGGTGAGCGGGTCGTCTTCGTCGAGCATCGCGTAGGCCAGCGCGATCGCCAGCTCGCAGACGGATGGATTCCAGAGTGCGTCACCAAAATCGATGAGTCCCGAGACGCGGTCGCCGGCGACGAGGACGTTCTCGTCGTTGGCGTCGCCGTGGATGAGCGCGTGCGGCAGGCGGGCCAGCTCGGGCACCGCGCCGGCGTACTGAAGGAACGTCCACTCGAGAAGCTGGCGGCGGTGACGGTCGGTGACGAGGGCGATCTTCCCGCGATGCTGGAGTGCCGCAGCAAGATCCCAGGCGTGGGTCCTCGGCCGATCGGGCGGCCCCAGGGTGGTCAATGCCCGGTTGAGGGCCGCGAGGACGCGTCCGAGGTCCCCGAACAGTCCCGCCGGCCGGACGGGCGTTTCGGCCCAGGTCGTGCCGGGCACGAAGTCGAGCAGGCGCACACGGAGGCCGGATGAGCCAAACGTCGTCGCGCTCGTGGCGTGACCGGTGGTGGTCGTGTAGACCCGCGGCAGAGCGATGCCGAGCTCGGCGGCGTGGGCGAGCTCGACCAGGCGGAACTGGAGGTCGACGGCCGGCTCGTTGTAATCCTCGGCGACCTTGACGACGAACTGACGTCCGCTGCCAAGGTCGAGTCGATAGTTCAGGTGCTGGCCCGGCAGCCTGGTGAGGGTGCCCGAGAGATTGAATGCCTGCTTGATGGCGGCGGCGACGACGTCCAGCGAAGGGGCCGAGGTGGACGAAGCCGGCATTTGAAGACTCAGGATAATCCGAATGGGTCACGGCGAGGTTTCGGTTGGGTTCTGCTGACATACATACCAGACGGTATCTAATGTAACCGGCACCTAGTACATTCAATACATACTAGTTGGTATGCAATTCATGATACCATCATCAACGACTGACAGACCGTGGCCGCCAAGCGACCAGCAGAAACACGTCGGCGAATCGTTGCTTCAGCCTTCTGGGAAATCTACCGCCAGGGCTTCCAGAGCAGCAGTATCGACCGCATCCTCGACGGAACCCAGGTCACCCGAGGCGCCCTCTTCCACCACTTTCCCAGCAAACAGCACCTGGGCTACGCCGTCGTCGATGAAGCCGTCGCCCCCTGGATCGACGAGCGATGGATCACCCCGCTCGCCGGCGCTGGCAGCGTCGCCGACGGGATCGCGTCCACGGTCAATGCCTACCTCGACGCCGGACCGGATGAGATCATCATCGGCGGCTGCCCGCTCAACAACCTGATTCAGGAAATGGCCGCCCTCGACGAGGGCTTCAGGGTCCGCCTCGACCGCATCGCGACCGCCTGGCGGTCGACCGTAACCGACCTCTGGCATCGAACCGCCACGCCCGCCGGCAGCCCGGACGACGCCGCGCGCTGGGCCGGCTTCATCGTCAGCAGCATCGAGGGCCTGCTCGGCGCAGCCAAACTTGCCAGAAGCCGCGCGCCGGCAGACGAGGCCGCCCGCCTGCTCGTCTCGGTCATCCGCACGGCGGGCGCCGGGTAGTCAGTCCCGAAAGACCTCGGCGTAGTCGTCGATGGCCGCCTGCACGACCTTGCGTGCGTGCGCCCGACCGTACACGGCGCGTGATTCTGGCCTTGGCGCGTTCGCCAGGCACCAGCTTGTAGGTCAGAAAATAGTGCTGCAGCCGCTCGACGAGAACCTCGGGCAGGTCGCCGATGTCCCGGGCGGTGCCCCAGACGTAGTCGTTGTCGAGTACGCCGATGATCTTGTCGTCGGCCTCGCTGGCATCCACCATCTGCAGGCCGCCGACAACGCGCGCCCGCACGAGAATCTCGCCGCGCTGAATCGGACGCTCCGAGAGCACGCAGATATCGAGCGGGTCCTCGTCGCCGCGGGTCGACCGCGGTGAAAGCCGGTGCGTGCGCGGCCCGCAGTACGTGCGCGGCACGAAGCCGTAGAGCGCCGGCGGCTGCGACGACCCACGCTGCGGTCGGTCGATGCGGAGGTAGCCGCTCTGCTTGTCGACCTCGTACTTGACGAGGTCGAACGGCGTCACCTCGATGAAGGCGGTGATCAGGTCCGGCGGGTCGGGCCCGACCTCCAGTCCATGCCAGGGGTGCGGGCGGAACATGCTCGTGCGGGGCGCGGCAGGTTCCCGCGGGCGGCGGCTGGACATCGGAGACCTCCGATACGAAGACGATACTTTACTCCTTTTCCAGACCGAGGCAGGATGTGCGCATGCGAATCTCGCGGCGGCAGTGGTTGCGCACGGCGGCCGCGGTGCCGGCCTGGGGCGCGCTCCGCGGGCTCGAGTCGCTCATGCTCGGCCCGCTCGGGAGCATCGCGTCGGCCCGCTCGGCCGGCTACGGACATCTGTCACCGGCCCGGGCCGCCAACACCAGCGAGATCCTGCTGGCCCTGCCCGAAGGCTTCACCTACACCGTGTTCGGCCGCAAGGGCGATCCGATGACCGACGGCCTGCCGACTCCGGAGGCGCACGACGGCATGGCGGCTTTCGAGGTGAATGGCGAGCTTCGCCTGGTGCGCAACCACGAAATCCGGACGGGACCGAGGCGTGGCGGAGCGATTGTTCAGCAGGGTCCGTCGTACGACCCGGACGCCGGCGGCGGCACGACGACCCTCGTGATCGATCCCGAGACGATGGAGCCGACCCGGAGCTTCGCGAGCCTGAGCGGGACGATGGTCAATTGCGCCGGCGGTCCGACGCCCTGGGGCAGTTGGGTCACGTGCGAAGAGACGACCACGGGCGTGGCGACCGGCTACGCCCGGCCGCACGGCTACTGCTTTGAGGTACCGGCGGACGCCGATGAGCCGGTCGATCCGATTCCCCTCAAGGCCATGGGACGGTTCGTCCACGAGGCCATCGCCGTCGACCCAGCTACTGGCATCGTCTACCTGACCGAGGATCGAAATTCGTCCGGGCTGTACCGGTTCATCCCGGCCCGGCCGGGCCAGTTGGCCGAGGGCGGGCGTCTCGAGATGCTGGCGGTTGGCGGGCACCCGCAGTACGACTCGCGTCGCAACCAGAAGCCGTTCGACCCCATGCCGGTTGCCTGGGTGCCGATCGAGGACCCGGACCCGGCCGACGCGGAAACCAACGTCGAGTCGATGCGCCAGCAGGGCTTCCGCCAGGGCGGTGCGACGTTTGCGCGACTCGAAGGGGCGTGGTTCGGCTCCGGCTGTCTATATGTGACGGCCACCAACGGTGGCGACCGGCGTTTCGGTCAGGTCTGGGAGTACCGGCCCGGTGAGGACGGCGGCTGGCTTCGGTTGATCTACGAATCGACCGACCACACCCGGCTGGTCGGCCCCGACAACATCTGCGTCAGCCCGCGCGGCGGCCTCGTCATCTGCGAGGACGGCCCCGAAGTGCAGTACCTCCGCGGCCTGACGGTGGACGGCCAGATCTTCGATTTCGCCCGGAACGCCGTGCCGGCCTTTGAGGAATCCGAGTTTGCCGGCGCCACGTTCAGCCCTGACGGGCGCACGCTCTTTGTCAACATCCAGGGCCCCGGCCTGACGTTCGCGATCCGTGGCGACTGGCCCAGAGGACCATTTTAAAGACCATGCGCCTGCTACTCACGCTGCTCGTTCTCGTCACTGCACCCGCCCAGGAGCAGACTCGCCGCCCGATGACGGTCGACGACGCCCTGGACCTCAAGAACGTCGGCAACGCCCTGATCTCGCCGGACGGGCGGTCGGTCTTCTACTCGGTCTCGGAACTCGACTGGGCCGGCAACAAGCGCAACACGAAGTACTACCTGGTGCCGGCCGAGGGCGGCGAGCCGTACGAGTATCTCGGCAAGGACGGCGGCGCGAGCTTCCAGTTCTCGCCCGACGGCAGGTACTTCACGTTCACTCGGCCGGTCGACGACAAGGCACAGCTCTTCTGGATGCGGACGACCGGGGGCGAGGCCACGCCGCTCTTCACGCACGAGACGGCCATCAGCGAGTACAAGTGGTCGGCCGACTCGGCGAAGATCTTCTTCCGCGCCACCGACAAGCGCCCCGACGCCGAGCAGAAGGCCATCGACGCCAAAGACGACGCGATTTTCGTCGACGAGGGACCGAACGGGCAGGCGGCCGCGTACTGGAGCAACCTGTGGGTCTTCGACATCGCGACCAGGAAGGCCACCCGGATCACCAGCGAGCCGTTCATCGTCTCGGACTTCGACCCGTCGCCCGATGGCACCCGCGTGGCGTTTGTCGCCCGCACGACGAATCGACGCAACGACGCCGACCGGAACGAGATCTACGTCGTCACCGTGGCCGACGGGCTGAAGACGCAGCTGACCGACAATCGGGCACCCGAGAGCGGCCTGCTGTGGGCGCCCGGCGGCGAGGTGTTCCTGTTCACGGCCGCCGACGACCGGGCGTGGCTCAATCGCAATCCCAAGATCTACGTGATGGACCCGAACACGCGGACCCATCGGCTCGTGTCGGGAGAGTACGAGGGCGGCATCAGCAACCCCATCTGGACGCCCGACGGCCGCGCGATCCTCTTCAACGGCCAGCAGGGCGTCGACACCCATCTGTTCCGGCTCGACATCACCACCGGCACGTTCAGCAAGCTGACCGACACGCCCGGCACGTTCAACGCGTCGTCCTATTCGAACGACCGGTCGAAGCTCGTCTACACGGCCACGGACTTCGATACGCCCGGCGATCTCTGGGTGTCGGCCGTCGAGCCGTTCCGTCCGGTTCGCCTGACCAATGTCAACCCGCACACCGAGTCGTCGTTCGCGCTGGCGTCGATGCGGGTCGTCCGCTGGAAGAGCAAGGGCGGCATGGAGATTGAGGGACTGCTGCACCTGCCCATCGGCTACGTCGAAGGCGCGCGCGTGCCGCTCATGCTGAACATCCACGGCGGTCCGGCCGGTTCGTGGCGCAACACGTTCGCGCCGATGTACCACGTCTACGCCGGTCTGGGCTACGCGTCGCTCTCGCCCAACGTGCGCGGCAGCAGCGGCTACACGGACCGCCTCCGCGAAGGCAATACGGTCGAGAGGGGTGATGGCATCGGGTACGGCGATTACGAGGATCTCGTGACCGGCGTGGACATGCTCATCGAGCAGGGCATCGCCGATCCCGATCGGCTGGCACTCCGCGGCTGGAGTTATGGCGGCATCCTGGGTGGCTGGACGATTACGCAGACCGACCGCTTCAAGGCCGCCTCGATTGGCGCCGGCGTCTACGACTGGACGTCCGAGTTCGGCCCCGGCTTCAACAACGACGTCCGGCTCTGGCATATCGGCGGGACGCCCTGGGACAACCCGGACGGCTACCGCAAGCAGTCGGCGCTCACGCACGCCGCGAACGTCACGACGCCGACCCTGCTCATTCACGGGATGAACGACACCACCGACACCGAAGCGCAGAGCATGATGTTCTTCACGGCGATCAAGGACATCGGCAAGGCGCCGGTGCGTTACCTCCGCTTTCCGCGCGAGCCGCACGGGTTCCGCGAACCGCGCCACCAGCGGACACGGGACATCGAGGAGATCCGCTGGATGCAGAAGCACGTGCTCGGCGTCGAATGGACGCCGTGGGAGCGGGGGGAGGAGAAGAAAGAGGGGGCTACCGCACCTCGCGGACGAATCTGATCGAGTTGCCGTCGGGATCGCACACGTACATCTCGCGATTGCCCCAGGTCTGGTCGGTGGGGGCCATGTCGATCGACACTCCGCGCAGGATCAGCTCTTCGTACAGCCCGTCGATGTCCTCGACGATCAGGTAGACCACACTGCCGCCCACGCCGTCGCCCGGGAACGACGACAGGTGCAGGAGCGCGTCGCCGCGGGCGACGCCCAGGTAGGCCGGGTCGGGTCGCGCCGGGTCGGGCCGATGGACGAACGTCCGCTCGAAGCCGAGGTCCTGGCAGAAGAAGTGCTCGGCGGCGGAGGTGCTCGTCACGTGCAACACCGGCACTGCCTGCCGAAACGTCGGTCCCGGCATCGTCACCTCACCCACAGCGGCTTGAGCGTCGTCGGCGACCCGCACTTTTCGAACCAGTCGACACCTTCGCTCACCAGATCGAACTTCAGCGCATAGCGGCCCGGCGCGTCGACCGGTGGAATCTCCAGGTCGATGTCGGCCACGCCACCCGGTTCGAGGGCGCGTGGCAGGCGCGCCCGGGCGAAGTCGAGGTTGATGAGCCGGCCGTGTTCGTCGCAGAGCTGCGCACCCAGCCGCACGAGCCGGCGGCCGTAGGTGGCATCGGCCGGGAAGGCGCGCGTCGACAGGTTGTGGACGCGCGTCTTGACCCGAAACGGCCGGGCGGCCCTGGCCACGATCGGCAGGCGCGAGAGCCCCGGGACCGGCAGCGGCGGCCGGATGTCGATGCGCGCACGGGGCGTCGCGCCGGGAATGGCATTGCCCAGGTTGCTGTCGTCCCAGGTTTCGCGGCGGATCGCCTCGTAGTCGGGCGACCCCACCACGAACCGGCGCGAGAACGCGTTCTCGGGATGATCAGTGATCTCCCAGCAGAGCCGATCGACGCCCATCTGCACCGCCAGGCGTCGCGCCTCGCTCATCTCCTCGTCGCTGTCGTTCCAGGTGAAGAGGATGTAGCGCCAGTTGAGGAACGGCAGATCGCGGCCGGCTCGGCGCTTCTCGTCGGCCATCGCCTGCAGGTTGCGGAGCGCGACGTCGAACCTGCCGCGTTGCCGGTACCGCGCGTAGCTGTCGGCCCGGGCGCCGTCGATCGAAAACGTGACTTCGTCGATGCCCGAGTGCACGAGCCGCCGCGCCTGCTCTTCGCTCTGCGCGGTGCCGTTGGTGCTGGTGTAGACGTAGATGTGCGGGTGGTGGCTCTTGATGTACTCGACCATCTCGACGGCGCGCTTGTGGAGAAATGCCTCGCCGTAGTTGAAGAAGTCGATACGCGCGAGCGACGGGCCGACCTCGTCGATCACCCGCCGGAACAGGTCGACGTCGAGCATGCCGGCCTGGCGGGTTCTCGTGATGCCCGTCTCGGGCGCACAACACGCCTCGAAACACGAGATGTTGCACGCAGCCGTGCATTCGATGAACATCCGGCCCGGCAGCCGGCCGGCGTCGAGCGGCCGGACCGCCAGCGCCTCGCCGTCGGCAAGCGGACGCTTCAACGCGCAGTCGCCGCAAAAGGCCGACCCACCCTCGTTCAGCTCACCACGCAGCGTCGTGATCGTCGGCCCGCGCCAGACGTCCTCGACTGACGAGGTCCGCACATCGCCGAGCACGCGCTTCGCGTACGGATCGGCGCAGCCGCAGACGATCCGCCCGTCGCAGAGCATGACGAGCATCTCCCACGGCCAGGTGCACTGGAAGCGGGTGGCCAGGTAGTTGAGCGACATCCGGACGTGCTGTTCACTCTAGCCGATCAAGCGCCGGATGCGGTCCTTCGCGGCCTTTCTCACGGCCGGTGGAAGCGGTTTGCCGGCCGCGCTGCGACAGAGATCGATCGTCTGCCGCAGCTCGGCGAGCACACCGGCGCACCGCGGGCACGTCCGTGCATGCGCCTCGAGGCTGCGGCACTGGCCGGCCGGCAGGTCACCATCGAGATAGGCCGACAGCCGCTCGAGCAGCACCCGGCAGAACGCGGGTCGGCGGGTCACCGGCTCCCCAGCCGCTCCCGCAGCATCACGCGGGCACGGTGCAGCCTCGTCTTGACGTTGTCTTCGGTGAGCCCCGTGACGCCGGCCACCTCCCGCGTCGAGAGCCCCTCCATCTCCCGAAGCAGGACGATGAGGCGGTACTGTGGCGGCAGAGCGGCCAGCGCCCGGCGTAACCGGCGGCCGAGCCAGGCGTTGAGCGCCAGTTCGTCAGGGGTCTTGCCCGCGTCGGCGACGTCCACACCGGCCGACCGCCCATCGGCGTCCACGCCGCCGCCCTCGATCGACACCAGATGCGCGGGTTCGTCCACGCGCCGGCGCCGCTTCATCCGGCAGGCGTTGGTCACGGTCCTGTAGAGCCACGTCCGGAAGGCTTCCGGCCGCTCGATCCGCCCGACGTACCGGTAGGTCTTGAGCAGGGCCTCCTGCATCACGTCCTCGGCGTCCTCGGCGTGCCCGCACACGAGCAGGCTGAACCGGAACGCCACCTCCTGCGCCCGCATGAGCAGGCGCTCCATCGCCGCGCGGTCGCCGGTCGCCGCCGCCCGGACGAGCGCCTCGTATTCGTCCGCCCGGGCGGACCTGTCAGACAGGAGATTCAGGTTTCGGCGTTTCGTCACAGGACCCGGCGCCAATTGTATGGGTGTCACCTTTTCCGCCCGGCTGAATCTCTGGGCCAATGCGTCGCGCGCTCGTCCTCACGATCGTGGCGTCCTGCGCCCTCGTGGCCTCGCCGGCCCGGGCACAGACGCGGCTCACGCTGTCCGAAGCGGTTCGCCAGGCCACCGAGGGCAACCCGGGCATTCTCGCGGCTGCCGCCGCCACTGATGAGGCGCGGGCCCACGCCGATGCGGCCCGGGCGGCATGGCTGCCGCGCGTGTCGTTCTCCGAAAGCTGGCAGCGAAGCAATCAGCCGGTCTTCGTATTCAGTTCCCTGCTCGCGGCACGGGCGTTCACCGAGGCAGACTTCGCGACGTCGCGGCTGAACCAGCCAGACGCCGTCTCGGCATTCGCGGGCCGCTTCTTCGTGAACCAGGTGGTCTACGACGCCCGCACCGGCGCGACGACGGCCCTCGAGTCGGCGCGGCACGCTGCCGCCCGCGCGGCCCTCGACGAGCGCCGGGCCACCGTGGCGCTCGACGTCACGCGGGCCTACGGACGTGCCCTGGCGGCCGCCGCCGCCGAGTCGGCCGCCCGCGGGGCCGCCGACGCCGCGCGGGAAAATGTCGCGCGCGCCGAACGCCGGCGCGACGCGGGCCTCGCCACCGACGCCGACGTGCTGGCCTTTTCGGTCCACGCCGCCGCGATGGAGCGCCGGCGGATCGCCGCAGCCGGTGAGGTGCTGGTGGCTCACGCGGAACTGAATCGCCTGACCGGCGAGCCCATCGATCGCACACTCGGGCTCGAGGAGCCGCCGCCGCCACCCGATCACGCGCTCGAGGCCGCCGCCCTCATCCGCGAAGCCGAAGCCCAGCGGCCCGAACTGAGACGCGCGGCCGCCGAACGCCGCGCCGCCGAGGCCGGCTCGCGCATGGCGCGCGCCGGGTGGCTGCCGCGGGTCACGGCGCAGGCGGGCTACCAGATCGAGGGGCTCGAACTGGTCGACCGCGCCGACTCGTGGCTCATCGGCGGCGAGGTCACCTGGAGCCTCTCGGTCGGTGGGGCCGAACGCGCCCGCGCGCGTGCGGCCCGCGCCGCCCTTGCGGCCGCTGACGCACGGGCGGCCGACACGCGCGCGGCTCTTCAGCTCGATGTGGTCACTGCCGTCGTGACGGCGAACACCGCGCGCGCCCGCCTCGTCACCGGACGCCGGACCGTCGAAGAGGCGGCCGAGCGCGAGCGCATCACGCGCAACCGATACGACGCCGGCCTGGCCGGTGTCATCGATGTCCTCGCGGCCGCATCGGCCTCGCTCGACGCCGAACTCGAACGGGTGGCCGCGCTCGTCGACGCGCTTGTCGCCGCCGCCATGCTGGACCGGGCCGTGGGGCGGCCGGTCGGGACCCGATTGCCATGACACGTCATGTGACGACCGTCTTCGCGCTTGCGGGCCTCGCGGCCATGGCGGGCGCCTGCTCATCACCGCCGCCAGCCGGTCCGGCCGACGCGGCGGCGCCCGTCGCCGTGTCCACCGCCTCGGTCGACCAACGCGACTGGCCGTCGTTTGTGGAGGCCGGCGGCGTCCTGCGCGCGCGAACCACGGCCGTGGTCTCGAGCCGACTGCTCGCGCCGGTGGTGGCCGTTCGGGTCCAGGCCGGCGATCGGGTGACGCGCGGTCAGCTGCTCATCGACCTCGACGCCGCCGAAGCGCGGGCGCAGGCCGCGCGCGCGACCGCGTCGTTCGAAGCGGCGCGCCAGTCACTCGAGGCCGCGGGCGCCGAGGTCGCAGGCGCCGATGCGGCCCTTGCCCTTGCCCGCGCCACGCACGATCGGATTCGCCGGCTCGCGGACACGAAGTCGGCGACGGCGCAGGAACTCGACGAGGCCGTGGCCGGTCTGGCCGCCGCCGAGGCACGCGCGACGGCCGCCCGGGCGGGTGCTGCTCAGGCGGCATCGGCCCTGGCCGCCGCCAGAGCCGGAGCCGACGCCGGCGCGATCGTGGCCGCGTACGGCACGCTCCACGCGCCGTTCGACGGCATCGTGGCCCGGCGCGACGTCGACCCGGGCTCGATGGCCACACCCGGCACGCCGCTCCTCGTCATCGAGGACCCGGCGGCGCTCCGGCTCGAAGTCGACCTCGACGCGACGCGCGCGGCCGGCATCGCCACCGGCGCCGCCGTGACGGTTCGCGTCGACAGCGACGGCGTCGACGCACCCTGGGTCGACGGGCGCGTCGCCGAAATCGCGCGCGTGGACACGGGCGCGCCGGCGTTCCGCATCAAGGTGGACGTCGCCGGTGCGCATACCTGGCGTTCGGGCCTCTTCGGACGCGCCCGCTTCACGGGCGCGTCCCGGCAGGCCGTCACGGCCCCGGCGGCTGCCATCGTCAGCCGCGGCCAGTTATCACTCGTCTTCGTTGTCGGCGCCGACGACATCGCGCGGCTCCGCACCGTTCGCGTCGGCGACGCCCAGGGCGATCGCATCGAGATGCTGGCCGGCGTCTCGGCCGGCGAACGCGTGGTGCTCGATCCTCCGGCCACGCTCAGGGATGGCAGTCGCGTCACCGCATCACACGCGCCGCCGGCCGGAGCCGGCCGATGACGCCAACGGTTGGCCTGGCCGGACGGCTCGCCACGGCCTTCGTGCACTCGAAGCTCACGCCGCTCATCATCGTGACCTCGACTCTCCTCGGCCTGGCCGCGGTCCTGGCCCTGCCGCGCGAAGAAGAGCCGCAAATCGTCGTCCCGATGATCGACGTCTTCGCCGAGCTGCCGGGCGCCACACCGGCCGAAGTCGAGCTGCGCGTCACACGACCGATCGAACGGCTGCTCTGGGAAGTGCCGGGCGTCGAGTATCTCTACTCGACGTCGAGTCCCGGCCGGGCGATGGTGATCGCGCGGTTCTTCGTCGGCGAGGACGTCGAACGCGCACTCGTCCGTCTCAACCAGAAGCTGGCGTCGGCCGCCGACACGCTGCCGCCTGGCGTGGCACCGCCGCTCGTCCAGGCGCGCTCGATCGACGACGTGCCGGTGATGGCCGTGGCGCTCTGGGGCGGCGGCTACGACGCCGCGTCGTTGCGGCTGACGGCGGCCGAGCTGCGCGACGAGCTCAAGCAGCTCTCTGACATCTCGGAGGTCACGATCATCGGCGGCGACCGCCGGCAGGTGACCGTGGACCTCGACCCCTCCGCGCTCGACGCCCGCGGCCTCGATCCGCTGGCGGTCAGCCGCGCGCTCGAAGCCGCGAACGTGCGCCGCCAGGCTGGCACGGTCGTCGCCGGTGGACGCGCGACGGGCCTCGAAGCCGGCACGTGGGTGACGTCGGCGCCGGATCTCGGCCGCCTCGTCGTCGGCGCCGCCGGCGGCGCACCGATCTATCTCTCGGACGTGGCTGCGGTTCGTGACGAAGGCGCCGAGCCGGACGCGTACGTCGCGTATCACCCGAACCCTTTCGAGTCGCATCCGGCCGTGACGCTGGCCATCGCCAAGCGCCAGGGCACGAATGCCATCGACCTCACGCGACGGGTCGACGAACGTATCGCAACCGTCCGCGGGCGGCTTCTGCCGGGCGACCTGCAGGTCAGCGTGACGCGCAACTACGGCGAGACGGCCCGGCAGAAATCGAACGAGCTCCTGTACCACATGTTCCTGGCGGTGGTGTCGGTGTCGATCCTCATCTGGATCGTGCTCGGCCGGCGTGAATCGCTCGTCGTCCTCATCGCGATTCCGGTGACGCTCGCGCTCACGCTCTTCGTCTTCTATCTCTACGGCTACACGCTCAACCGCATCACGCTCTTCGCGCTCATCTTCTCGATCGGCATCCTCGTCGACGACGCGATCGTCGTCGTCGAGAACATCGCGCGCCACGCGCGGATGTCACCGGACCCGAGCCGCCTCGAAGCCATCGCCGTCAGGGCCGTCGACGAAGTCGGCAACCCGACCATCCTCGCCACGCTCACCGTCGTCGCGGCGATCCTACCGATGGCCTTCGTCGGCGGGCTCATGGGGCCGTACATGCGGCCGATCCCGGTCGGTGCGTCGGCCGCCATGCTCTTCTCGCTGGCCGTGGCGTTCATCGTCACGCCGTGGGCCGCCGTGCGCCTGCTCGCCCACACGATGGGTCATCACGACGAACGCGAGGATCGGCTGACGGTGCTCTACCGGCGCGTCATGGGCCGGCTCATCGGTGAGCCGCGCGCGCGCTGGATGTTCCTCGGCGCAGTCGTGTTCCTGCTCGTCGCCGCGGCCGCGCTCGTGCCGCTCGGCCTCGTCACGGTGAAGATGCTCCCGTTCGACAACAAGAGCGAACTTCAGGTCGTCGTCCGGCTGCCCGACGATGCGCCGGTCGAGGAGACGGCGCGGGTGGCCTCGGCCCTGGCAGCCGAGGCGCTCCATGACCCGGTCGTCCTGAGCGCGCAGAGCTATGCCGGCGCGCCCTCGCCGTACACTTTCAACGGCCTCGTGCGGCACTACTTTCTCCGCGAGGCATCCAGCCAGGGCGACATCCAGATTCAGCTGCTGCCCAGGGAAGACCGATCGGAGCAGAGCCATGACGTGGCCAAGCGGCTCCGCGAACGGCTGCAGCCGGTGGCGGCCGCGCTCGGCGCCACCATTCAAGTGGTCGAGGTCCCGCCGGGGCCGCCCGTCCTGCAGACGCTCGTCGCCGAAGTGTACGGACCGGATGCCGACGGGCGCCTCGATCTGGCCCGCCAGGTGAAGGCCACGTTCGAGAACACGCCGGGCGTCGTCGATGTCGACTGGTACGTCGAGTCGGAGCGCCCGGTGCACCGGCTCGAGGTGGATGCCGACAAGGCGGCCGCCGCCGGTGTGTCGGCGGCCGACGTGGCGTCGGTCGTCCGGATGGCTGGCGCGGGCGCGACGGTCGGCCTGCTGCACGACCCGCTCGCACGCGAGGACGTGCCCGTCGTCGTCCGCCTGCCGCGCGACGCGCGGGCGTCGCTCGACACCCTGCGATCGGTGCGGCTCCACGGCCGGACGGGCGCCGCCATCGGTGAACTCACGCGGACCGTCGCGTCGGTCGAATCGCCGAGCATCTACCGCAAGAACCTGCAACCGCTGACCTACGTGACCGGTGACGTGGCCGGTGTGGTGGAGAGCCCCGTCTACGCGATCCTCCAGATGAACCGGACGCTCGGCCAACTCACGGCGCCCGACGGAGGACCGGTCCAGATTCTGAACACGGTGCAGCCGGCCGACAGCAGTACCTGGGCCATCAAGTGGGACGGCGAGTGGCACATCACTTACGAAGTGTTCCGCGACCTGGGGATCGCCTTTGCCGCGGTGCTCGTGCTCATCTACATCCTGGTCGTGGGTTGGTTCCAGTCGTTCTCGACGCCGGTCACGATCATGCTGGCGATTCCGTTCTCGCTCGTCGGCATCCTGCCGGCGCACGCGGTCATGGGCGCCTTCTTCACGGCGACGTCGATGATCGGCTTCATCGCCGGCGCCGGCATCGTCGTGCGTAACTCGATCATCCTGGTCGACTTCATCGAACTGCGGCTCCGCGACGGCATGCCGCTCGCACAGGCGGTCGTCGATGCGGGCGCCGTGCGCTTCCGGCCCATGGCGCTCACGGCCGCGGCTGTCATCGTCGGATCGGCCGTCATCCTCTTCGACCCGATCTTCCAGGGCCTGGCGATCTCACTGATGGCCGGCGAGGTGGCGTCGCTGCTGCTCTCCCGGATGGCCGTGCCGGTCATCTATTACATGGCGCACGGTGAGACGACGCGGGCGGCCGTGCCCGTCGCGGCGGGCGCGTGAGGGTGTGATGGACACGAAGCCAGCCCGCCAGGTGGTCGTCCCGGTCGATTTCAGTGACGCGTCGGCCCGGGCCGTCGCGATCGGAGGTGCACTCGCGGACCAGTGGCCCGCACGCCTGCACCTGATGCACGCCGAGGCGTTCGAGGCGCCCGCCTACTTCACGCACGAGCAGATCGAAACGCTTGCGGCGGAACGGCGCGAACTCCATCGGCAGGCCCGCGATTACCTGGCGGCGTTCGGACAGCAGCACACGTCGACGCCGTTCGAGGCCTCGATCGAGACCGACACGCCGACGGCCGCCATCCTCGGGCGGTCCGCCGGCGCAGACCTCGTGGTGATGGGCACGCACGGCCGGCGCGGGCCGAGCCGCTGGTGGCTGGGCTCGGTCGCCGAACGCGTGCTCCGCGAGATCGATCGGCCGCTGCTCGTCGTGCATGCCGGCGACGCACCGGCCGGGGTCTTCGATCGCTTGATGGTCGTGGCCGAGCCGCCGCTCGCTGGAACGGCAGCCATCGCTCTGGCGACCGCGTTGGCCGAACCGGCCGGCGGGCGCATCGTGGACCGGCGTGGCCAGCCGCTCACGCCTGATGAGGACGCCGACGCGTCGCTCGTCGTCATCGCCATCCCGCCGGTGCGCGCGGCAACCGCCCGGCTGCGGTTCGGCCTGTCGAGGGTCCGGCAGCAAGCCGGACCCGTCCTGTTCGTTCCCGAGGAGGAATCATCATGACTGTCGAAGCTGGAATTCGTCTGATCGGCGGAGCGTTCGTGTTCGCCAGCGCCCTGGCGGGCATGTTCGTGGACGTGCGGTTCCTGTGGTTCACGATGTTCGTCGGCGCCAACCTGATGCAGTCGGCATTCACCGGATGGTGCCCGATGATGGCGATCCTGCGAAGCCTTCACCTGCGGGAGTGCGCGCCGTCAGCCGTGCATCACGTCTGACCACTCCGGATGGCGCTGGTACTGCGCCAGCACGAAGGGACAGAGCGGCACGTCGGTGTGATCTCTTCGCGCACAATCGTGATGTCAGCCACGGTCCCCCAGGGGTCGGTCGTCCAGCCCGCGCGCCAGCCACCCGATGAGCAGGCCGAAGCCGAGCACGGCCGTCCCCTCCCAGATGCGCCAGAGCCACGGCAGACCTTCGGCCCAGTCAATGAAGTAGAGTGCGATCCCGAAGAGCGGCAGCGCCACGCCCAGGTACCTGAGGACGGGCAGGCACCGGATCGGATCGAACGACATCACCCAGAACGAGCCGCCGAGAATCGCATAAAGCGCCGAGGTCGACCGCGCCAGATAGCCGACGACAGGCTCGGTCGGGAGATCACCCATGCCGAGCGCACCGTGGATCGCCTGCATCCACGACTCCGGCGCCACGACAAAGACGACCGCGAAGAGCGACGACGTCCCGAACAGGCGCAGCAACGCGACGAGAACGGCACGGCGGGTCGACTGCCGGTCTGGCATGGAAGTATCTTGGCCCGTCACCAGACCTTTCTCAACGGCCGGTACTTTCGCCCCATCCGTGTAAGTTCGACCGCTCCCCCTGCCGGCTCTGGAGCGACCGGCCTCGACGCTCTCAGGGCGGACGGGCTGGTATGCCATTCGCATGGGCTCAGGACGCTCCCCCGAACACCGCGTCTTGCACACCGCCGAGGCCCGTCGTTCACTTCCGGCCATTTCTGCGCCGTTCTGGCGCCGACTGGTGACGTCCGACGTGTCTCTGGCCCTGCTGGCGGCACTCGCGGCGCTCGTGGTCTACCTCCGGACCATGCTCCCGGACATCGGCGGGTATGAAGACACGCCGAAGTTCCAGTATCTCGGGGCGGTGCTCGGCACGGCCCACGCACCCGGCTACCCGCTCCACACGGTGCTGTCCTATCTGTTCACGCTGCTGCCGGTCGGCAATCCGGCCTACCGCGTCGGGCTGCTCTCGGCAGTGTCGGCAGCCGCCACCGTGGGGCTGGTCGTCCTCACCGTGCGTGCGCTCGGGTGCCGGCGCCCAGCCGCCATCTTCGCGTCCCTGACGCTGGGGTTCGGCTTCGCCTTCTGGACGTTCGCCGTGCTGGCCGAGGTCTACTCGCTGGCCGCGCTGCTGCTGCTCGCGGTGCTCTACTGGCTCGTCCGCTGGCACCACTCGGGCCGCCTGCTCCACCTGATGGCGGCGTCGGCGAGCTTTGCGCTCGCGCTCGGCAATCACCCCACCGTCGGTGTCACCGCTCCAGCCATCGCGCTCTTCGTGCTGGCATCGCCGCAGCGGAGGACGCTGACTGTCCGGTCGATGGCGGCGGCGTTTGCGGTGGCCGCCAGCGGGTTTGTCCAGTACACCTACCTGGCTATCCGCACCTTTCAGCAGGCCCCGTTCGTCGAAGCGCGGGTCGGCTCGGTGGGTGACTTCGTCGGGCTCTTCCGGCAGGACCGCTACGAGTCGTTCCTCCTGCCATTCACCTGGGACACCTTCTGGTCGTCGGCGCTGCCGAACCTCGCCAACCAGGCCCGGCTCGAGTTCGGCCTGGTCGGCCTCATCGTCATCGTGCTTGGCGTCTGGGTCCTCGGCCGCCGGGACTGGAGGGTGTCGACGCTCTTCGGTCTCTCGGCAATTGCGACGATGGGGCTGATGATTCACTTTCTCGGCTATCAGCAGGGCTTCCTCGTCCCGGCGTGGACGCTCGTGGCGGTGTACCTCGCCGTTGGAGCCGACGAGATTCATCGACGCCTCGCGGCGCTGCCGGGCACGGCCTGGGCCTCGATCGTGGCCGTTATGCTCGTCGGATACCCTGCCCTGCCGCTCGGCAGCAACTTCGCGACCAACGACTGGAGCCGCCGGACAACCGATGCCCGCTTCATGCGCGCGGTCGTCGCCGAGCTGCCGTCGCCAGCCGCGCTCGTCCGCGAGGGCTACGTGGTCGACTCGATGCTGCAGTATCTCGAAGCGGTCGAAGGCGGCGAAGTGTGGCGCCAGCTGCGCCGGCTGCCGCCCGACCCGGCCGCGATTCAGCGGCTCCACGACCAGGGCACGCCCGTCTACGCGTTCGGCGAGGGGCAGACCCGCCTGGCGGCGTACGGCTTCGACTTCGCACGCGTGCCGGTGCCCGGGCCAACGCTGGCGGAACGGCTGCGCGCGGTTCCCCCGGGCGCGACGGTAGCCATTGCCGGCAGGCACACGCCCCTGCCCGCCGACGTCGTGGATGCGCTCGGCCTCGGCGGACACGCCGAGTTCCAATGGCCGCGGTCCTACACCACGGTCGTCGTGACTATTGGCGGGACCTCGTCAGACGTGCGCACCGCCGGCGAACCGGTGCGTGCTACCGTGCAGGTCGGCGATTCCACCCCCGGCGGCACGCGTCCATTGACCGCGGAGGCCGGCCCCGATGGAGCGTTCGTCTCCCTGGGTGACCAGGCCGTCGTCGGAGTCACAGACGGCCTCGCGGTGGTCATCGTCGACCCGTCAGGGGCGCGGGCCGAGATTCACACGCCGCAACCACCCGCGTATCAGATCGCACCGGACGCGCCGTACCAACTGTTCCGGCTGGCCGCCGTGCTGCCGTCATTGCCGGTTGGCGGCGGCGTCTGGACGGACATGACCGCGGCCGTTCACGCCGGCACGGTGGATCTCCTGGTCAACAACTACCGTGCGTTCGACGCCGAGGTCGTCATGTATGCCGCCGCGCCGACGCCGATGGCACCGGCGCTCGACCACCGGTTCAGCGGCCCGGCCCGGCCGACGTTCCACGCCCATGTGTTCGATCGAGACCAGTCCGACTCGCGGGCCGCGCTCGAGCACTGGCTGGCGCTCGACGGCCTCGCGCCCGCACGGCTCGGCCCGTCGCGGTTCGTGGCGCGGATGAGGCAGTCGGTCAACGACGGCGGCGATTCGGCCGGCTGGGGCCTCAGCCTGGGTGCGCTGCCCGAGGTCGTGCTGATCAAGGGCACGACCGATCTGGTCAACGCGCAGCGGGTCCTGGCGACGATGCCGGCGGGCCGCCGCTTTCCGGGTCCGACGCATCTCGCGCTCGTCAACGCGAGCGGCGCCTTTGACTGGATGTTCGGCCCCGGCTGGCACGCGGCTGAACCTGACCGCGACGGCGAATTGCGCTGGTCGGCAAGCGAAGCCGCCTCGATCGTGCTGCCGATCGACGAGGTGTCGGACCTGCGACTGACGCTGACCCTGCGGCTCCGACGTGCGGCCGACCCGGACGACAACCAGGTGGGCCTGCGCGTGAACGGGTACCGGCTCGACCCGTGCACGATGCCGAGCGGGTGGCAGACGTGCACGTGGCCAGTGCCGGCGCGTCTGCTGCGCGCGGGCGGCAACCTGGTCACGTTCGAGTCACCCTCGATCGGCCCGCCGCTCGATGCGGCCGCGACCGGCGACACGCGCCACATCGGTGTGGCACTCCGCCAGATTCGGATCAGCCGCACGGCGGGCTCACCGCTCTGGACGACGTCCGTCAGGCAATGACATAGTTCCCCCCGCATGCCCACCGTCGTCGTCGGCGCCGGCGCGGCAGGCCTTCTGGCCGCGATCTTCGCGGCGACACGGTCGGCGGTCACCGTCATCGAACGAACGAGCGACGGCGGCCGCAAGATCCTCATCAGCGGCGGGGGACGATGCAACGTGCTGCCGTCTCGGCCCGCGCCCGAGCGCTTCGTCACCTCGTCGCGGCCGCACCTGCTGCGCGGCATGCTGCGGGCCTGGCCGCTCGATGCGCAGCGGACGTTCTTCGAAGAGGACGTCGGCATCCGGCTGGCACTCGAGAAGAACACCGGCAAACTCTTCCCGGTCTCGAACCGTGCGCGGGATGTTCGCGACGGCCTCGTACTGCTCGCTCGACGCCGTGGTGTGCGATTTCAGTTCGACACGTCGTTCGTCGATCTCACGCCCGGCGAGCGCGGCTGGCAGGTCGTCACCTCGCGCGGCTCGATCCCGGCCCGGGCGGTGGTGCTGGCCACCGGCGGGCTGTCGGTGCCGGCCACCGGCAGTGACGGCGGCGGTCTTCAGGTGGCGGCGCGCCTCGGCCACCGGGTCCACGACACCTATCCGGCGTTGACGCCGCTCGTCACCGATCCGCCCGCGCATGCCGCCCTCGCCGGCGTGTCGCTCGATGTGCGACTCCGCGCCAGATGGCGGGGCCGAACCACCGAATCGGCCGGCGGACTGCTCTTCACGCATCGCGGTTTCAGCGGCCCCGCGGTGCTCGACCTGTCGCACATCGCGGTCCAGAGCCGGCTGGCCGGCGACGCGGCCGATGCGCGTGCGATTCTGCGCGTGGCCTGGTCCACGCGCTCCGGTCCCGACTGGCTGGCAGATCTGGCCAGCGCCCGCGGGCTCGTCACGACGGCCGTGGCTCGTCATCTGCCCGACCGTCTCGCCCGGATGCTCGTCGCGTCGGCCCGCGTGCCGGCCGATCGACGAGCGTCAGAGCTGCGACGCGGCGAGCGCACGGCCCTCATCGATGCGCTCACGGCGTTCGTGCTGCCGTGGACCGGAGACGAAGGCTACAAGAAGGCCGAAGTGACCGGCGGCGGCGTCGCGCTCGACCAGGTGCATTCACGCACGCTCGAAAGCCGGCACGCCGCGGGCCTGTTCCTCTGCGGCGAGATGCTCGACGCGTTCGGTCCGATCGGCGGACACAACTTCGCCTGGGCGTGGGCCACCGGCCGCACGGCGGGACTCTCGGCCGCCGGAGCGGGAACCGGCCGTGCGGTAGACTGACCCCGCGCGCGGTGCAGAGACCTCTCGATCGATCGGCGTTCGCCATTCGTCAGGCGCTCGGCCGGACCTTCCGGCAGTTTCCCTTGGCCCGTGACCTCGTGCGCGGCGCGATGAACGCGTTCTTCCGCGTCGCGCTGCTGCCGTTCGGCCGCAACCGCCGCGGCGGCGTGGCCCGGGAGTCGTCGGCCCTCGTGGCAGAGACCGACACGCTCAACGAGGCAGCCGAGCGGTACTTCGCCGACTTCGAGGACCGCGAGTTCATCCTGGGCAAGCCGTTCACCGACGAGGCGGGCTTCACACGGCACCTCGTCAGCCTCGGCATCCTCCTCGACGGCCTCCGCCTGCGCCGGCGCGACGTCGTCGCCGAGTTCGGCGCCGGCACCTGCTGGGTGTCGCACTTCATCAACAGGTTCGGCTGCAGGACGATCTCGATCGACGTGTCGGCGTCGGCGCTGGCGCTCGGCGAGGAACTATTCCGCCGTGACCCGGCGACGCGCTGGGATGTCGGGCCGGAGTTTCGCGTCTACGACGGCCATCAGCTGCCGCTCGACGACGCGAGTGTCGATCGCGTGATCATCGTCGACGCGTTTCACCATGTGCCGAACCAGCGCGAGGTGCTCACCGAGTTCCACCGCGTGCTGAAGGCCGACGGTATCGTCGCCATGTCGGAACCCGGTCGGGGCCATGCCGGCACGTGCGCATCGCAGATGGAGGTGTCGAAGCACGGCGTCCTCGAGAACGAACTGGTTGTCGAGGACGTCGCAGCGCTGGCGCTCGCCTGCGGCTTTGCGGCCGCGCACGTCATCGTCGGCAGCGTCGACGCCCTGTGGGAGATTCCGGCTGATGACGTCGGCAAGTTCATCCAGGGCAAGGGCTTCCCGCGCTACTGGGACAACCTGAGCGACTCGCTCCTCGCGCATCACTATCTGCTGCTCTACAAGGGCGACCCCCGGCCGACCACGGCCCAGCCGAAGGCCACCGGCGCGCGTCTCCGCGCCCGGTCCGCGACGATCGAGGCGACCGCCGGCCAGCCCGCTTCGGTGACGGTGGAGCTTCAGAACACAGCCGAAACGCGCTGGCTCGCGGCCGAAGGCACCGGCTGGACGCGGTTCGGCGCGCACCTGTACCGCGCCGGTGAACTCGAAGAACTGCTCGACTACGACTGGCTGCGCGCGGCTCTGCCCCGGGACCTCGATCAGTACGACCGGGAGACGATGACGGTGACGCTGCCGCCGATCGCCGAGCCGGGCACCTACCGTGTCGAGTTCGACCTCGTCCTCGAAGGTGTCATGTGGTTCGGCGATCGTGGATCGCCGACCGAATCGGTGACGTTGTGCGTCAGGTGAACGATCGAGTAAGACCTTACGACGCCGCACGCGGGTCGGTGCTCTTCCGGGGTCAGACGTCGAGTTCCTCGGCTTCCTCGGCGCGCTCCATGATGAACTTGAAGCGGGCTGACGGGTCCTTGCCCATCAGCTCGTTGATGATGCGGTCGGTGGCGATCTGGTCGGCGATCTCGACGCGGAGCAGGCGCCGCGTGCGCGGGTTGAGCGTCGTCTCCCAGAGCACCTTGGGCATCATCTCGCCGAGGCCCTTGAAGCGGGTGATCTCGGGCCGCGCGCGCCCGTCGGCCCGCTTGAGGATGTCCGCCTTGTGCCGCTCGTCGAGCGCCCAGTAGGTCTCCTTGCCCACGTCGATCCGATAGAGCGGCGGCTGCGCCAGGTAGACCCGGCCGGCCGAGATGAGGCCGGGCAGGTGCCTGTAGATGAACGTGAGCAGGAGTGTCGCGATGTGATGGCCGTCCGAGTCGGCGTCAGCCAGGATGATCACGCGGCCGTAGCGCAACCGCGACGCATCGAAGCTCCGGCCGATGCCGCAGCCGAGCGCGGTGACCAGATCGGCCAGTTCCTTGTTCTCGAGGACCTTGGCCACCGACACGCTCTCGGCGTTCATCACCTTGCCGCGAAGCGGCAGGATCGCCTGCCGCGCCCGGTCGCGGCCCTGTTTGGCCGACCCGCCGGCCGAATCGCCCTCGACGATGAAGATCTCGCTTTCCTCGCGCCCGGGGCTCGTGCAGTCGCTGAGCTTGCCCGGCAGCGTCAGGCGCGCCGTCGTCGCACTCTTGCGCGTGACCTCGGCCTGCGCCGCGCGGCTGGCCTCGCGTGCGCGCGCCGACAGGATGATGCGCCCGACAATCGCCTCGGCCATCGTCCGGTTGTGGTTGAGCCAGTGCTCGAGCGCCGGACGCACCATCGAGTCGACGATGGCGGTCACTTCCGGATTGTTCAGCCGATCCTTGGTCTGCCCCTGGAACTGCGGCTCGCGGATGAAGATGCTGAGGACGCCCGTCATGCCCTCGCGAATGTCGTCGGCCGTGAGCGTGACGCCCTTCGGCGAGAGGCTGTGCGTGTCGATGTAGTTGCGGATCGCCTTGCCCACCCCGGCCCGCATGCCGTTCTCGTGCGTGCCGCCCGACCCGGTCGGGATGCCGTTGACGTACGACCGGACGTGTTCGTCGGTCGACTCGGTCCACTGGACGACCAGGTCGAGCTTCAGGCCGGTCTCGTCGTGCTCGCGCACGACACCGAACGGCGGCTCGTGCACGGCCTTCGCCTTCCGCTCCTCGAGGATCTTCCGCAGGTAGTCGGCGATGCCCTCGTCGTGCTGGAAGACGTCACGCTTCGATTCACCGGGTCCGGCGGCTTCGTTCTCGAAGATGACCTTCAGGCCCTTGTTCAGGTAGCTGGCCACCTCGAGCCGCTCGCGGATGACGGCCGCGTCGAACTGCGTCTTCGGGAAGATCGTGGGATCCGGCCGGAAGAACACCGTCGTGCCCGAGCCGCGCGCCGGGCCGATCTTTCTGACGGCACCAACCGGCGCACCCTGCTTGTAGCGCTGCTCCCACGTGGCGCCGTCGCGCCGGACGGTCGCGACCAGTTCGCGCGAGAGGGCGTTGACCACCGAGGCGCCGACGCCGTGCAGCCCGCCGGCCGTCTTGTAGTTCTGCCCATCGAACTTGCCGCCGGCATGGAGCGTCGTGAAGATGACTTCGAGCGCGCTCTTCTTCGTCTTCGGATGCTTGTCGACCGGAATCCCGCGCCCGTCGTCCTGCACGGTGACCGACGACGCGTCGGCATGGAGCATGACGAGGATGTTGGCCGCATGGCCGTTCATCGCTTCGTCGACGGCGTTGTCGAGCACCTCCCACACCAGGTGGTGCAGGCCCGTCGACCCGACGCCGCCGATGTACATGCCGGGCCGGCGGCGCACCGGCTCGAGGCCCTCGAGGACCGTGATGTCCCTGGCGGTGTACGTCGACACGACGAGCAAGGATAGTACGAAGGGGCTACGGCGTCACACAGCTTCTGAGCACGACGTGGCCGTCGAGGCCGTCGCAGTAACACTTGAGCGTCAGGCGGGTGCCGTCGCCGGCCGACTCGACAATGGTCGCCGCGTCGTCGTCGAGCAGGTTCGCCCGGACCCCGAACGCACCCGTCTCGACAAACAGCAGGTAGAACCCGCCCGGCGCCCCTCCCCCGACCTCGGTCGGCGTGCCGCTCACTTCAATAGCCTGTCCCCAGTAGCGCGCCCGCGCCCCGGCCGGGTCCTCGTCAAAATCCCGCCAGAGATCGGCCGCCGACATCTTGGCGATGGCCACCTCGTCGTGAATGCGCCGATCCTGATCCGGCAGCCGGCTCACGCACGCCGCAATCAGGCACGCCAGAAGCGCGGCGACGATCCCGGACCTGCCAGGGCGCGTCGTCATCGCTCCCCGAAGCGGTCCGAGACGACGGCCGTCCACCGCTGAATCAGCCGAAGGTCCGAGCGGCGCCCGGTCTCGCCGTCCGGTCCGCCTTCGCGGAGAAACAGGAAGCGCCGGCCATCCGGACTGAGATCGTAGAGCGGCCCGAGCCGCTCACTGTAGCGCGAGGCCTCGAAAAGCCGGCGCGATTCGCCAACGCCAAAGGGCTGGCCGGGCGACACCAGGACCTCGATCATCGCCGTCCCGTCGTGAAAGACGATGGCCCGGCCGTCAGGCCCCCATCGTGGAGACGAACCTCCGTTGACCGAAATGCGCGTGCGGCTGGTATCCACATCGGGGAACGGTCGCACGTACACCTCGAATCGTCCCGTCTCGTCCGATTGATACGCCAGCCAGTTCCCATCGGACGAGAGCGCTGGACGTGTTTCGGCGTACGGTCCGTCAATGAGCATCCGCACGGTCGGCTCGTCGCCGAGTGTGGCCAGGCCGATACCCTGATCGGTGTAGCTTCTGAGCTCGGTGAACAGCACGGCGGTGCCGTCCGGCGTGAAGGCATACGGCGTGTGCGCCGGTCTCTCGGGACCGTCCGACGAGGTGAGCCGCCTCGTCTCACCCGACCCATCGGCCGGCGCAATGAAGACGCCACCACCCTCGCGCTCGGACCGGAACGCGATCATCCGGCTGTCGGGCGACCAGATGGGTGCCGTGTCGGTGGCCGGGTCGGTGGTGAGGCGCGTCATCGCGCCGCGGGCCAGTTCGTAGATCCAGATGTCGCGGTTCTCCGGATCGGCCACCGCGAGTGCGAGCCGCGTCTGGTCGGGCGACAGGCTGGCGCGCGTGTACACGCGGCCGTCGACCGGCACCACCGCTTCGGTGCCGTCGAGGTCCACCCAGACGGGCGTCCGCAGGCCGAGGCCGGTCCGCTGCGGCATGTACACCAGCGTGCCGTCGGCCGCGGCCGACACGTGGACGGTTCGATTGAGCGTGCCGAGTTCGAGGCCCTCGATCATCGACACCGGCTCGGCCCGAAGCTCCCGCGTCGTGGCGTCGAACGGCGCGGCCCACAGGGCCGACCCGCGCACGAAGATGAGGTGCCCGGTGGCGACAAACTGCGGTTGGCGGCCTTCGACGAGCGGGACGACGCCGCCGGTGGTCAGGTCGAGCACACCGACCTGCTGACGATCGGCCATCACGATGGTGACGAGGGCATGCCGGCCGTCGGGCAGCGCGGCCGGCGAATCATACGAGAGGTGACCGGCAGCCGCGTCGATCCGGGTCACCTCGGCGGGATCGCCGCCCGCGGCCGGGACGCGGAGAATGTTCCGGCCGGCGCCGGTCGAGTAGGCGATCGTGTCGCCCGGCAGCCAGGTTCCGCGAGCACCGCCGGGCGCGGCGCCGACGGTCACAACCGCTCCGCCCGCCACGGGCACCTTGAGCAGGTGATTGCCGGCCGTGAATCCGAGCCACAGGCTATCGGGGGAAAAGAACGGCGCGGCGCCGTCGACGCTCTCCGGCACGAGCTCCGTTCGCCCCGTGTCGAGTGACTGCCGGACGAGCTGGATGACGCCGTCGCGGCGCGTGCGATAGACGAGCGTGCGGCCGTCGGGCGAGATTGCGATGCCGGGCAGCTCGCCGGCGACCAGATGGTCACTGTCGGCAATCGGCACCGCCAGGAACACGGGCGCCGGTTCGGGCCGAGCCGGGCGCGGCCACTGATACCCAGCCGCCGCCGCCACCGCCGCCACCGGCACGGCCAGCCAGAGCCATCTCGATGAGGCGCGCCGCCCGGGCTCGACCGCGTCGGCCGCACGCCTGAGTTCGACGCGTGCGTCCTCGATGTCGAGCCGCGCGTCGGCCATCAGGCCGAGCCGCCGGCCCGGCTCCTTGCGGAGGGCTCGCTCGATCAGCCGGCGGAGCGACGGCGGCGTGTCGGGCGGCAGCCGGGTGAAGTCGGGCTCGCGCTCGAGCACCCGCGCGATCACTTCGGTCGTCGAGTCGCCGTCAAACGCACGGACGCCGGTGAGTAACTCGTAGACGACGCAGCCGAAGGCCCAGATGTCGCTGCGATGGTCGACGGCCTGCCCGCGCGCATGCTCCGGGCTCACGTACGACGGCGTGCCGACCACCCCGCCGCCGTGCTCGCGCGTCAGCGACGAGCCGGGTTCGACAGGCCGCGCCAGATCGCCCGCATCCTGCCAGAGCGCTTTCGCAATGCCGAAGTCGAGAATCTTGACGTCCCCGGTCGCCGAAAGCTTGATGTTGGCCGGCTTCAGGTCACGATGCACGACGCCGCGTGCGTGGGCCACCGCGATCGCCTCGGCCATCTCGTCGGAGAGGTCCAGCACATGTGCCACGGGGACGGGCCCGTCGGCGATCCGATCGGCCAGCGTCGGCCCTTCGACCAGTTCGAGGACGAGCGCCACCGTCCCCTCGTGCTCCTCGATGTCGTAGATCGAAGCGATGTGCGGATGGTTGAGCGACGCGAGCAGGCGCGCCTCGCGATCGAACCGCGCGTGACGGATCGGGTCGGCCGCAAACCGCCGGGGCAGCACCTTCAGTGCGATGTCGCGGCCGAGGCGGGTGTCGCGCGCCCGGTAGACTTCGCCCATCCCGCCGCGACCAAGCACCGAGTGGACCGTGTAGGCGCCAAACCTGCTGCCCTCGGTCAGTCGCGGCGTCGTCTCGCCGGCCGGACCGCCGGCCAGCTCGCCGGCCAGCGGACCGGCAATCGCCCCACCCGGTGCGAGAAAGCCATCGTCGGTCTCCGCCTCGGCAAGGACGGCCTCGAGAGCGGCGGAGAGCGCCTCGTCATCACCGGCCGCCTCGCGGATGAAGGCACGGCGTTCGGCCGCGGGACGCGCGAGCGCCTGGTCGAGGATGTCGTCGGCGTGCGGCCACCGGCTGAGGTCAGCCATCGTCACTCACCTGCCGAGCTCCTGTCGCAGCCAGGCGCGTGCCTTGAGCCAGTCACGCTGAGCGGTCCGGAGCGACACGCCGAGCGCCTCGGCCGTCTCGTGTTCGGACAACCCGGCGAAGTACCGGCATTCGACGACGCGGACGAGGCGGGGATCGTGCCGTCCGAGCTTCTCGAGGGCCAGGTCGATCTCGAGCAGGCGGCCGGCATCAACCGTCGCCGCAGCAGCCTGGTCGTCGAAGGCCGTGTGGACGACCCCGCCGCCGCGTTTCTCGCGCGACCGTTCGCGCGCGTAGTCGATGAGGACCTGCCGCATGGCGATGGCCGACACGGCCAGGAAGTGGCCGCGGTCGTGCCATGTGGCGCGCGTCTGATCCACCAGGCGCAGGTAGGCCTCGTGGACGAGGCCCGTCGTATCGAGGGTTTCGCCAACCCGCAGCCGCCTCAATTGCGACCGGGCCACGCGCCGCAGGTCCTGATAGACAAGCGGCACGAGCTGGTCCATGGCATCTGCCCGCCCGCGACCGTGCGCGAGGAGCAGTTCAGTCACGTCGCCAGGCACGGCGACCGCAGTTTATCGCGCTCGTCTACTGGCGGAAACAGGCGATCTCGCGACGGGCCAGCCCCCCCGGCACAGTCGACTGGAGCGCCGATGGCGGGTCAACGTCCGGGTCGGTGTTGCCCGACGGCCGAGCGTACATGATGGCCGAGTGGATGCGCGTGCGCTCCGGGCGCCCCGTGCCGGTACAGCCGGGACCGGAGAACGAATCGCCGATCGTCTCGAACGTATGGTAGAAGCCCATCGTGTGGGTGACTTCGTGATCGGCGATGCCGTAGAGATAGAAGTCGCACCCGAACGGGTTGTTTTGCGGCGTGGAGATGAGGAGCGGCGCATACAGGAGCGCCATCGTCCCCGAGTTGCCGCCAACCGTTGACCGGCCGAGCGTTCCGGCGAGGTTCTGCGCAAATGTGACGTTGACCCAGCCGTCGACGATGTCTCGGGCCGTGGTGCCGCGCTCGACGGTGCCGAGCTGCCGCCGGCCGCCGGACAGTTCCGGAATTGCGTTGGCGAACACGCTGACGATGCGGTCGATGACGTCGTCGGGGACGGTGACCTCGACGTCGTCGAGCGTCGTCTTGAAGTAGAAGTTCGGGTTCACCGTCCAGGGACGGGTTGCCTGGAGCGACGTGCTCTGGAGGCTGTCGCGCACCCACATCCGGTAGAACTCGATCTCGAACGGCGGCGCCGACCGGATGAGGTCGATCGTCACGCCGGATCTATTCGGCGACATGTTGAAGACGACGCGCCGGAAGACATGTCCCGGCGCGTTGACGGTGACGCCGGCGGCGCCGCTGGCCGTGACGCCGTTCAGCGTGAACTGACCCAGGCTGTTGGTGATGGTCGACACGCCGCCATGGACGAGCGTGGCGCCGCCGATCGGCGCGGCGTCGAAGTGCCCCACCACCGTGCCACTGAGCGAGGTGAGGTCGCCCGAGCCGGAGGGGGGTGGCACCGGGCTCGGAATGGTGCTGTCGTTGCTGCACGCGGCCGAGGCCAGGAGCACGAGGACGGCGGCGAGTCGTTGGGTCTCTGTCATGGACGATCCGTGTACCTGACGGCGGCGCTGGCAAACTCAGCATAACAGGTCACCGGACGCCGCGGCGGCTCGTGTGGCGATGCGCCGATCGGGGCCAAACAGGCCGCGATCGGCGCGTCGGACGCGATACTGCTGCCAAGCTCCATCATTGCTCACCATCAGTACCGCTCATACAGCCCCCGTCCATTGACGCGTGTACCGATCGGCCCTAGTGTGACGACTGGATCGCGACAACCGCAGACGTCACGTAACGGACGTTCGGGGTGACGCGCGATCCCGCGGACCCGTCCGTGGGTCCCCGCAACGTGAGGAGCAACAACACATGAAGCAAGGTCTGGTCAGACTGACACTGGCACTGGCGATCGTCGCCACGGCCAGCTCGTTGGCATTCGCTCAGGGAGGCGCGGCCTCATCGATCACCGGAGTGGTACTCGACTCCGGCGGCGGTGCGGTTCCGGGCGCCACCGTCGTGGCCAGGAACAACGCCACGAATGAAAACTACACGACCGTGTCGGGCAGCAACGGCTCGTTCACGATTCCGGCCATCTCGATTGGCACCTACACGGTCACGGTTTCGCTGAGCGGCTTCAAGACCGCCATCATCGGCAACCTGGTCGTCACGGCTGCCGGTCCGGCCGACGTGCGCGCCACGCTCGAAGTGGGCGGCATCGAAGAAACCGTCACGGTCGAAGGCCGCAGCGTGCTCGTGCAGACGCAGGCCACCTCGGTGTCGACGACGATCGACATCAACCAGGTGTCGAACCTGCCGCTCGTCAGCCGCAATGCGCTCGACTTCATCACATTCCTGCCGGGCGTCAACACGCCGGGCGGCAACCGCAACTCGACCGTCAACGGGCTCCCGCAGAGCACGATCAACATCACCGTCGACGGCATGAACATCCAGGACAACTACCTGAAGACGACCGACGGCTTCTTCGCGCGCATGAGCCCCCGGCTCGACGCGGTCGAGGAAGTGACCGTCACGTCGGCCGCCCAGGGCGCCGACGCCGCCGGCCAGGGCGCCATCCAGATCCGGTTCGTGACCCGCTCGGGCAGCAACACCTTCACGGGTTCGGCCTACCACTACTTCCGCTCCGACGCCCTCAACTCCAAGGACTGGTTCACCGAGCGGGACGGCCTGCCGAAGACCGAGCTGCTCCAGAACCAGCCGGGCTTCCGGGTCGGTGGCCCGATCGTCATTCCGGGCGTCTACAACGGCGCCGGCAGGGCGTTCTACTTCGTCAACTACGAAGAGTTCCGCCAGCCGCAGACCATCCGCCGGCAGCGCACGATCCTGACGACGGCCGCCCAGCAGGGCCTGTTCTCCTACACCACCAGCACCGGCGTCCGGACTGTGGACGTGCTCCAGCTGGCGGCCAACAACGGCCACATCGCGTCGATCGACCCGATCATCGGGCAGTTGCTGGCCGAGATCCGGGCCGCCTCGATGAGCACGGGCATCATCGAGCCACTCACCGATCCCAGCCTCGAGCGATTCACCTGGAACGTCGCCCAGAAGACCGTCACGAAGTACCCGACGGGCAAGGTCGACTACAACGTGAACGACAGCCACCGCCTGACCTTCTCGGTCAACTACAACAAGCTGCTGTCGAACCCGGATACGCTGAACGGCCGCGACCCGATCTTCCCGGGTTTCCCGGTCCAGGGCGTCCAGGACTCGCACCGCTACACGACGTCGGCCACCCTGCGGTCCACGATTGGCACGCTCGTCAACGAGTTCCGTCTTGGCGCGACGGGCGGTCCGACCTACTTCGCGACCGCCATCAACCCGTCGATGTGGAACGGCCCGGTCGCCAACCAGGGCGGCTTTGCCATCGGCATCAGCGCGGCGAACATCAACAACCCGTCGAGCGGCACGGCGATCAGCGCGCGTGAAGGTGCGACGGCCGTCATCGAGAACACGGTCAACTGGGTACGGGGCGCGCACAGCTTCAACTTCGGCGGCTCGCTCACCATGGGTAAGGTGTGGCTGCGCAACCGCACGAACGTCCCCGGGCTGACCCTCGACGTGCTCACGAGCGACCCGGCCAAGGCCGCCTTCAGTACCGCGGCGTTCCCCGGCTCCAATGCCACGCAGCGTGGCGACGCCGAAGACCTCTACGCGGTCCTCGTCGGCCGCGTGTCGGCGATTACGGGCAACGCGCGTATCGACCCGGCGACCAACCGCTACGTGTTCCTGGGCGAGAGCCTTCAGGAAGGCCGGCTGCCGAACTACGGCTTCTGGATTCAGGACGCCTGGCGTCCGCGTCCGGACCTGACCGTCAACATGGGTCTCCGGTACGAACTCCAGTTGCCCTTCTACCCGCTCAACGACAGCTACTCTTCGAGCACGCTCGAGGATGTCTGGGGCATCTCGGGCTTTGCCTCGACCTGCACCGACGTGAGCAACATCACGGTCCAGGACTGCAACCTGTTCCGTCCCGGCTTCGAGCCCGGCAAGCCGATCTCGGAGTACTACCCCTACAACAAGGGCACGAACGCCTACAACACCGACCGGAACAACTTCGCGCCGAGCCTGGGCGTGGCGTGGACGCCGACGGCCGACAACGGCTGGCTGTCGCGCTTCCTCGGCCAGTCGGGTGACACGGTGTTCCGTGCCGGCTTCGCCCGCAGCTACAACCGGCCGGGCATGTCGGACTTCACGGGCCGCCTCGACGACAACCCGGGGCTCCTCATCACCGTGAACCGCACCGAAGCGCTCGGCAACCTCGGCACGCTGCCGCTGCTCGTCCGCGAACCGGAACGCCTCGGCCCGGCGCCATTCGACGAGGTGCGCAACTACCCGCTCACCGACGTGGTGACGGGCGTCGTCCAGACCTACGATCCGAACCTCCAGGTGCCGTACGCCGACACGTGGACGGCCGGATGGCAGCGGTCGGTCAGCCGCAACATGGCGGTCGAAGCGCGCTACGTCGGCACGCGGTCGCGTGACCTCTGGACCACCTACAACGTCAACGCGCTGAACATCATCGAGAATGGGTTCTTCGATGAGTTCCTGCTCGCGCAGCAGAACCTGCAGGCGAACATCGCGGCCGGCCGGGGCGCCAACTTCCGGTATTTCGGCGCCGGCACGGGCACGTCGCCACTGCCGGTCTACCTGGCCTACTTCAGCGGTGTTCCCCAGGGGCTGGCGGGCGAGTCGGCCCGTTACACCTCGACGAACTTCGCGAACGCAACGTTCCTGAACCACCTGACGATGCGCAACCCGAACCCGTACAACGCGGTCGATGCGCTCGACGCCGACGCCACGCGACGCAGTAACGCGCTGGCTGCCGGCCTGCCGGCCAACTTCATCATCGCCAACCCGGACAAGCTGGGTGGCGCGTCGATCGACGGTCATGGCGGATACACCGACTTCCACGGCGCGCAGTTCGAACTGCGCCGGCGGATGGCCCACGGCTTCCAGTTCTCGGGCAGCTACGCCTACGGCAAGAGCTACGGCTCCACGCGCCTCTCGTTCCGCGTCCCGCGTCTCGAGACGCGCCAGACCGGTGGCGAAGGCGACGTGACCCACGCCCTCAAGGGCACCTGGGTGTTCGAGTTGCCGTTCGGCCAGGGTCGTCGCTATGCCAGCAACGTCGGCGCGGCGATGGAACGCCTGGTCGGTGGCTGGCAGATGCACGGCACCGCGCGCTTCCAGAGTGGCCGCATGGTCAACTTCGGCAACGTGCGGATGATGGGCTTCGACCAGAGCGACCTGCAGGACTTCTACAACGTCCGCATCGACAGCGCGGGCCGCGTGACGATGCTCCCGCAGGACGTCATCGACAACACCGTCAAGGCGTTCAGTGTGGACGCGACGACGCTCACCGGGTACGGCTCACTCGGCGCACCCGAGGGTCGGTTCTTCGCTCCGGCGAACGGCCCGGACTGCATCGAGACAATCGCCAACGGCTTCGGCGATTGCGGCGCTCGTGAGATCGTCATCACGGGTCCGATGTTCAAGAACGTGGACGTCAGCGTCGTCAAGCTCGTGCCGCTCACGGGCCGCGTCCGCGCCGAGTTCCGCATGGAGATCCTGAACGCGTTCAACTGGGTCAACTACGTCCCGGTGACCGGTCTCGGCAACAACCCGGACAACTACGAAGTCACGGGTCTGAACGGCGCCGTGACGGCCCGGATCATCCAGCTCGTCTCGCGCGTGACCTGGTAACACTCGCGGCGGGATCCGAGGTCCCGCGCGACACCCACACGCCCGGCCGGTTCACTCCGGCCGGGCGTTCTTTTTCTGGTCCCACGTTTCGTGGCACACTCTGGGTCCGCCATGACCCACCCGCGTGGCAATCTGCCCGAGTCGATTGGCGGCCGCTATCGCATCGAATCCCGCATCGGCGCCGGCGGCATGGGGGTCGTCTACAAGGCACGCGACAGCCGGCTCAACCGGCCGGTGGCCATCAAGGCCATTCACGACCACCGGATGAAGGAAGGCGGCCAGGGCCTCCGGACGGAGGCCCTGGCGGCTGCGTCGCTCGACCACCCGTACATCTGCAAGGTCTACGAGCTCTTCGAGGACCAGACCGAGTTCTATCTGGTCATGGAGTTCGTCGAGGGCGAGACGCTGGCGTCCATCCTGCGCCGGGGACCGGTGCCGCTGCCGATGGTCCTCGAGATCGGGAGCGAGGTGGCCGAGGGTCTCGCCCACGCGCACCGGCGCGGGCTGGTGCACCGCGACATCAAGCCGTCGAACGTGATGGTGACGCCGCACGGACACGTCAAGCTTCTGGATTTCGGGCTGGCGCAGCCGGACGTCATCACGTCGCCGGCCGAGCGCACGCGCACGTCGCCGTCGGGCAGCAGCGACTACGCCGGCACGCCGCAGTACATGGCGCCCGAGCAGGCCCTCGGATCGCCCGTGTCGGCGCGCGCCGACCTGTTCTCGCTCGGCGTCATCCTGTTCGAGGCCATCACGGGCCGGCTGCCCTTTGCCGGCGCCTCGGGCTACGACTACGTCCGGCACCTGTTGTCCGACGACCCGCGCCCGATGGAGCGGCTCGTGCCGGATATCCCGCTGGATCTGGCCCGCCTCGTGCACCGGTGCCTCGAGAAGACGCCGGCCGACCGGCCCGAGTCAGCCGACGCGGTGCTGGCCGAGCTCAGGCGCCTCGGCGCCTCACTCTCGTCGAGCGGCGCGCCGCTGCCAACGGCGCGCGACGCCAGGGTTCAGTCACGCACGCGCAACCTGGCGGGCCTGGCGGGCGTCGCGGCCCTTGTCGTCGTGGCCTGGGCTGTGTGGCCGACGCCGGCGCCGGTCGAGATCCTGGACCGCTCGCGCCAGTTCGTGACGTGGGGCACGCTCGAATCGGGCAGCCGCGTGTCCCCGGGCGGCGACTGGGTGTCCTTTTTCGCGATGGAGGGCGACCGCAGGCGCCTGTTCGTGCAACCGGTGAGCGGCGGTGATGCCATTGCCGTGGCCCTGGCCGACGGCAGGCCCGACTCGCACGCCTGGTCGCCCGACGGGACCGAAATCGCCTGCCTCATCGACCAGACCTCCGGTCCGACGCTGCACGTAGTGCCGCCGTTCGGCGGCCCGGCCCGGCAGCGCGTGGCCGTGGCCGACCAGGCGGTCCAGATCGAGATCGTCCGGTGGGTGGACCGGTCCGTGTTCCTCAAGGCCGGCCCGACGCTCAGCCGGCTCGACCTCGATACCGGAACGCTCACCGACGTGAGCCCGGCCTGGCCGGTCACCGGCAGGCTTGGCGACATCGATGTCTCCCCCGATGGCCGGCGCGTGGTCTACGCCCTGTCGCACGAGGGGCGTCAGGACCTCTGGACGGCTGTGATCGACGGCACGCGTGCCCGCCAGTTGACCGACGACGAGTACTTCGAGCGGCGGCCGCTGTTTCGCGGCGCCGGCGACGCGGTCGTGTACCAGTCGAACCGGGGGGGGCCGATCGGCCTGTGGGAACTGACGATCGGCACCGGCCGCTCGCGGCCGCTCACCTCGGGCGCCGGGCTCGACGTGCCCGGCGGCAGTTCATCCGACGGCCGCGTGCTGAGCTTCACGCGTGAGTCACTCGATGCCAAGCTCTGGCTCTGGACCGACGCGACCAGCCGCCAGCTCGACACGGCTGCCCAGAGCGATTTCGCGCCGTCGCTCTCGCGCGATCGCCGGACGCTGGCCTTTCAGCGCAGCCAGCCGAGCCCCGAGGTCGGCCACTCGCTGGTCGACTCGACCCTGTCGGTCGGGACGCTCGAGCCCGACGGCCGGCTGACCGGCCTGCGGTCGCTCCTGGCCGGCTTTGCGCCGGCACTCTCCCCCAACGCCGACTGGCTCGCCTACCTCGTCCGGGGACCGTCGCCGCCGGGCATGGCGCTGCACCTCCGGCACCTCGGCACGGGCGAGCAACTCCCCGTATCGGCGTCGGTGCCGCTGCCGGCCGTCCCGGCATCGTCGCCGTTCGACTGGGTCGAGCAGAACGTCGCCTGGAGTGCGGCGGGAGATGCCCTGTTCTACGTCGAGCGCGGCCCCACCGAACTGCTGCGGCGGTTCGGGCTCGACTCGCGGCAGCCGGTCACGCTCGTCGAGGCTGACGCCGAGGCACGGCTTCGCGACCTGTACGTGTCACCCGACGGCCGGAAGATCGGCTATCGCGTGCGTGACGCCGACGGCGATCGGGTCCGCGCGCGCGACCTCGAGACCGGCGCCGAAGCCGACTTCGGAACTTTCGAGGGGCCCGGCACGACACGGGTCCGCGGGTGGCTCGGCGACAGTTCGGCGCTCGTCCTCGTCCGGGCAGGCGCCAGTCAGCCGGATCGGTCGGCAGACCTCGAGGTGCTGACGGCCGGCCCCTCCCGGGCGCCGCGGCTGGTCACCACCATCACGCGGGCCTACGTGGCCACCGCGAGACTCGACTCCGATTCGTCGACCATCTACGTGACGCGCTCCGACAACGGCGTTCACAACGTGTGGCGGCTGACCCTCGATTCGGGTCACCTGACAGCGGTGACCAGCAACACGCTCGGCGGCGTGACGTTCTCGGGTTTCGGCGTGGCCGGCCCAGGTCGTCTGCTGACCGTGCGCGACGAACATCGGCAGGATATCTGGCTGTCCGAACGCGACGGACGTGAATGACCCGTGGACCCCGGCACACGAGAGGAGACCTGATGAAGAAGACCGCGCGCACCCGCAAGCACCCCGGCCGACCAGGCGATGCGATTGCCCTGGCGGCGTTCCGGAACTTCGCGCTCGACGTCGAACGGCTGCTCGTCCGCATCTACGTCACGAGGCCGGACACGTACGAGACGATGGTCGAACACATGCGACGCGTGCTCGCCGAGATCTACCGCAAAGGGACGCAGCCGAAGCGCCTGTCGGACGACCGCTGCCCGCCGGGCTATGAGCTGTGCGCCGATGGCCTGTGCGCCGAGGTCTGCGACATTCTCGACGCCGACGCCGCGTTTTCACCGGCCTCCGCGTCGAAGCGCGTACCACGAAAGACGAGGTAGCCGAGGCCCGGCCGTCTTCAGGCGAAGAGCAGCGCGCCAGGATCCTCGACGAGTTCCCTGATTCGCACGAGGAACCGCACCGCCTCCGACCCGTCGACGATGCGGTGATCGTAGGTGAGGGCGGTGTACATCATTGGCCGCAGGGCGACCTGGCCCTCGACGTTGACGGGACGATCCGTGATGGCGTGCAGGCCGAGAATGCCGACCTGCGGCGGATTGAGGATGGGCGTGCTCAGGAGCGATCCGTACACGCCGCCGTTGGTGATGCTGAACGTGCCGCCGCGCAGGTCGTCGAGCGTGAGCGTGCCGCTCGTGACCTTGTCGGCGTATCCGCGGATCGTGGACTCGATTCCGGCAAACGACATCCGGTCGGCGTCGCGCAGGACCGGCACGACGAGTCCTTCGTCGGCCCCGACCGCGATGCCGATGTCGTAGAAGTGCTTGAGCACCATCTCGTCGCCCTGAATCTCGGCGTTCAGGCGCGGGAACTCCCGAAGTGCGCCCACGACGGCCTTGACGAAGAACGAGACAATGCCGATCGACACCCCGTGGCGGGCCTTGAACGACTCCTTGTGCCGCGCCCGGAGCGCCATGACCGCGCTCATGTCGACCTCGTTGAAGGTCGTGAGCAGGGCTGCCGTCTGCTGCGCTTCGACCAGACGTCGAGCGATGGTCGCCCGGCGCTTCGACATGCGGACGCGCTCTTCGCGTCGTTCACCGGATGGAGGTCCGGCCGCCGGTTTCGCCACCGACGCCGGCCCGGCGGCCTTCGACGCGCCGGAAGGCGCCGCGGCCGCGCGCTCGACATCGGCTTTGGTCACCCGTGGCCCGGACGCCTCGACCTTCTCGAGCGGCACGTCGCGCTCCCGCGCCAGCCGCCGCGCCGACGGCGTGGCAGCGGGCACCTCAGGCGCTGGAGGCTCCAGCACTTCAGGTGCGTGTCCCACCGGCACCTCAGGTGCCTTCCCGCCAGGTCCTTCGTCGATCGTGCCCAGCACTTGTCCGATCTTGACGTCTTCGCCTTCCCCGTGCGCGATCCGCGCGAGGACACCTGCCCTGGGCGCCGAGACCTCGACGTCGATCTTGTCGGTTTCGAGTTCGACGAGGGCCTCGCCGGCCGTCACCCTGTCGCCCTCACGCTTGAGCCAGCGTGAGACGCGCGCCTCCACGATGGACTCGCCGACTTCGGGAACGACGACCTCGATACTCATGACACGCCTGCCTTGATGCCCGTTGCGGCTCGGGTCTTCCGTGGGGCCGGCTTCGACCGGGCCGGACCGGACGGCTCGAACGCCGCCTCGATGAGCCGCTGCTGGTTCTGATGATGCCGCGCGGCGGATCCTTCCGCGGGGCTCGAGCTGCGCGGCCGAGCGAGCACGGACAGCCGGCGGCCGGCGGCCAGCTCCTCGAGCGCGGGCCGTGCGAACTCCCACGCTCCCATGTTCTCGGGCTCTTCCTGAACCCACACGACCTCGGTGACGCCCCGGTACCGGTCGAGCGCGGTCGCAAGCTCCGCGACCGGCCACGGAAACAGCTGCTCGACCCGGACGATGGCCACGTGCGTCGCCGAGGCGCGGGCGTCGCTCGTCAGCAGATCCACCGCCATCTTGCCGTTGGCCAGCACGAGTCGTGTCACCGCGTCAGCCTCCGCCGGCTCGTCGTCGATCACCGGCAGCCAGTGGCCCTCGGCCAGCTGCCGCGGCGACGACGAGACCAGCGGGTGGCGTAACAGGCTCTTGGGCGTCAGCACGATGAGCGGCAGCGGGTCTTCGACGAGCAGCGCCGCCTGGCGACGCAGCACGTGGAAGTACTGCGCCGCGGTCGTGCAGTTGACCACACGCATGTTGATGTCGGCCGCCAGTTGCAGGAACCGCTCGGGCCGGGCACTGGCGTGGTTGGGCCCTTGGCCTTCGTAGCCGTGCGGCAGCAGCAGAACGAGCGAGGGCTCCTGTCCCCACTTGGCCCGTGCCGACAGGAGGAACTCATCCAACACGACCTGGGCGCCGTTGACGAAGTCGCCGTACTGCGCTTCCCAGAGCACGAGCGTGGCCGGCGCCTGGATCGAGTAGCCGAACTCGAAGCCGACGGCGGCGTTCTCCGACAGGGGGCTGTTGCGGACGTCGAAGGCGGCTCGGGCGGCCTCGAACGCCTCGAGCGGTGCGAATCTGGCGCCCGTCGTGGCGTCGAAGAGCGCGGCATGACGCTGGCTGAATGTGCCGCGCTCGGCGTCCTCGCCGGTCAGTCGAATGGGCGTGCCGTCGGCCAGGATCGACGCGAAGGCCAGTTCCTCGGCAAACGTCCAGTCGACCGTCCGGGCATCCAGGTCGGAAAACGCCTCCCGGCGGCGCGTGCGTGCCCGCTCGAGCTTGCGGTGGATCGTGAACCCCTCCGGTACCTCGAGCAGGCTGCGACCGATCGCGTCGAGCGTCTCGATGGGCACGGCCGTCATCGTCCGGGCCGCCGTCCCCGGCGCCGCGATCTCGGGCGCCGGTTCGACATAATGGCGCTCGGCGTCGAGGCCGTCGAGCGTGCGCTGCAGCGCCTCGAGCCGCATCGCGAGCATTGCGTCGGCCACCCCGGGTTCGAGCAGGCCGCGGCGCTCGAGTGCCGCGGCCCACTTCTGCCGCACCGTCGGCTGGGCCGCGATCTGGCGGTACATCGCCGGCTGAGTGAACGCCGGCTCGTCGCCCTCGTTGTGACCGTAGCGTCGATAACCGACCAGATCGATGAGGACGTCGCGCTTGAACGTCTCCCGGTAGGCGAACGCCAGCCGGACGGTCGCGATGCAGGCCTCGGGGTCGTCGGCGTTGACGTGAATGATCGGGATCTTGAAGCCCCGGGCGAGACCGCTCGGGTACAGCGTGCTGCGCGTGTCGTACGGGTTGGTCGTGAAGCCGATCTGGTTGTTCGCGATGATGTGGACCGTGCCGCCCGTCGAGTACCCGTCGAGCAGGTGCAGGTTGAGCGTCTCGGCCACCACGCCCTGCCCCGGAAACGCGGCGTCTCCGTGCACCAGGATCGGCAGCACGGCATCGGGATCGAACGTCGGCCGGCCACGCCGGCTGGCATCGCTACCGGCCGCGCGGACCATGCCCTCGAGCACCGGGTTGATCGCCTCGAGGTGGCTTGGATTGGGCGGCATCGAGACGACCAAATCCACTTCCTCGCCGCCTTCGACCGCACGTGATGCACCGAGGTGGTACTTGACGTCACCGCTCCACTCGACGCCCTCGAGCTCGAGCGCATTGCGGATGGGATCCTTGAACTCGGCCAGAATCTGCTCGTAGGGCTTGCCGAGCACGTGTACCATCACGTTCAGCCGGCCGCGATGGGCCATGCCGATGAACGCCTGTCGCAGCCCCTCTTCGGCCGCCTCGGCAATGAGCGCGTCGAGCACGGGCACGAGCATGTCGAGCCCCTCGATCGAAAACCGCGTCTTGCCGGGGAAGGCCCGCTGCAGGAAGCGTTCGAAGGCCTCCACCACGGTCAGCCGGTCGAGCAGCGCCAGTGGATCGATCGGATCGTTCGGCGCGCGGAAGCGGCCCGACTCGACCGCCTCGAAGAGCCACGCGCGCTCTTCGCGCGTGAAGATGTGGGCCACGTCGTAGCCGGTCGTGCCGCAGTAGCGCTCGCGGAGGCGGACGACGACGTCCCAGAGCGACGCGTCACCCCGGCCGAGCGGCTTGACCAGCTCGGTGGCCGGCAGGGCTCGCAGGTCGGCCTCCGACACGCCGTGCGTTTCAGGCAGGAGCGACGGGTCGCCGACCGACCAGTTGCCGAGCGGATCGATGTCGGCGGCCAGATGGCCGTATCGCCGGATGGACTGAATCAGGTTCGTGCCGCAGACCGACGCCGTGACGAGCCGTGCCGCATCGCCGATCCGGTCGACCTGGGCCGGCGTGATCGACCCGGCCGGCCGGCCAGGCTCGGGCGGCGCGCCGGCCGTGTCGAACAGCCTCCGCGTGGCGTCGTCGACCGACGCGGGATCGCGCTGGTACCGCTCGTGAAGCTCGTGCAGGTAGCCCGCGTTGATGCCTTGAAAGTCACGCCAGTCCGCAGCCATACGAAGCCTGTGCCGCCGGTGCGGCGGAAACACAGGATCGTATCAGAAGCCGGCGGTCGGGCCCTTTGTCGCCGCGGCTACTCGGACCGCAGCACGGTGACCGGATTGACCCCGAGCGCCCGCCGCGCCGGCAGGTAGCCGGCCAGAAGTGACACGAACGCCAGGATCGCGACGACCCCGGCCAGGGCGACCGGATCGACCGGCGTCGTCTCGTACAACTGCGTGCGGGCGAGCTGGCCGAGCAGGACGCCGCCGACGAGACCGAACAGAAGACCCATCGCAACCAGCCGGCTCGTCTCGCCCACGACGAGAGCCATCACCTGACGCGCCGACGCGCCGAGGGCGATCCGGATCCCGATCTCACGCGCGCGCGTCGCCACCCAGTAGGACACGATGCCGTAGACGCCGACACAGGCGACGATGAGCGCGCCCGCGGCAAATGCGGCGACCAGCGCGAGACTGATCCGTTGCGAGGCGAGCGACCCGGCAATCGCCTGGTCCAGCGTCTGGATGAGGTACAGGGGCTGGTCCGGGTTCATCGCCGTCAGCGTTCGCCGGATGGCCGGCAGCGCTGCCATCGGCTCGGTCGTCGTGCGCACGATCAGGAAGAACTGATTGTTCGCCCCGGCCTGTTCCATCGTCACGAACATCTCGGGCTGTGGCGGACGGAGCAGCGTGTTGTTGCGGGTATCGGCGACGACGCCGACCACCTCGGCGGCGGTCGACTGGGCACCGACCAGCAGGCGGCCCGAAGAGGCGCCATCGAGGAACCGCGCGGCGAAGGCTTCGTTGACGACCACGGCCGTCGGGGCGCCGGCCCGGTCGCGGTCGTCGAGCAGGCGCCCGTGACGGAGCGCCACGCCCAGCACATCGAAGTACCCGGAAGAGATCACGGTGACGGCGGCGTTTGGCAGCGTCTCGGTGGTCTGCGGCGCGCCATCGACGCGAAACTGCATCGAGAACGACAACTGCGGCGGAAACTGCGACGTGGCCGCCGCGGTCTCGACCTCGGGCAGGGCGCGCAGCTGGCCGATGAAGTCGGCAAAGAACTCCTGCGCGGCGCCGGCGCCGCTGAACCGTTCCCAGGCCACCGTCATGCGCATGGTCAGCACCTGATCGGACCGGAAGCCGGGATCGACGTTCTGGATGCGCGCGTAGCTCCGGAGGAGCAGGCTCGCGCCGACGAGCAGGACGACGGCCAGTGTCAGCTCGGCCACGACGAGCGCAGTCCGCAGGCGCTGGCGCCCCACGGTGGACGTGCCGCCGTCGCGCAGCGCGTCCTGCAGGGCCGGCCGCCGGGCCTGCACGACCGGCACGAGCGGCGTGACGAGCGCCGCCAGCAGGCCGACCAGCGCCGCATAACCGATCACGCGAAGGTCGATTTCCGGCGAACCGAAGTTGGCGATCTGGTTCGGGAGCATCGCTACCACCGGGCCAATGGCCGCCTGGGCGGCCAGAAGACCGATCGCGGTGGCCAAACCCGCAATGGCCAGGCTCTCGATCGTGAGGAGCCGCGCCACCTGCATCGTGCCGGCGCCGAGCGCCAGTCGCACCGCGATCTCGCGTCGCCGCGCTGTGAGACGCGTCAGCATCAGGCTCGTCACGTTCGCGCAGGCGATGAGCAGCACGAGCAGTCCCGCGCCAAGCAGCAGCATCGCCGGACCGCGCGCCTGGCCGGTCAGCGCTTCGGTCCACGTCACCGCACGCAGGCGCCAACCCTCGTACTCCGGAAACTGCCCGCCAAACTCCGTTGTCGTCCGCAAGGCAACCGTCGAGAGTTCGGTGTTGGCCGCCGCCAGGCTGACACCAGGCGCGAGTCGCGCAATCACCGTGAACTGCCGCCGGTTGCGCGGCACCGCCGTCGTCTGCCCGCCCCAGGGAATCCAGAGATCGCTGCCGAGCAGACTCGACTCGCGCGCCGTGACGCCAACCACCGTCCGGGCCTGGCTGTTGACGAGGATCGCTCGGCCGATGATGTCGGGCGCCGCGCCGTACAGGCGCGTCCACAGCCCGTGGCTGATGATCGCCACGCTCGGACCGCCCGGCGTGAGTTCCTCGGCCGTGAACCCGCGGCCGAGCGCCGGCGGCTGCCCCATCGCCGGCAGCGGGTCGTCGACGATGAGCGCCGTAAAGGCGTTTTCGGCGCTCGTCGGCGTCGAGACCGCCCGGTTGCCGAGGTCGAATGCCGCGACGTGCACCAGGGAGTCCGCCCGCCGCATGTCGTCGATCTCGGCGGGCGAGTGCTGTTCGATGAAGCCCTCGTCGGCACTCAGCCGCGGGAACGTCGAGCCGACCGATACGAGGCGATCGCCATCCGGAAAGCTGAACGGGTTGAGGACGAGGTTGTCGACCAGGCCGAACACCAGACCGTTGGCGGCCACGGCAAGCGCCAGTGACGACACGGCCACGGCCGAGTAGAAGGGCTGCCGCACGAGCAGGCGGAGGGCATACCGGACGTCGGCGCGAATCTGTCGAGCCATCGAATCTCCCTGTCGAACCGGGTGTGCAGCCCCGCGATGCCGGGCGCGAAAGCCGACATGCCAGACCGCCAGAAATGCCTGCCGTGTGTACCAGAGCCGCGCCCGCACGGGCGCCCGGCCGGCCCGCCGCATGAACTCTTCGTCGAGGTCGCCGAGGAGGAACTCGTGCCTGGACCACCCCAGGGTCCGCGCGAGCAGCCAGCTCGAGAGCCGGGGCGGACGCGCCATCAGATCTTCCACTCCGACTCGAGGCCGTCGGTCATCCGGCGGAGCGCGGCCAGCGAATGGCGCAGTGCCCGCTCCCCGGCGGCCGCCGGCCGATAGTGCTTCTTCCGCCGGCCCCCACGCTCGGGCGTCGGCGCCCCGATGCGGCTCTGCACCAGTCCCTTGTCTTCGAGCCGGTCGAGCGTCTTGTAGACCGCGCCGAGCGAGACATCGCGCCCGGTCCGGGACGAGATGTCCTGGCAGATCGACACGCCGTAGGCATCCCGCCCCTGCCGGACGAGGGCCAGCAGGACGAGCTGTTCGAACTCTCCGAGCACGTTTCCGGGCACGGCCTATATCCTAGACGATGTCGGACTAATTGGGAACAGGCGGCGTCCGAGGTCTCGCGGGCCCGGGCCCGGTCAGCCGTTGCCCGTCATCTTCGCCGGGTCGACCCAGCGGTCGAAGTCCTCGGCGCTGACCAGCCCGAGGGCGAGCGCGGCCTCGCGGAGGGTCGTGCCGTCCCGGTGGGCCTTCTTGGCGATTTTGGCGGCGTTGTCGTAGCCGATGTGTGGATTGAGGGCCGTCACGAGCATCAGGCTGCGGTCGAGATTCTCCCTGATGCGCGCCTCGTTGGGCTCGATGCCGACCGCGCAGAACTGATTGAAGTTGATGCAGGCGTCGCCGAGCAACCGAATGCTCTGCAACACGTTGTGAATGATGAGCGGTTTGAACACATTCAGCTCGAAGTTGCCCGATGCGGCGCCGATGCCAATGGCCACGTCGTTGCCCATCACCTGCGCGCACACCATCGTCACCGCCTCCGACTGCGTGGGGTTGACCTTGCCAGGCATGATCGAGCTGCCGGGTTCGTTCTCGGGGATCGTGATCTCCCCGAGGCCCGAGCGGGGGCCCGACGCGAGCCAGCGAACGTCGTTGGCGATCTTGGTGAGCGCGGTTGCGAGCGCGCGCATCGCGCCGTGCAGGTGCACGAGCGGCTCGTGCCCGGCGAGCGCGGCGAACTTGTTGGGCGCGGTGCGGAAGGGCAGGCCCGTGAGCGTGGCGATGTGCGCGGCACCGCGCTCGGCGTACTCGGGGTGCGTGTTCAGGCCCGTGCCGACGGCCGTCCCGCCCAGGGCGAGATCGTAGACGGCCGGCAGCGCGGCGTCGATGGCGGCCGCGGCGAGATCGAGTGCGGCCACCCAGCCGGAGATCTCCTGCCCGAGCGTGAGCGGCGTCGCGTCCTGCAGGTGCGTCCGCCCGACCTTGACGATGGTGTCGTAGGCGGTGGCCTTGGCGGCCAGCGTCGCCCGGAGCGTGTCGACGGCGGGGCGAAGGTGACGCACGATCTCTTCGGCGGTCGCGATGTGCATGGCCGTCGGAAACGTGTCGTTCGACGACTGGCCGCGATTGACGTGATCGTTCGGATGGATTGGCGACTTGCTGCCGCGGTCGCCGCCGGCCATCTCGATCGCGCGATTCGAGATGACCTCGTTCGCATTCATGTTCGTCTGCGTGCCGCTGCCGGTCTGCCAGACGAAGAGCGGGAAGTGATCGTCGAGCGTCCCGGCGATGACCTCGTCGGCGGCCGCCGTGATCAGATCGACTTCGGTCTTCGAGAGCTGGCCGAGGTCGCCGTTTGTGAGCGCGGCGGCCTTCTTCAGGGTGCCGAACGCGCGAATGAGCGGCCGCGAGAAGTGCTCGGTGCCGATGCTGAAGTGGTGAAGCGACCGCTCGGTCTGCGCACCCCAGTAACGGTCGGTGCGCACCTCGATGGGGCCCATGCTGTCGTGCTCGGTCCGTGTCGCCATACCTGCCCTCTGACGGCCGGCGAACGCCGCCGCCCATTCACGAGTACATTAGATCCTGCCGTCCGGCGAACGCGGGCCCGGGCCCGCTCGTCGAACTGGTGAGGGTACCGGTGTTCGAATCCGTCCGCTCGTTCCGCCGCAACGCCGTCCACGCCCGCCAGGCCCTCGAGGCCCTGGAACAGGGCGCCGGGGCCATCTCGGTCGAACGGGGCTATCTCGGCGAATCGGGCCTCATCGAGCGCTACAAGCGCTTGTCGATCCCCGTGCGCCGGGCGCTCAACCACACCGACCGCGCCTCGTTTGCCGCGGCCCTCGCCGAACTCGAGGCGTCGGCCCGGACCGACGAGCCGGCCATGTGGCGCCCCGCGGCCGAGGCCTGGCAGGCCCTTCAGGCCGAACTCGACAGCCAGGTGGTGCTCGGCGGGTCGAGAGTGCCCCGCCGCCAGATCCTCGGCGCCTGGCTCGACGCGGCGGCCTTCTACGACAAGCTCGACCGGGACCGCGCCTACGATCATCTCATCGATCAATGGGGCACGGCCGCCGAAGGCATCGGCGCCGAGCTGATGGAGAGTACCGCGCGCGTCGTCATCCAGCTCGACCAGGCCGCGGCCGCGGCCCTCGGCGAACCCGTCATCCTGCCCCCGCCCGTTCGGACCCCTCCGCCGCCGCCCGATCCGAAGGAATCCTGGTGGCGGCGGCTGCTCGGGACGGTTACCCATTCAGCGGATTAGTGAATGAGTGGGTGAGCGAATTGAATGGGATTCACCGTCCGATGTTCTTGACGACGAACCACACATTGGCCGGCCGCTCCGCCAGCCGGCGCATGTACCACGGAAACCAGTACTCGCCGTAGCTGATGAGGCAGCGGGTGCGCACGCCGGACGTGGCCAGGGTGTGCTGCCGGGCGCTCTGGATGCCGTAGAGCATCGCGATTTCGTAGCGGTCGGCGGCCACCTGGTGGTCGGCGATGACCGTTCGCAGCCGCTCCTGCAGGCCGATGTCGTGCGTGCCGAGGTGCACGAGTGCGCCGGGACGCGTGTTGTCGTCCTGGAGCAGGCGTGCGGCCAGGCGGAAGTAGTTCTCGTCGACGTCGGCCTTCTTCGGATACGCCAGTGACGGCGGCTCGAGGTACGCGCCCTTGACGAGCCGGATCGCCGAGCCGAGCGGCACGAGGGCCTCGATGTCCTGCGCCGATCGATACAGATACGCCTGGATGGCGATGCCGACTCTAGGCGACTGCTCCCGCAGCCGCTTGAAGAGCGCAATCGTGCCGTCGACGTACGGCGTGCCCTCCATGTCGAGCCAGAAGAACGTGCCGACGGCCTCGGTCCGGGCCAGCAGCTCCGCGCAGTGCCGGGAGCAGACCTCGGGATCCTGATCGAAGCCGAGCTGCGTCGGCTTGATCGAGATCTGGGCGTCGAGGCCCGAATCTCTGACCCGGTCGAGCACGTGCTCGTAGTGCGCCCTGACCTCGTCGGCCTCGTCGAGCCGCGTCAGGTTCTCGCCGAGCCGCGTGAGGATGGTCGTGATCGACGACCCGTGGAGTTCGTGCGCGGCTTCGAGCGCATCTTCGATGCGCTCGCCCGGCATGAACGCCGAGACGGCCCGCCGGACGAAACCGGTGCGCATGGCACGCTCCCGCAACCAGGTGTTGGTCGAGGCCCAGAGCAGGGCGTTGCGCGCGAGCGACATCAGGTCAGGCGCCTGGACCGCGTGCGGCCGGACTCAGAGGCCGCCCGATGGCGGCACCGTCGGCGGCGTCAGCTCGCCCCGATGGCACGTGAAGCAGGTCACCTTCACCACTCCGGGCGGCGGCGGCTCGCCTATGCCCTTCAGGTGCTCGTTGTTGATGTGCATCGTCATCTCGAACATCTTGCGGGCCACGAGCTTCTGGGGCTTGACGTCGAGCGACCGGTCGCGCTCGTGGCAGTAGGTGCACTGCACGCCGAGGGCGGCCGCGACGCCCTGCATCACGGGCTGTACGTCGGCCGTGGTCCATTCCTTCGGCAACACCTGCAGGTTGCTGGTGGGCCGGGCCTGAGCCTGGGCCGAGACGACGAGAGTCGTGCCGACGATCATCGAGCAGCCGAGCGTCAGCATGAGGACGGTAGCGCGCATCAACGGGAACCTCCGGAGGCGGGATTGTATGCGATCCTAGGCCTCGCCGGGAGGCGCCGGCGCTTCGGGCACGCGCGGCACCACCCGGGTGAACTGGCCGCGCTGCAGCAGTTCCCGACCCTTGCCGCCGCGGCCCGTGACGCCGTACTTCGCGGTGCTCACCGTCTGCTCGGCGCCGCGCGTCGTTTCGACCACCAGCAGGTCGCGGTCGCCTGTCGAGGCGATGAACCCGAGCAGCCGGTCATCGTCCTTCTGGAGCTTGATGAGGATGACGCCGCGTCCCGGGCCGCCGAGGAAGTTGACGTCGTCCACCTTGCAGAGCATGGCGCGCGCCTGGCGCGTGACGGCAATGATGGTCTCGCCGCCGGTGACGCGCACGCAGCCGACGACCTCGGTCTTGTCGGCCACCCGTGCGAAGCGCCGGCCGGAACGTGTGCTCGGCTCGATGTGCGGTTCGAGCGAGAACCGCAGGCTGTAGCCGTCGCTCGTGACGGCGAGCGCATGGACCGGCGGCGCCGTCTCGGCCGATCCGCCGGTGATGCGGCCCGCGACCCGGGCGTCGAGGCTCAGCGCACCGACGACCCGCTCGCCGTCCTTGAACTTGAACAGGCTCTGGATCGGCTCGCCGTAGCCGGTCGAGGCCGGCACGTCGGCGATGCGCACCGAGTAGGCCGTGCCGAGGTTGCTGAAGAAGACCACCGACGCGCGCGTGCTGCCCGGCAGGACCGCGAGCACGGCATCCCCTTCGCGCACCCGGGTCGATGCGACGTCCTTCACTTCCTTCTGCCGTTTCACCCAGCCGTCGCGCGTGACGATGACGACGTTGTCTTCGTCGATGATGAAGTCGTCGGCGGTGTACTCCTCCTCGGGCGCCTCGCCGGTGATCTCGGACCGTCGGGCATCGCCGTACGCCTTCTGAACCTGTTCGATCTCGTCCCGCACGACCTTCCAGAGATCCGCCTCGCGCGTGAGAAGGCCGGCGATCTCCTTCGCCCGCTTCTGCTTCTCGGTCCGCTCCTTCTGGATGACGAGAATCTCGAGACGCGCCAGGCGGTAGATCTTCAGTTCGAGGATCGCGTCGGTCTGGATGGCATCGAGGTTGAAGCGCGCGATGATCTTCGCCGCCGCATCGGCCTTGCCGTCGGACTTCCGGACGATGCGCAGGATCTCGTCGAGCGCATCGAAGACGGTCGCAAACCCGTCCAGGATGTGGATGCGCGCCTGCAGGGCCTTCAGTTCGTGGCCGAGCCGTGCCCGCACGACGTCGAGCCGGAAGTGCAGGAAGTGCCAGAGCACTTCCTTCAGCTCCAGTCGCTCGGGTTTGCTCACGACGACGTTCTCGGTCGGCACGAGGCACGTGAGGTTGACCGGGAAGTTCGACTGGAGGGGCGTGTGCTTGTAGAGGTACGCCATCACCAGCCGCTTGTTCGCGTCCGGCTTCAACTCCAGCGCGATCCGCACGTCGTCGGTCGAGAGGTCCTTGACGTCGAGAAGGTGGGGCAGCTTGCGCGAGAGCGCCACGTCGGCGATGCGCTCGACGAGCACGCTCTTGTTGACCGTGTAGGGCACGCTCGTGATGTAGAGGGTCTTGCCGCTCCGCGTGGCCGGCCCCTCCTGCCAGGTGGCGCGAATGCGGATGGTGCCCGATCCCGTGTTGTAGATCTCCTTGATCTCGGCCGGCGTGTTCATGATCTGGCCGCCGGTCGGGAAGTCGGGCCCCTTGATGTACCGGCCGAGCTGCGTGCTCGACAGTTCCAGGTCGGCGTCGATCATTTTCACGAGCGCCGTGCACACCTCGGCCAGGTTGTGCGGCGGGATGTTGGTGGCCATGCCGACGGCAATGCCCGTGGCACCGTTGACGAGCAGGTTCGGGATGCGCGCCGGCAGGACGACGGGCTCCTCTTTCGTGCCGTCGTAGTTCGGCCGGAACGTCACCGTGTCCTGGTCGATCTCCGACAGCAGTTCGTCCGACAGACGCGCCAGCCGGCACTCCGTGTAGCGCATGGCCGCAGCCGCGTCGCCATCGAGCGAGCCGAAGTTGCCCGAGCCATCGACGAGTGGATAGCGGAGTGAGAACGGCTGCGCCATGCGCACGAGCGTCTCGTAGAGCGCGGCATCGCCGTGCGGGTGGTAGTTGCCCATCACGTCGCCGACGACCTTGGCGCACTTGCGGTGCCGCGCGTCGGCCGTCAGGTTCTGCTGCCACATCGTGAAGAGGATCCGGCGCTGAACCGGCTTCAGGCCGTCACGGACGTCGGGCAGCGCGCGCGAGGTGATGACCGACAGCGCGTAGTTGAGATACCGGGCCTGTGCCGCCTCATGGAGGGCCACCGGCGTATCGCCGCTCGACGGGGCACGCGTCAGGACGTCGCCGGGATCGGTGGTGGAATCGAACAGGGACGGGGATTTCGGGGGTTTCGGGGATCTCGGGGGTTTGGGCACGAGCCGAGTCTAGTACATGGTCGGTACGACGGGTACGACGGGTGACGGCGGGTACGACCGGGACGTGGAATGCCCTGGCGCTGGCCATCTTCCGGCTTGGAGCGGGTGGTCTGACCGGGCACTCGGGTGCGGCGAAGCCGGGCACTCACGACGGGTGACGGCGGGTTCGACCGGGACGCGGAATGCGCGGGCGCTGGCCATCTTTCGGCCTGGAGCGGGTGATCGGACCAGGCACTCGGGTGCGGCGAAGCCGGGCACTCACGACGGGTGACGGCGGGTTCGACCGGGACGCGGAATGCGCTGGCGCTGGCCATCTTTCGGCCTGGAGCGGGTGATCGGACCAGGCACTCGGGTGCGGCGAAGCCGGGCACTC
>DATKDF010000076.1:0-2278 GCA_035512795.1 Vicinamibacterales bacterium
GTGTGCCGGCTCTCCAGCTCTTTGAGGGCGGCGGTGGTGGCGGCGATGGTGCGTTCAAGCTCGCCGATCATCGCGGCGCGGGTGTCGGCCGCTTCACGGGCGGCGGCCTTGGCGCGCTCGCCGGCGTCGACGGCCAGCGACAGCGCCAGGCGGTAGTTGCGCTGGTTGACGGCGTCGTGCGCCTCGGCCAGCGCGCCGGTGGCGGCCGTGAACGACGCGGGCGCGTAGCGTTCGGCGCCGGCGGCGCGCGCCGCGTCGATCGCGCCCTGCGCGCGGTCGAGTTCCTTGTTGGGCGGTTCGGAACAGGCCACGGCGAGACACACCGTGCAGAGCAGGCACAACAGATGCCGCATCAAGCCGGAAGTATAGCAGGTATGGTGTACGATGAAGACGGTCGCGCCGCACGATCGACCGCGTGAAAAGCTGCAGCGGCTGGGCGCCGCGGCGCTGGGCGACAACGAACTGCTGGCCATCGTGCTGGGCCACGGGAGCCGGTCGGCCAGCGCGCTGGAGCTCGGGAACGCCGTGTTGACCGCCTGCGGGGGTGTCCACGGCCTGGTGCGGGCGCGGCCCGACGCGCTCAGCCGGCTGCCAGGGATCGGCGCGGCGCGCGCGGCGCAGATCCTGGCCGCCATGGAAATCGGCCGCCGCTCACTGACACGAGCGGCGCGCGACCGCGCGCAGTTCACGACGCCGCGCGAGGCCGCCGAGTTCCTGTTGCCGCAGTACGGCAACCGGCCCGTCGAGCAGTTCGGCGTCGTCCTGCTCGATACGCGGCACCGCGTGCTGCGGACGTGTGTGCTGTCGATCGGGACGCTCGACGCCAGCATCGTCCATCCGCGCGAGGTGTTCCGCGAGGCGGCGCTGGCGGGGGCGGGGCGGATCGTGCTGTTCCACAACCACCCGTCGGGGGATCCGAAACCGAGCGAGGACGACGTGCGGCTGACGGCGCGGATGGTGGCCGCCGGGGTGCTGATGGGGATCTACGTGATCGATCACATGATCCTCGCCGACGTGCGCTATTACAGTTTCAGGGAAGAAGGAACCTTTCAGTTTGGCACGCACGCTGTACTTTGATTGCTTCTCGGGTGCGTCCGGCGACATGGTCATCGGCGCGCTGCTCGACCTCGGCCTGCCGCTCGACGGCCTGCGCGCCGCGCTCGGCAGCCTCGCCATCGACTACGGCGGCGTGTCGTCCGACCGCGTGCTGCGCGCCGGAGTGTCCGCCGCGAAGTTCCGCGTCCACACGGAAGAAGCGCTGGCCGCCCGCTCGCACACCCACGACCACCACCACGGCGATCATCAACACGCGCACAGCCACGACCACGACGACGCACACAGCCACGACAACGACGACGACCACTCCGAGCACACCGTCCACTCCCACCACTCCCTGGCGGAGATCGCCGGCTACGTGAAGCGATCGGCGTTGTCGCGCGAAGGCCGGGACCGCGCGATGCACATGTTCGAGCGGCTGGCCGGGGCGGAAGCGGCCATCCACGCGATGCCCGTGGAGCAGGTGCACCTGCACGAGGTCGGCGCCATCGACTCGATCATCGACATCGTCGGGGCCGTGCACGGGCTCGAATGGATCGGCGCGGCGCAGGTGTTGTCGTCGCCGCTGAACGTGGGGAGCGGGACCGTGCGGTGCGCGCACGGCACGTTCCCCGTGCCGGCGCCCGCCACGGCCCGGCTGCTCACCGGGGTGCCGATCTACTCGGGGGCGGTCGCGATGGAACTCGTCACGCCCACTGGCGCGCTGATCGTGACCGAGTATGCGTCGGGCTTCCAGCCGCTGCCGGCGATGCGCGTCGAGGCCGTCGGCTACGGCGCCGGAACGCGCGACGTGCCCGGCCACCCGAACGTCCTGCGGATGTGGCTGGGGAACGCGGAGGCCGGGGCGGCGACCGATCGGATCGTCCGGATCGAGTGCGAGATCGACGACATGAACCCGCAGCTCTTTGGCCCGCTGATGGACCGGCTGGCAGCCGAAGGCGCGCTCGACGTGTTCTATGCCGCCGTGCAGATGAAGAAGGGCCGGCCCGGTACGCTCGTGACCGTGCTCGCGCCCCCCGATCGGCGCGAAGCCCTCGCCGGGCTGCTGTTCGCCGAAACGACGACGATCGGCGTGCGCTACGACGAGATGCGGCGCGACACCCTCGACCGCGAGATCCGGACCGTCGACACGCCGGTCGGGCCGATTCGCATCAAGGTCGCCGGCCGCGCCGGCCGCGTGCTCAACGCCGCCCCCGAGTTCGACGACTGCGCCCGCATTGCG
>DATKDF010000077.1:0-17791 GCA_035512795.1 Vicinamibacterales bacterium
GGGTGCCAGAGGTCGGTCCGACCTCTGGCACCCCCCGCGCCGAATCTGTGGAAAACACCTCCGACCCCTATGACTCGCATCTACACCAAAACCGGTGACAAGGGAGACACTGGCCTCTTCGACGGCACGCGGGTCTCGAAGGCCGATCTGCGCGTCGAGGCCTACGGCGCCGTCGACGAGATGAACGCCTGGCTCGGACTCGCCAGGGCCGAGGGCCTGCCGCCCGACATCGACGACATGCTCCTGGCCATTCAGGGACACGTGTTCGCGCTCGGCGCCATGCTGGCCGATCCGCGGAACCGCATCGCCTCCCGCGTCGAGAAGGCCGCGCTCGGCACACACGACGTGGTCCGCCTCGAAGGCTGGATCGACCAGCTCGAGCTCAGGCTGCCGCCGCTCCGCCGTTTCATCCTCCCCGGCGGCTCCCGCGCCGGCGCCACGCTCCACCTGGCGCGCACCGTCTGCCGCCGGGCCGAACGGCGCATCGTCTCGCTCGGCAAGGGCGCGAGCGACCCGGTCGTGGTGACGTACATGAACCGGCTGTCGGACCTGCTGTTCGTGATGGCGCGCGCGGCCAACGACGGCGTCGGGGTGAGCGAGACGGAGTGGTAGTCGACGCGGCCTACGCCACGTGCCTGCGGCTGGCCCGGGCGCACTACGAGAATTTCCCCGTCGCCTCGCGCCTGTTGCCGCGCCGGCACCGGCCGGCCGTGGCCGCCATCTACGCCTTTGCCAGACTCGCCGACGACTTCGCCGACGAGGGCACGCGCCCGCCCGGCAACCGCCTGGTTCTTCTCGACGACTGGCAGCACCGCCTGAACCGGGCCGTCGCCGGACGGCCGGACCCGGACGACGGGTCTGACGCCAACCGGATCTTTCTGGCGCTGGCCGACACGATTGAGCGGTACGCGCTCGAGCCGAAGCTGTTCTCCGACCTGCTCAGCGCCTTCCGCCAGGATGTGACCGTCAAGCGCTACGAGGACTGGGAGGCCGTGCTCGACTACTGCCGCCGGTCGGCCAACCCGGTCGGACGGCTCGTGCTCCGCGTCAGCGGCTACCGGCAGCCCGATCTCGACACCGCATCGGACGCGGTCTGCACGGCCCTGCAACTCACCAACTTCTGGCAGGATCTGGAACGCGACTTCGAGAAAGACCGTGTCTACGTACCGCAGGCCGTCGTGCGACGATACGGCGCGAGCGAGGAGGATCTCGGCCGGCGGCGCCTGACACCCGAATGGCGCGCCGCCCTCGGCGAGGCCGCCACCCGGACGCGCGCGCTCTTCGATGCCGGCCGCCCGGTGGCCGACGGCGTCGGTGGCCGCCTCCGCTGGGAACTGCGCGCCACATGGCTCGGCGGCACCCGAATTCTCGACCGGCTCGAACGCGTCGATTTCGATGTGTTCCATCACCGGCCGACACTCGGGTGGATGGATGCCTCGATCATCGCGAGGCGGACTCTGGCTTGGACTTTCGTGAAGCATGCGTAAGACCAGCTTCTACTTCTCCTTCCTGGCCCTGCCGGCGCCCCGTCGCCGGGCCATCGAGGCGGTCTTCGACTTCTGCCGGGCGGTTGACGACGCCGTGGACCTCGAAAGCGACCCCGGCCGCGCAGCGGCGGCGGCCGACGGCTGGCGGGCCGAGGTCGCGCGCGTCTTCGCCGCCGGCGCGCCCGAAACGCCGGCCGGCCGCGCGCTCCAGCCGCTGGTTGCTCCCTTCAACCTCCCGCGCGAACAGTTCGATGCGCTCATCGACGGCGTGGCGATGGATGCGACCCCCGGCCGCCGTTACCAGACGTTTGCCGATCTCGAGCCGTACTGTCACCGCGTCGCCTCGTCGGTCGGCCTCATCTGCGCCGAGATCTTCGGCTACCGCCGGCCGGCCGTCCTGGCCTACGCACGCGATCTCGGCGTGGCGCTCCAGCTCACCAACATCCTGCGCGACGTGGCCGTCGACTACCGCATCGGCCGTCTGTATCTGCCGCTCGCGGACCTGGCCCGGTTCGGCTGCACGGAAGACGACGTGCGGCGGGAAGTGGCCGAGGCCGGCCACGGTGTCCGGTCGCCAGCGCTCCGGAGTGTGCTCGAGCACCACGGCGCACGCGCGCGCGTGTACTTCTCGCGTGCGACCCGCCAGCTTCCTGCTGACGATGCCCGCAGCTTCGTGCCGGCCGAGATCATGCACGCCGTCTACTTCGACCTGCTCGAGCGGATCGAAGCCGCCGAGTACGATGTGTTCACCGCCGTCATCAAGGTGCCGCGTGCCCGTCAGGCCTGGCTTGCCGGGCGCATCTGGTGGCGTGGGCGACGCACGTGATGGCGACGTCGACCGACCGCGCCGACGTCGTCGTCATCGGCGCCGGGCTGGCCGGGCTCAGCGCCGCCGTCCGGCTCGCGTCGGCCGGCTGCACGGTCGTCGTCTGCGAAGAGGGGCCGCGACTCGGCGGCCGGGCAAGCGCCTTCACCGATCGCGAAAGCGGCGAGCGCATCGACAACGGACAACACGCGCTCTTCGGCTGCTACCGCGAGACGTATGCGTTCCTGCGCGCGATCGGCACGGACCACCTGGCGCCTCTTCAGTCGCGGCTGGATGTGACGATGGCGGCCGCCGGCGGCCGGTCGGGACGACTCGCCTGTCCGCGGTGGCCACCGCCCTGGCACCTGGTCGGCGCGGTGCTGCGCTGGCCGGCGCTGCCCGTGCGCGATCGCCTGGGTGCCGTCAGGCTCCGCGGCTTTCTGTCCGACGTCCGGCGGCGCGGTGCCGAGGCCGCCGCATCGGCCGTACCGGCAGACCAGACGGTGACCGACTGGCTCGTACGTCACGGGCAGTCGCCGGCGCTTCGGGCGTGGCTCTGGAATCCGCTGGCGATCGCCGCCCTGAACCAGTCGCCGGACACGGCCGCCGCCGCGCCGTTCGTGCGCGTCCTCGGTGAGCTGTTCGGGCCGCGTGCCGAAGACTCGGCCATCGCCGTGCCGACCGTTCCGCTCGACGAGCTCTACGCCGAGCCGGCGCGGGCGTTCGTCGAGGCGCGTGGCGGCCGGGTGCTGCTGAAGACGCCGGCGCGCGTGCGTGTCGGCGCCGGTGGCGCGATCGCGGGCGTCGCGGCCGGCGGCGAGAACATCGAGACGCGCGTCGTCATCTCATCGGTGCCGTGGCATGCGCTTGGTCGAATCTGGGACGGCGAGCCGCCGCGGGCGATGGCCACGATCCTCGAACGGGCGGCGGCCACCCGGAGCTCGCCGATCGTCACGGTCAACCTGTGGAGCGATGGTGCCGGCCTGGGCCGGCCGTTCGTGGGTCTCGTGGGCGGACCGATGCACTGGGTGTTCGACAAGCGCGCGGTGTTCGGATCGCGCGCGCGTCACTTGTCCATCGTCGCGAGCGGCGCCGAGGACCTCGTGGCCATCGACAACGCCGCGATCACCGCGCTCGCGGCCCGGCAGATCGCCGACACGCTTCCGGACCTGGTCCCGGGCCGTATCGACCGGAGCGTCGTCGTGCGTGAGCATCGGGCGACGTTCTCGCTCGCCCCGGGCGCTCCGCCTCGGCCCGACCCGGCGACGCCGATCAGCGGTTTCTGGCTGGCTGGCGACTGGACGAACACCGGACTGCCGGGAACCATTGAAAGCGCCGTCGTCAGCGGCCATCGGGCCGCCGACGGCGCTCTGGCCGTCAATCGTCAATCAATCGTCAATCCCAGATCATCAATCTTCAATGCAGGGTTCACGATAGTCTCTTCCCGATGCCATCGGTGATCGTCCACTACGGCGAGCTGGCGTTGAAGGGCCGGAACCGGCCGTGGTTCATCAACACGCTCGTGCGGTCGATCCGCAACGCGCTCGAGGGGCTCGATGTGCGTGACGCCCGGGCACTGATGGGGCGCATCGAGATCCAGGTCGGCCGGTCGTCCGACTGGCTCGAGGTTCGCGAGCGTCTGGCCGTGATTCCGGGCATCGGCAACTTCGCGCTGGCGACGCACGTGCCGGCCGATGTCGATGCGATGGCCGACGCCGTGGCCGCCGCGACGACCGGGCGGACCGCGGCGAGCTTTCGCATCTCGGCACGACGAGCCGACAAGCGGTTTCCGGTGGCGTCGCCGGACATCGAACGCGAAGTCGGACGGCGCGTGCAGGCGGTGACCGGCTGGCCCGTCGATCTCTCCCGGCCCGCCCTGACGATCCGGCTCGAAGTGCTGTCGAAAGACGCGTTCTTCTATTTCGACAAGGAAGCGGGGGCCGGTGGCCTCCCGGTCGGCACGAGCGGCAAGGTGATGTGCCTGCTCTCGGGCGGGATCGACTCGCCCGTGGCGGCCTGGCGGCTCATCAAGCGCGGCGCACGCGCCTACTTCGTGCACTTCCACAGCCATCCGATCCTGTCGTCCACCTCGCAGGAAAAAGCGCGCGCGCTCGTCGAGGTACTGACCCGGTCGCAGCTGAGGTCGCGTCTGTGCCTCGTGCCCTTCGCGCCGGTGCAGCAGCGGGTCGTCGTGACCGTGCCCCCACCGCTGCGCGTGGTCATCTACCGCCGGCTCATGGTGCGGATAGCCGAAGTGCTGGCCGGGCGTTACGGGGCGCACGCCCTCGTCACGGGTGATTCGGTCGGGCAGGTGGCTTCGCAGACCATCGACAACCTGACCGTGGTCGAGGGGGCCGCCAGGCTGCCGATCCTGCGGCCGCTCGTCGGGTTCGACAAGGAAGAGATCACGGTCGATGCCCGGAGGATCGGCACCTACCAGACGTCGATCATTCCGGACGAGGACTGCTGCACGCTGTTCACGCCCCGGTTTCCGGCCACCCACGCCACCCGCGCCCAGGCCGAGGCGGCCGAGACCGAACTGGACGTGCCGGCCCTGGTCGAGGAGGCGGTCGCCGGGATGGTCGTGGAAGACTTCCGATTCCCGGTGCTAAGATCGGCGGTCCGTTAACGTCCGAGGAGCAGACGCGTGACACTTACACCAGGCAAGCTGGCAGGCATGAAGGCGGTCGCCGACGCCCGTGGCGTCATCGCAGCGGCGGCCATGGATCAGCGTGGTTCGCTCAAGAAGGCGCTCGCCAGGGAGAAGGGCGCCGATGTCACCGACGCGATGATGGAGGAGTTCAAGTCCATCGTCTCCGAGGTGCTGACGCCGCACGCAAGTGCCATCCTCCTCGACCCGGAGTGGGGCCTGCCGGCGTCGAAGGTCCGGTCGAAGAATGCCGGGCTGCTGCTGGCCTACGAGAAGACCGGATACGACAAGACCGGGCCCGGCCGGCTGCCGGATCTGCTCGGCGACTGGTCCGTACGGCGCCTCAAGGAAGCCGGCGCCGACTGCATCAAGATCCTCCTGTACTACACGCCGTTCGACCCGAAGCCGGTCAACGAGCAGAAGCACGCCTGGGTCGAGCGCATCGGCGACGAATGCCGCGCCAATGACATCCCGTTCTTCCTGGAGTTTGTCGGCTACGAGGAAGGCGCCGACGAGAAGGGCCTCGAGTACGCGAAGAAGAAGCCCGAGATCGTTCGCGCCAGCATGGCCGAGTTCACCCAGGACCGCTACGGCGTCGACGTGATGAAGGTCGAGGTGCCCGTCAACATGAAGTTCGTCGAGGGGGCCAAGGCCTACGCCGGCGAGAAGGCCTACACGCGAGCCGAAGCCCGCCAGTGTTTCCTCGACGCGGCCCGCGTGGCCACCCGGCCCTTCATCTACCTGTCGGCCGGCGTGAGCAACGCCGAGTTCACCGAGTCGCTCGCGCTGGCCGCCGAATCAGGCGTGAAGTTTGCCGGCGTCCTGTGCGGCCGCGCGACGTGGAAGGAAGGGATTCCTGTCTATGCCAAAGATGGCGCGCAGGCCTTTCGCGCCTGGCTGGGCTCGAAGGGTGTCGAGAACATCAATAACGTCAACGCCGCGCTCAAGGCCGCAACGCCCTGGAGTAGCTGACACTGGCATCTGGGCGACAACGCACGGCAACTACAATCTTTCGGTGACGCGGCATCTGGAATCTGGGCGCATCTCGGGCGTCAGGAACGCGGAATCGTCGAATCTGGAATCTGGGAATCTGCGTGCGGCGTGTCGCGCAGCCGTGTGACAGTGTGACGGCTCGACAGTGTGACAGCTCGACAGTGTGACAGCGGCATCAGTTCCGAAGATCTTCAGATCCCCAGATCCGAGATGTACCCAGATTCAAGATGGGGGCTTCAACGGAAGATTGTAGATGCCGCGCGTTGTCGCCCAGATGCCAGCGACACCTACTTCTTCTTCAGTATCTCCGTCCCGTTCACCGGACCGAGACAGGTCGATCCCGAGTACGGGATGGAAATGGTGTCGCCGACGAGCGTGGCGGTGCCGCTCAACTGAACCTCGCAGTTCGGGAAGCCCGGCACGGTGGCCGTGGCTTTGGCGCTCCACGTGAGTGTCGAGCCGGCGAGCGTCCCCGACGCGGATCCAGTCACCGTCATGTCGCCGAAGCACGTGGCGCCGAAGTTGCCCGAGCCGCTGCTGCTTGACGACTCGGTGACGCTCCACGTGAAGTTCGTGCACGACGCGGCGAGCGTGCCGGCCGTCGAACCCGACGTGCTCCACACGCCGCCGAGCAGGCTGACCGTCACATCCGACGGATTGGCAACCGTCGTCTTGTTGAAAAACTCGAAGCAGGCCGCGTTGGCCAGAGCCGCGGCGGCAATCAGAATGATGGCATGGCGCTTCATTGGGGACTCTCCCGGAAACCGTCCAGTTGATCTTATCGGCCGCTCCGGCCGCCCCGGCCAGTGCTTGTCCGTATAATCAGCCGCATGGCGATCCTGAAAGTGGCCCGGATGGGCCACCCGGTTCTCCGTGCAAAAGCGCTGCCGATTCGGCCGAAGAGCATCGGCTCGCCAGCGCTCCAGCAGCTCATCGACGACATGCTCGAGACCATGCAGGAATACGAGGGAATCGGCCTGGCCGCGCCCCAGATCCACGAGGGGCTCCGCCTGTTCGTCGCCGGCGCTCGCGAGGCCCCGATCGGCGACGAGGTGGGGCCGGACGGCGAGATGCCGGTTCTGACACTGATCAATCCCGAACTGACACTGGTCGGCGAGGCCACGCACGACGGCTGGGAAGGCTGCCTGAGCGTTCCCGACATCCGTGGCCGTGTGCCGCGTTCGCCCGAAATCCAGGTTCGCGCCTTCGGTCGCGATGGCCGCCGGCTGGAGTTCACCGCGCGCGGCCTGGCCGCGCGCGTCATCCAGCACGAGACCGACCACCTCGACGGCATCCTGTTCCTCGACCGCATGCGGTCGTTCGAGTCGCTCACCTACATGGATGAGTACCGCCGCCACTGGACGAAGCCCGACGACGACGACGGCGAAGGCGAAGGCGAAGGCGACGATGTTCACGACCGCTGAGGTGGCGACGCTCGCGCCGCACTTCACCAACACGGACAGGCGCGTCTTCGCGCTCGTCAATCTGCCCGAGACGGTCAAGGGTGCCCTCTTTGCGCGCTACTCGCGATCGGCCAAGTCGCTGCGGCGGCTGTTTCTCGACGAGTTCGCCGGCGAACTGGCCGGGGCTGCGCCCCCGGCCGGGGGCGCCGGTGTCGGCGAGGCGCGCGCCGAGCGCCTCTATCAGCGCGTCTTCAACGAGTACGGCGACGACTCGGTTGCGCAACTGGGCGGCGTGCACCTGGCCGTCGAGGACGCGTCGAATCTGCTGACGAAGGTGCTCGAACGCGGCCGGCTGATGGCCTATCTCGAGCAGTCCACCCGCTACATTCCGTACACCGAGCGGCGCGGCGACCACTGGCGGTACCTGCTGCCGCGTGAACTGGACGAGCATCGGCTGCGCCATCAGTACGTCGCCGTGGCCGATGCGGCGTTTGACGCCTACGCGCGCTGGATCGATCCGATGCGCGCCTGGTTCGAGCGCCGCTACCCGAAGACGGCCAGGGACTCCGACGCGGTGTACCGGTCGGCCATCCGCGCCAAGGCCCTGGACACACTGCGCGGCATGCTGCCGGCGGCGACCCAGTCGAACGTCGGCATCTACGGCACGGGGCAGGCCTACGAGGCGATGCTGCTGCGCATGCGCGCGCATCCGCTGGCCGAGGTGCGCGAGACGGCCGACCTCGTGCTCGTCGAGCTGCGCAAGGTCATTCCAGCGTTCCTGACGCGGGTCGATCAACCCGACCGGGGCGGGCGCTGGACCGGGTACCTGGCGGACACGCGCGCGCGCACGATCGAAGTGGCCGCCCGGCTGGCCGGCGACGCGTCGGGCGCGCCGGCCGGCGAAGTCACGCTCACCGACTTCGACCCGGAGGGCGAGGTCAAGGTCGTCGCGGCGGCGCTCTACGAAACGACGTCGCTCGCCGATGCCGAGACGATGGCGATCGCCAGGAAGATGACGGCCGACGATCGGGCCGCCGTGCTCCGCGCCTACGTGGGGGAGCGGACCAACCGGCGGCACAAGCCGGGCCGCGCGTTCGAACGCACCGCCTACCGGTTCGACGTGCTCACCGACTACGGCGCGTTCCGCGACCTGCAGCGCCACCGGCTGCTCACGCTCGAATGGCAGCCGCTCACCACGCGCCACGGCTACACCGAGCCCGAGGCCATCGTCGAGGCCGGCGCACACGACGAGTGGGTGCGCGTGATGGACCGATCCGCCATCGTCTTCGAGGCCCTCGCGGCGGATGTGCCGGCGGTGGCGCCCTATGTCGTCTCGATGGCCTACGCCGTGCGCTTCGTGATGGACATGAACGCCCGCGAGGCCATGCACGTGATCGAACTGCGGACGGCGCCGGCCGGGCATCCGGCCTATCGGCGCGTCTGTCAGACGATGCACCGGCTCATTGCCGACGTCGCCGGGCATCGTGCCATCGCCGACGCCATGCGATTTGCCGATCACAGTGACGTCGAACTCGAACGCCTGCAGGAAGAACGCCGCCTCGAAGCGAAACGGGCGGCGCACCGCGTCGGTCACCCGTAGGAGATCACCATGACGATTCGCCAGCTCTCGCTCGCCACCGCCGTCGTGGCTGTTGCCGCAACCGTTCTCACCGCCCGCGAGCCGGACCGCCGGCCGGTCGAGCAGGCGGCGGCCGCGCGCGCGCTGACACTCGAGGACTACTACAGCGTGTTGTCGGTCGGCGGCGTCGCGATATCGCCCGACGCGCGGTGGGTCAGCTACAACGTTTCGCGACGGATGGAGGCCGACAACGGCACCGACTCGCAGGCGTTCGTCGTGGCCACGAGCGGCGCTGCGGCGCCGCGGTCCATCACACATCGGGGCGCAGACGTGTCGAACGTCTCGTGGATGCCCGACGGGCGTCTCCGGTACAGCGCCGCCGGGCAGGCCTGGTCGATCGATCCGGCCAACCCGTCGGCTGCGCCCGTACGGCTCGATGCTGGTGCAGGCCGCATGGGCGGTGGCGCCGGCCGGGGTGGGCGGGGCGGTGGTCGCGGCGGCGGAGGCGCCGCCAGCGGTGGCGGCGGTACGGCCAGCCCGGACGGCGCATGGGCCGTCGTGCTGCGCGATCGTCCCCAGCCGCCGGCGAGCGAACCGGCGCGAAGCGTGTTCGAGACACGGCACGAGTCGCGGTTCAAGGGCGCGATGTTCGACTGGATGCAGTTTCAGCGCGACGGCCAGGATTTCCCCGCGCCGGACCCGACCGCCGGACCGGGCCGTGTCGTCGTGCTGCGCGCGCGCGATGGCAACGAACGCGTCGTGCTCGACGAGGACCTGAGACCGGGCAGCGTCACCTGGCATCCGTCCGGCACCCGCTTTGCGTTCACGGCCGACGACGACTGGCGCAACGCGCTGACCTACGCACGCACTGACATGTGGGTGGCCTCGGTCGACGGCACGGTCACGCGTTTGTCGAACGACCCGTACGTCCACGGCAACCTGGAGTTCTCGCCCGACGGGCGGTATCTGTCCTACACGCGCACGCCCGGCACGGACCTGATCATCTCCGAGCGGCGCAATCACGGCGGGCCGAACGACCTCTACGTACGGCCGGTGGAGGGCGGCGAGCCGATTAACCTGACAGCCGACTGGGACCTCGAGCCCGGGTCGCCGATGTGGGCGCCCGACAGCCGCCACATTTATTACACGGCGGCGACCGGTGGCGAGACGCAGCTGTTCCGGGTGTCGGTGCCGGAGGGGCGCGTCGAGCAGGTGACCTCCGGCGAGCGCCGGCTCGGCGGCCTGTCAATCGACCCGGCGTTCACGATGATGGCCTACACGGTCGGGCTGCACGAGGCGCCGCCCGACGTGTACGTCGCCGCGATCGACGGGTCCGGCGAGAAGCGGCTGACCGACGTCCATCGCCAGTTGGTCACCGAGGTCGGCCTGAGCCGGGCCGACCGCCTGCGCTGGCCGAGTCGGGACGGCACGCCGATCGAGGGCTGGCTCATGTTCCCGCAGGGCTACGACCCGGCGCGCGGGCCGTATCCGCTCATCGTGTTCAGCCACGGCGGGCCGCATGCGGCCACCGGCTACTCGTTCGACTTCAAGAAGCAGTTGTTCGCGGCCAACGGCTACTTCGTGCTCGACACCAACTTCCGGAGTTCCACCGGCTACGGCGAGGCGTTCAAGTGGGCGACCTGGGGGGCGTGGGGCGACAAGGACGGCGAGGACGTGATGGCCGGCATCGACTACGTGATCGGGCGCTATCCGATCGACCGCGCGCGCGTGGGCCACACCGGACACTCGTACGGCGGGTTCATGACCAACTGGCTCATCACGCAGTATCCCGACCGGTTTGCGGCGGCCGTGAGCGGCGCCGGCATCAGCAACTGGATCAGCGACTACGGCACGGCTGACATCTATCGCACCAAGGAGACGGAGTTCTACGGGCCGCCGTGGGTGGAGGAGGCGCGCGAACGGATGATCCGCCAGTCGCCCATCACCTGGGCAAGCCGGGTGCGCACGCCGACGCTCTTCGTCCACGGCGAGGTCGACCATCGCGTCCCGTTCGAGGAAGGCGAGCAGATGTACTTCGCGCTCCGGCGTCGCGGGGTGCCGGCGAAGATGATCATGTACGCCGACATGCCGCACGGCATCCGCGGGCACTGGAACAACGTGCATCGGATGATGCACGAACTGCAGTGGTGGGAGACGTACCTGAAGCCGGCGGCCCGATGACCGGAGAGATCTTGATCCGGTACCGGCTGCTCGTCAGATTCAGCGATTGCGACCCGCTCGGGCACGTCAACAACGCGACGTACCTCACCTACCTCGAGCAGCCGCGCATCATCCTCTGGGGCGCGCAGCTCGGGTTCTCGTCGCGGCGGCCGGCCGGGGACCGGCGCGGGGAGGGGTTCATCCTCGCGCGGTGCGAGATCAATTTCCGGGCGCAGGCGCACGACGGTGACCGCCTCGAGGTGCGTCTGGCGCTGACCGGCTTCGGACGTTCGACGGCCACCTACGAGTACGAGATCGTCGACCTGGCCGACGGCCACCTCGTGGTGTCCGCCCGCACCGTGCAGGTCTGGTTCGACTACGACGCCAGCAGGTCGGTGCCGATCACCGAGGAGCTCAAGGGCACGCTGTCCCGGTCCCCCTGGAAAGACGCCGGGGGTCTTTTTGACGAATCAAAAAGACCCCCGGCGTCTTTTTGAGTGTACTAAAAGACGCCGGGGGTCCTGCCGATAAGATCTGCGGAGTCATGCGGTTGGCTGGTATCTGGTGGGGGATGCGGGGCGGGGTGGCCCGGGGTCCGAGGATTCTGGCGACGGGGGGCTTGACACCTTGTGAAAGATTTCACATAATTGGCCCAGTCGTTCCCGGCCCGCTCGCTACAGAACGAACGACCCGCACGGCTCCCTTCCCCGGGGGCTGTCTAACAGCGTAAGAACGTGGCTCGCCTTATTCTCAGCCTCCTTTGCATCATCTTCCTGAACACCTGGGCCGGGGACGAGTTTTCCCCCGCCGCCCGGGCTCAGACGGCGTCGGCCGCGTCGCGCGGCACCGCCCTCGCACGCCAGGTCGAGGCGCGTGACATCGGGCGCGACGCGCGCACGGCGCTGCGCATGAAACTCCACGACCGGCGCGGTCGCGTCCGCGAGCGTGCGCTCACCGTCGTCACCATGCGCGGCGGTCCAGGCCGGCCCGTCGACGGCGACCGCACGCTCATCCGCTTCACCTATCCGAACGACATCGCCGGCACGGGCTTTCTCGTCTGGGATCACCCCGACGCCGAGGACGAACGCTTCCTCTACCTGCCGTCACTCGGGCGCACGCGGCGCATCGCCGCCAACGAGACGCAGGAGAGCTTCGTCGGCAGCGACTTCACCTACGAGGACATCGGCGGCCGGGAGTTCGACGACTACACGTACGCCATCCTGCCCGCCACCGGCGCGGCGGCGGTCTGGCGGAACGCCGACGGCCGGGCCCACCGGGTCCAGCGACTCGAGTCCACGAGCCGCGATCCCAACGCACGGTTTCCGCGCATCGTCTCGCTCGTCCACACCGAGAGCCTCGTCATCGTCGGTGGCGAGATCTACAACCGTCGCGACCAGGTGCAGAAGCGGTTTCTCGTCAAGCGTCTCGAGCGCGTCGGCGGCTACTGGACCGCGCTCGAGCTGGAGATGAAGGACGAGATCGAGGGATCCCGTACCGAACTCGTGCTCGAGTCGGTCGAGTACAACGTCGGCCTCTCGCCTGACGCCTTCACGCGTCGCGAGCTCGAACGCGGCCGCCTGCCGTGACCGCGCGCCGCGGGTCGGTCAGCGAGGCCATGGCCGGCTGGTTGTACCGCTGGCGCATCTGGCTCTCGGTCGGCCTCGTCATCGGCGCCGTGGCGCTCGTGCCCCGCATCAACGTCACCGCCATCGACAGCGAGTTCACCGCCTGGTTCGGGGCCGACGACCCCGCCTTCCAGCAATACGAACGCCTGCGCGACGAGTTCGGCGGCACCCGTACCCTCATCATCGCGATCGAGGCGCCTGCCCGCGATCGTCTCCTGAGCGACGAGGGATTCGCGTATCTCGACCGGGTGACCGATGCGATTGACCGCCTGCCGGTCGTGGAGCGGGTCGTCAGCCTGGCGACGGCCACCGTGGTTGACGCCCGGCCGGGTGCGACGCCCGACGAGCCGACCGTGCTCGATGTCCGGGCCCTGTTCGACGACCTCGATACCCTGTCGGCGGCCGCTGTCGGCCAGCGGGCCCTCGACGACGAGCTGCTGCGGGGCGATCTCATCTCCGAGGATGGGACGGTCGCGGTCGTCATCGCCTTCTTCAACGACGCCGCGATCGACGCCGTGCGGGCCACCACCCTGGACGAGATCCGCGGGATTGTCGACGAGGGCCGGCCGGACGGGTTCGAGGCGTTCTACAACGGCAGCATTGAGATCAACGAGACCTACACCCGGGTCACCGTGGACACCACGGCCCGGCTGACGCCAGCGATCCTGCTGTTCATGCTCGTCGCCCTCTACACGATGTTCCGGTCGTGGCGGCGGACGCTGCTGTCCATCTTCGCGATCCTGGTGAGTCTCGTCTGGACGCTCGGCCTCTACAATCTCGCGGGATTCAGCTACAACATCCTGACCGGCATGATCGTGCCGCTGGTCGTCGTGCTGGCCGTGGCCGACGACGTGCATGTCATCCAGTACTACAACCAGAGCCGGCGGACGCGAACGGCTGAGGAGGCCTTCAAAGCGACCGTCGGGCACCTCATCGCGCCGATCCTCGGCGCGACGGCCACGACGGCCCTCGGCATGCTGTCGCTCGGCACGAGCCAGGTCGTCGCCGTGCGCGAGTTCGGCTACGGCGCGGCGATCGGCGTGTCGATCGATTTCATCGTCTCGATCGTGCTCGTCCCCACGCTGCTCGGCTGGATGAAGCCGGAGTCGCGTATCGCGCCACAGGAGGCGTGGTTCAAGGGCCCGTTGCTGGCCGTGGCGGCGTTCTCCGTCCGGCGCGCCCGTCTCGTCGCCATCGCAGCCGGGCTCATCGCGGTCGTAGCGCTCATCGGCCTGGCGCGGATCCGCGTCGACACGAATCACATCAACTTCTTCGCGGCCGATCATCCCCTCGCCCAGTCAGCCCGAGTGATCGACGGCAAACTGGGCGGCGTCTACTCGTTCCAGGTGCTGCTGGAGGGGCCGCCGGAGTCGCTGCGCCAGCCGGACATGCTGCGCAGGATGGACGTGCTGCAGGACGAGCTCCGAGGCCTCGAGTACGCGCGAAAGGTCACCGGCCTCGTGGACTACGTGAAGCGCGTACACCGGGAGATTGGCGACGGTTCGGGCGAGCGGGGCATTCCGGACGACCCGTCGCTCGTCGCGCAGGAGCTGTTCGTCTTCACCCTGACCGACCAGGGGCGGATCGAACTGGAGCAGGTGGTGGCGAGCGACTTTTCGAAGACGCAGATCACCGTCAAGCAGGCGGCCATGAGTTCGGACCTGCTGTACGAGCAGGTGCAGGAGGTCCAGCGGGTGGCCACGGCCATGTTCGCCGGCACGCTCGTGACGCCGACGGTGACCGGGTCCGGTGTCCTGTTCGCCACGCTCGACAGCTATCTCGTGCGGTCGCAGCTCTCGAGCTTCACGACCGCGTTCATCACCGTATTCGGCGTGATCTTCGTCATCTTCCGGTCGTGGCGGTTCGGGCTGCTCGCCATGGTGCCGAACCTGTTTCCCGTGCTGGCCATCTTCGGCGTCATGGGCTGGCTGGACATCTCCCTGAACGTCGCCACGGTGATGCTGGCCAGCGTCGCGCTCGGCGTGGTCGACGATGACACGGTCCATTTCATCAGCCGCTACCGGAAGGAGACGAAGCTCGGGCGGACGGGGCCGGAGGCCATTGCCCTCGCGACGTCGCAGGAAGGCCGGGCGGCGCTGACGGCGGCGATCATCAACAGCTGTGCGTTCGCGATGCTGATGACCTCCGAATACCTGCCGACGGCATGGTTCGGCGGCCTGCTGGCGCTCACCATGATGGTGGCGTTCCTCGCCGAGGTGTTCGTTCTGCCGGCGACGATTACCCTGCTGCCGAAGCTCTTTGGGCCCGAGTACGTACATGCACGCCGGCACCCGGCGCAGAGAGCGGAAGCATGACCGCAGCCCTACTCTTGTCCGCCGTCCTCACGTGCGGCGTCGTCGCGGGCGACCAGACCCGGCAGCGGCCGCCGCGTCCGCAGCCGCCGCCCCCACCGCCGGCGCCGACCCGAGACTGGATTGACGTCGGCGGCGACGTCGGCCTGATGGCCCTGTACATGCCGCGGCTCGAAGTGATCCAGCTCCGCCCACGGGTTCGCGGTGACGTGACGCTCGACCCGACGACGTGGCTGCGCCTGCACGCCGACGCGCTCGTCGAGGGGCAGCTCGACGACCGCCAGGACTTCAAGGTGTTCGAGGATTACTCGGCACGTGTGCGGGAGGCGTGGGTGCAGCTGGCCGGCAATCGCGCGGACCTGCGCGCCGGGCGCGGCCGCCTCGTCTGGGGACGGCTCGACGAGGTACAGCCGACCGACGTGATCAACCCGATCGATATTGCCGGGTTCCTGCTGGATGGGCGGAGCGAGGCCCGGCGGGCCGTCAACTTCATCCGCGGCCGCGTGTATCCGGTCAACGGTCTTTCGATCGAAGGCGTGTTCGTGCCGCACTTCGAGCACGGCGTGTTCGACGAGCTCGACGAGGAGCGGTCACCGTTCAATCTCAACAATGACCTCGTGTTGCCGGCCAACGTGTCGCTGTCGACGACAACGATCGAGGAGCGGGAGCCGGACGTGGACTGGGGGAGCCCGCTCGGCGGCGCGCGAGTGTCGGTGACGCTCGGTCGTGTCGACGTGTCCGGGTCGGTGTACGAGGGCGCTGACGGATTCGGTGCGGTGACGTTCGAGCCGGAGATCGTCGTCGGCCCGACCGTCGTCGGACGGCTGGTCGAGACGTTCTCGCGGTTCCGGATGTACGGGGCGGACTTCGAGTCCGTTGCGGGCGCCTGGGCGTTCCGAGGCGAGATGGCGTACTTCGCCGAGAAGAAGCTGGCGGGCGTCAGCGTGCCTGGACTGGTCGATGGGCGCGTGCTCGAGGCTGGGGCCGGGTTCGACCGCCGGGTCGGCGGCCTTCGGATCTACGGTCTCGGCCTTTATCACCGGGAGTGGTCCGACGAGGATCCGGGCGTGGAGAAGAGCAACCTGAATCTGGTCGGATCGGTCGAGCAGTCGTTCGCGCGCGACACCCACCTGCTGCGCGCGTTCGGCGTCGTCAACCCTGAGGACCGCTCGACCTTCGTGCGCGGCGTCTGGCTGTGGTCGGCGGCCGACAACGTGACGCTGGAAGTGTCGGGCGGCGCGTTCCTCGGCACGAGCAACGACAACCTCGGCCGCTTCGAGGGCCGCGACTTTGCCTTCGCACGGTTCCGGTACCGGTTTTAGGGGACGGAGGTGTTTTCCACAGATCTGGCCCGTTTGGTGCCAGAGGTCGAAAGAAGCTCAGAGGTCGAGAGAAGCTCTGGCGCCTGAGAGGCCAGATCTGTGGAAATCACCTCCGTCCCCCTGCGACTGATCTCACCCAACCCTGGGCCGCTGACCGGCCACGGCAACAACACCTGGCTCTTCGACGGTGACGAGCCCACCCTCATCGACGCCGGCGGCACACCCGAGCACCTCTCGGCGCTCGCCGCCCACCTCGGCGACCGCCCGCTCGCCCGCGTCCTCGTCACGCACGGGCATCTCGATCACGCCGGGGGTGTTCCGGCGCTCCGCGAGCGCTGGCCGGATCTGCTCGCGTGCAAGTTCCCGCTGCCGGGTGAGTCAGGCTGGCAGCCGCTCTCCGACGGCGACATCGTCCAGGCCGGCCGCACGGCGCTCACCGTCCTTCACACGCCCGGTCACGCACCGGATCACGTCTGTTTCTGGGACGAGGCGTCGCGGGGGCTCTACGCGGGCGACATGGTCATCGCCGGCACGACCGTCATGATTCCAGCCGGCCGTGGGGGCAGCCTGCGTGCCTATCTCCAGTCGCTCGAGCGGCTCATCGCTCTGGCGCCTCGTCGTATCTATCCGGGACACGGTCCCGTCATCGATCACCCCGTCGAGGTCCTTCGGGCGTACCTCGCGCACCGGCACGAGCGCGAGGCGCAGGTCCTTGACTGCCTTCGCCGCGGTCTCACGGACCCGGATGCCATCGTCACGTCGATTTACGGCGTGCTCGAGCCGTCGATCTTCAACGCCGCCCGGCAGACCATCCTGGCGCATCTCGACAAGCTTCGCGAAGACGATCCGTCGCTGCTGGACTAGAATCCGGCCACGCATGCTCGAGCGTCTCTTCGGACTCGCCGCGGCCGGCACGACCATTCGCACCGAGGCGCTGGCGGGCGCGACGACGTTTCTCTCGTCGGCCTACATCATCTTCGTCCAGCCGACCGTGCTCGCCGCGGCCGGCATGGACCACGGCGCCGTGCTCACGGCCACCTGCCTGGCGACGGCGATCGCCACGCTGCTCATGGCGTTTCTCGCCAACTACCCGATCGTCGTCGCGCCGGCGATGGGGCACAACTTCTTCTTTGCCTTCACCGTGGTCGTCGCCGGCGGCACGTCGTGGCAGGTGGCGCTTGGCGCAGTGGCGATTGCCGGCATGATCTTCATCCTGACGGCTGGCATCGGTCTGCGCGAGCGGGTGATCGCGGCCATTCCCGAGTCGTTGAAACACGCGATCACGGTGGGCATCGGGCTGCTCATCGCCGTGATCGGCCTCGAGTGGGCCGGCGTCATCGTCGATGCGCCGGGCACGCTCGTCACGCTGGGTCCGCTCACCTCGCCGCCGGTCGTGCTCGCCCTCGGCACGCTCGCGCTCACGGCTGTCCTCGTTGCGCGCCGCGTGCGCGCGGC
>DATKDF010000078.1:0-5148 GCA_035512795.1 Vicinamibacterales bacterium
GGGTGTGACACCGCGGACGCGCGGCGGGCTCGTGAAGGTGCGGCCCGTCGGGACGGGCAGCGCCGTCGCGGTCGTCGCGCCAGCCAGTCCGTTCGACCGTGACGAGTTCTCGCGCGGCATCGCGGAACTCGAGCGCCTCGGGCTCACGCCGATCTATGACGACGGCGTCTTCGAGAAGCACGGCTTTCTGGCCGGCACGGCCGACCGCCGTGCCCGGGAACTGGCCGCCGCCTGGCGGCGCGCCGACGTGGACGCGATCATCGCCGTCCGTGGGGGGTACGGCAGTCTCGAGACGCTCCCGTGGCTCGTGCCCGAGGACATCGTCCGGTCGCGCACGGCGCTCGTCGGCTACAGCGACATCACGTCGCTTCACGTGTTCCTCAACGTGCATGTCGGGCTGGTGTCGATTCACGGGCCGATGCTCGATGGCCGGCTGGCGGCCGGCGTCGCCGCGTACGATCCGGTGTCGCTGCTCTCGTGCCTCAGCGAGAATCCGGTCGGCGAGCTGACGCCGCCGGGTGTCGACGTCGTGCGACCGGGCGAGGCGAGGGGGCCGCTGGTCGGCGGGACGCTGACGCAGCTGGTCGGATCGCTTGGGACGCCATGGCCGTTCACGCCACCGCGTGGGCACATCCTCTTTGTCGACGAGGTCGGCGAGCGTCCGTACCGGTTGCATCGGATGCTGACCCAGTGGCGGCTGTCGGGCGGCTTCGAGCGCGCGGCCGGCATCGTGGTCGGCCAGTTGCCGCAGTCGGACGAGCCGGGCGGCGCCTATACTGGAGCTGGCGTGATTCTCGACGTCCTGGCCGATTTCCCCGGACCCGTGTTGATCGGCTTTCCATCCGGCCACACGACGACACCCCTGGTCAGCCTCCCGTTTGGCGTCGAGACGGTCGTGCTGGCGGGTTCGCGTCCGGGGCTCGTGGTCGCCGAAGCGGCCGCCAGCCGCTGACGCCCGGAGACCTCGACGAGAGATGGCCACGTTCCACTTCATCGGAGTTGCCGGCGTCGCCATGGCCACGCTTGCCGCGATGCTCAAGGCGCGCGGGCACGCGGTGCAGGGGTCCGACCACGGCATCTATCCGCCGATGAGCGACTTCCTCGAACGGGAGGGGATCCGCACCTTCGACGGGTATCGCGTCGAGCATCTCGTGCCGGAGGTGCAGACGGTCATCGTCGGCAACGCGATCTCGCGCGGCAACCCGGAACTCGAGGCCGTGCTCGATCGGAAGATCAGGTACCAGTCGCTGCCCGAGGCGCTCCGCGAGCACTTCCTGTGGTCGAGCCGTTCGCTCGTCATTGCCGGCACGCACGGCAAGACCACGACGACGGCGCTGGCCGGCTGGCTGCTCATGGCGGCCGGCCAGGACCCGAGCGTGCTCGTGGGTGGTGTCGCGGCCAACTTCGGCGGCAGCTATCGCCTCGGTTCGGGCCGGGACTTCGTCATCGAAGGCGACGAGTACGACAGCGCGTTCTTCGACAAGACGGCGAAGTTCCTGAAGTACCTGCCCGACATCGCGGCCGTCACCAATCTCGAGTACGACCATGCGGACATCTACGCGGACATGGAGGCGCTCCGCGTGGCGTTCCGGCGGCTCGTGACGCTCATTCCACGGTCGGGGCGCCTCATTCTCGGCGCCGACAGTCCCGAGGCGCTGCGGCTCGCCAGGGATGCGCCGTGCCCGGTCGAGACGTTCGGCCTCGGGCCCACGGCCGACTGGCGCGCCACCGAGCTGACGCCGCACGAGCAGGGTGTCACCTTCGAGGTCACCCGGCAGCGCGAACGCCTGGGGCACGTCAAGTCGCCGCTTTTTGGCGAGCACAACGTGCGGAACGCGCTGGCGGCCCTGGCCGTCGGGGCGGCGGCCGGCCTCGAGTTCGAGGTCATGGTGCGCGGCCTCGCGTCGTTCGAGGGTGTCAAGCGCCGGCTCGAGCCGCGCGGCGTGGTGCGCGGCGTCACCGTGATCGACGACTTTGCGCACCATCCCACCGCGATCTTCGAGACGGTGCGCGCGCTCAAGGCGTCCTATCCCGACCGCCGGGTGTGGGCGGTCTTCGAGCCGCGGTCGGCGACCGCCTGCCGGCGCGTGTTCCAGGACGACTTCGTGCGTGCGTTTGCCGAGTCGGGTGCCGACCAGGTGGTGCTCGCGTCGGTCTTCCGCACGTCGCTGCCCGACGACGAGCGTCTGTCGGTCGAACACGTCGTTCGTGAACTGGTGAAGGAGGGCACACCGGCCCGGACCCTGCCGTCGGTCGACGCCATCGTCGCGGCCATTGCCCGCGAGGCTCGCGACGGCGACGTCGTCGTCATGATGTCGAACGGGGCGTTCGGCGGCATTCACGACAAGCTGCTCGCCGCGCTGGCCCGCGGCTGATGCCCATGACGGCCCATCCGTTCGACGTGCGCCTCGAGACGCTGGTGCCGGCGGCGCGGGTGCGGCGTGACGCGCCGCTTGGGCCCTTGACGACCTTCCGGATCGGCGGTCCGGCCGACTGGCTCATCACGGTGGAATCGGAGGCCGAACTGGTCGGCGTGATGCGCGCGGCGGGGGAGTACGGGGTCCCGGTCACCGTGCTCGGCGGCGGATCGAATGTCGTCATCGCCGATGCCGGGATCCGCGGCGCGGTGGTGCGGCCGCGGCTCGTGGAGATTCGCCAGACCGGCGCCGATCGTGTGCGCGCAGGCGCCGGGGTGACGATCAACGGCCTCGTGCGCTGGACGGTCGGCCGCGGACTGGCCGGACTCGAGGCCTGGGCGGGCACGCCGGGCACGGTCGGGGGGGCCATCTGCGGTAACGCGCACTGGGGCGGGCGCAACATCGGCGATCTGACCATCGCGCTCGCGCTCGTCGCGCAGGGCGGGCCTCGGACCGTCGTCTCGCGCGACCAGATGCAGTTTGCCTACGACGCCAGCCGCCTGCAGACGAGCGGCGAGACGCTCGTCTGGGCCGAGTTCGACGTGCAACCGGGCGAGGTCGCCGCCCTGCGCCAGACGGCGCGCGCGTCGCTCGCCTACCGCAAGGCCACGCAGCCGCTCTCGCGGCCGAGCGCCGGGTGCATCTTCCGCAATCCGGACCCGGCCGTCGAGCCCGTGCCGGCCGACGTGCCGGCCTCGGCCGGCGCGCTCATCGATCGCGCCGGGCTCAAGGGATCGCGTCTCGGGGGGGCGTCGATTTCGACCGCGCACGCCAACTTCATCGTCAATGATGGCAGTGCCACGGCCGACGACGTCCGGGCGCTCGTCGAGCGGACGCGCGCGGCGGTCCGCGACCGGTTCGGTGTGGATCTGCGCGAGGAAGTCGTGTTCCTGGGGACGTTCTGAGATGGCCGATCTGGTGATTCGAGGAGGGCGGCAACTGTCCGGCCGCATTGCCGTCGAGGGCAACAAGAATGCCGCGCTGCCCATTCTGGCGGCGTGTCTGCTCACGCCGGAGCGCTGCGAGATTCGCAACGTGCCACGCATCCGCGATGTGGACGTGATGCTCGACCTGCTGCGGTCGCTGGGTGCGACGGTCGAGGGCGCCGGCACGTCCACGCTCCGCGTGACGTGTGCCGAGGTCCCGACCCACGAGCCGGACCCGCGCCTGGTCGGGCGGCTCCGGGGGTCGGTGATGCTGCTTGGCGCGCTGGCCGGCCGGCTGGGGCGCGCGTCGCTCGCGCCGCCGGGCGGCGATTTTCCGGCACGCCGATCGATCGCCACGCATCTGCGCGCGCTCGCGGCCATGGGCGCGTCGGTCATCGAGAGCGGCGAGGGGCACCGCGTCGAGGCGCCGCGCGGGCTGCGCGGTGCGTCGATGTACCTGCTCGAGGCCTCGGTCACCGGCACGGAAACGGCGCTTCTGGCGGCGGTCCAGGCCGATGGGCCGAGCGAGATCCGCAACGTCGCCCAGGAGCCGCACGTCGTCGAACTCTGCGAGTTTCTGGTGTCGATGGGCGCGCGCATCGAGGGGATCGGGTCGTCGACGCTTCGGATCCAACCCGCCGATCGGCTCACCGGTGCCGCCCATACGCTGCGCGGCGACTACATCGAGGCGGCGTCGTGGGGCGTCGTGGGCGTGATCACGGGGGGCGATGTCGAGGTGACGGGCGTCCTGGCCGAGGATCTCGAGCCGATTACGGCCGTCCTCGGCGAGATGGACGTGTCGCTCGATCTCGAGGACGGCCGGTTTGCCGTGCGCGCGTCGGAGTTGAAGGGCGCGCGGCGCATCACGACCGGCCTCTGGCCCGGATTCCCGAGCGACATCGTGAGTCTCGTGACGGTGCTCGCGACCCAGGCACGCGGGGGCACGCTCGTGCACGACTGGATGTACGAGTTGCGCCTCTTCGCGCTGGAGCAGTTGAGCGCGATGCGGGCCGACCTCTTCCTCTGCGATCCGCACCGAATCATCGTCACCGGGCCGACGCCGCTTCGGGGACGGACGCTCGACAGCCGGGACATCCGATCGGGTATGGCGCTGGTCGCCGCGGCGCTCGCGGCCGAGGGCCAGAGCACGGTGCTGGAGATTGAGACCGTCGAGCGCGGGTACGCCGATCTCGTGCCGCGGCTGCGGACGCTCGGCGCCGACGTGGAGCGGCGGGGCTGAGGGACACCCGAGCCGAGGGCCTCGCGACCCTCGCTACTCCCGCCTGATGATCTCCGTCCCCCGCGGCGGCGTGAACGCGAACTCCAAGGGCTCGAGCCCGACGTTCTCGCGGTAGTTCGAGAACCGAATCGTGGACCGGCTCCCGTCCTGCTCCACGGTCTCGAGGCCGTTCAGCCGAAGCGAGCGGCGGTCGACCATCAGGACGACGTACTCGTAGTCGGCCTCCCGCCGCCGGGGCGCCAGGGAGAGGTGCCACTCGTCGTCGGGCTGATCGGCGGGCAGGTACGCGGTGAAGTCCGAGACGAGGTTGCCCCGCCCCGCCAGAAAGAGCAGGGCGGTGTTCTCGTCGCCGGGCTCGGGAAGGGGCGTGTAGGTGACGACCCGGTCGGCCGCAATGTACATGTAGAAGTCCTTGCCGTCGGTGCCGACTGTCTGTTTTTCGGGCTCGATGTACTCCCATCGCATCAGACCGGGCTTGCGCACCTTGACCGTGCCGTGGTTGACGGTGGTCTGGGGCAGCATGGCGCTGCGCGTGGTCTGCGTGAAGTCGGCCCGGAAATCGCGG
>DATKDF010000079.1:0-7510 GCA_035512795.1 Vicinamibacterales bacterium
TCGCCTTCGCGGAGCATCATCAGGTCGAGGGCGCTGATCCGGTCGAGCAGGGCGTCATACGCACCCTCGATGCGGAAGTCCGATCGCGCGCCACCCGGCATGCCGAGCAGAGTGTCGATCGCCGCATCGAAATGCGTGCGCGCCGCGACGACCCGGCCATTCTGGAGCGCGACCTCGCCGGCCTGCAACTCGGCGTCGGCCTGCCGCAGGCGCTCGGCGATCGCCTCGGGCACGAGGGCGACCGGTGTCCCGGCCGACGGCATGACCTCGACCGGCGGCGGCAGCGAGGGAGGCGGTGGGGGTGCCGGTGCCGGGCGCGTGGCGCAGCCGGCGGCCAGCGCCAGGGTGCATCCGGCCACGAGGAGCCGGCCCGTCAACGGGGCCACTCCTGTCGCACGAACACCCGATGTGCCTCGCCCATGTCGCGCGCGAGCGGTGTCACGATCGTCCGTTCGCCAATCAGGATGGTCCGCCCGCTCTTCATCGCTTCGCGCACATCGTCCTCACACACGAAATCGACGACCGACGGCGTGGATTGGTTTGCCGGAGGGGCGGGCAGGGGCCGGTCGCCCGCCCGAGTGGCGGCGACGGCTTCGGCCTGCCGGAGGACCGAGCCGGCATCGAGCCCCGTCGAGACCGGCGCGGCCGCGACTCGGGGCAGGGGGGCCGGGCCCGGGGCCGGTCCCGCGCTCAAAGAGGCGACCGGGTGCGTTTCGTAGGCCAGTCGCTTGATGTTCAGCAGGTGCCGGGGCGTGATGTTGTCCGACGTGATGTTGCCCCCGTAGCCGCCGCAGCCGAGCGTCATCGACGGGTCGAGCCCGGTCGACAGGCCAATCGAGCCGTGCGTCGTGGAGGTGTTCACCATGATCCGGAAGGCCGGCTTCTTCAGGCCGAACTCCAGGATGACCTGCTCGTTGCGCGAGTGGATCGACATGCTGTGTCCCATCCCTCCATATCGGAGGATCTGGATGCAGCGCTCACACCCTTCACGCCAGTCGCGCACCACGTAGGCCGAGAGCACCGGGCACAGCTTCTCGATCGACAGGGGATGGTCGCGGCCAACGCCGGCGAGCTCGGCCAGCAGGACGCGCGTGCCCTCCGGAACCGTCAGGCCGAGTTCGCGCGCGATAGCAGACGCCGGCTTGCCCACGAACACCGGATTGGGCAGCCGCCGGGGCGTCACGAGGCCGGCCGCCAGACGGGCGGCCTCGTCGCTCGACAGGAAGTGGCCTCCCTGCCGTGCGAATTCCCGCTTCACCTCCCCGGCGACGGCCTCGTCAATCACGACCGAGTTGGGCGACGAGCAGAGGACGCCGTTGTCGAACGTCTTGCCGGCCAGGATGTCGGCGACGGCCTTGGCCAGGTCGGCCGTCCGCTCGATGAAGCAGGGCGCGTTGCCCGGGCCCACGCCGTAGGCCGGCTTGCCGGCGCTGTAGGCGGCGCGCACGAGGCCCATCCCGCCCGTGGCCAGGATCACCGCGACGTCTCGGTGCGTCATGAGGGCCTGGGTGCCCGCGAGCGAAATCTCCGTCATCCAGTTGATCGAGCCGTCCGGTGCGCCGGCCTCGCGCGCCGCCGCGGCCATCGTCTCGGCGACGCTCGTGATGCAGCGCACGGCCGACGGATGCGGACTGATGACGATGGGGCATCGCGCCTTGAGCGCGATCAGGATCTTGAAGATAGCCGTAGACGTCGGGTTGGTCGACGGGACAATCGCGGCCACGACGCCGAACGGCTCGGCGATCTCGACCACCTTGCGGTCGTCATGACGCGCGACGACGCCGACGGTCTTCATCGGGCGGATGAACTCGTATACCCGGTCCGACGCGAACCGGTTCTTCTGGACCTTGTCGGCGACCACGCCGTAGCCGGTTTCCTCGACGGCCAGGCGCGCGAAGTCCTCGGCGTGGGCGCGTGCGGCCGCGGCCGCGGCCTCGACGATGCGATCGATCTGGTCCTGGCTGAATTCGGCCAGACGCGGCGCGGCGCGGCGCGCCTGCTCGGCCAGCCGTCGCGCCTCCTCGGCGGAGGAGCGGTCGCGATCGGTCGGCGCGGGCGTGGCCTGGGCCATGGGCACGGGGCGTTACGGTCGCGGGGGCGACCCGGCCGCGCGAGGCAGCACGCGCTCGACTTCGCTGTGCGGCCGCGGGATCACGTGGACCGACACCAGTTCACCCACGCGACGAGCGGCCGCGGCGCCGGCGTCGGTCGCGGCCTTGATCGCGCCGACATCGCCGCGCGCCATCACCGTGACGTACCCGGCACCAATGTATTCCTTGCCGACGAGCACGACGTTGGCGGCCTTGACCATTGCGTCGGCCGCCTCGATCGCGCCAATCAGACCACGAGTCTCAATCAGGCCGAGAGCGTCTGTCGTCATGGTGTGGGGAAGCGCAGAATCGCCGCAAGGCTAACATATTGAACACGATGCAGCAATACGGTACCATCCCGTGCTCGTGATGACCACACGCGCGTGCCGCCCGATTCCTGCTGCGATGCTCGTGGCCATGGTGGGGCTCGGCGCCTGTTCGGCGCGCGAAGAGGCGCCACCGGTGGCCGCAATGTCGCTCACCATCAGCAAGGACCGAGCGCCGCTCGGCGCACCGCTCGATCTGACCTATCGCTTCGAGCCACTCGCGCCCATCGAGGGCGACTACCGTGTCTTTGCCCACGTGGTGGCGCCCGATGGCACCCTCATGTGGACCGACGACCACGACCCGCAGCCCCCCACCTCGACGTGGCGGCCGGGCGAGCCGATTGAGTATCAGCGGACCGTCTTCATTCCGCTCTTTCCGTACCTGGGCGATGCCACGATCCGGATGGGCCTGCACCGCGGCTCCGAACGTCTGCCGCTCTCGGGTGGGCAGCCGGGAGAGCCGGGGGTGGACGAACGGGCGTACGCCGTCGGCAGCCTCCACCTGCTGCCGCAGTCGGAGAGCATCTTCCTGATCTATGGCAGCGGCTGGCACCCGGCCGAGTACTCGGCCGATGACCCGACCCGGAGCTGGCAGTGGACCGAGAAGAGCGCCCTGCTCACCTTCCGGAATCCTCGCCGTGACGTGACGCTTTACCTTCAGTACGACGCCAGGGCCGATTTGTTTGGGGAAACGCCCCAGCAAGTGACGGTCATCGCTGGAACCAGAGCCATCGAGACGTTCGCGGCGGCCGAGACGCACACGATGTTGCGCCGTATACCATTGTCAACAAATGACTTAGATATGGACGACATGGTCGAGCTACGGTTACTGATCGATCGGACATTCTCGCCGGCCAGGACGCAGTCCAGCTCCACCGACCTGCGGGAATTGGGCGTCCGGGTCTATCACGTTTACGTCGAGCCCCGATAAGTCCTACAGCACACCCATGTCGGCAGCACCCATCCCGGCGGTGGTGGGGGTGCTGGTGGCGGCAATGGCCGCTCTCGTCCCCTCGACCGCTTCGGCAGATCTCGTCCGGCTGACCAATGGCCGGGTCATCAAGGTCGATCTCTGTCGATTCGAGGGTGACCAGGCGATTCTGTCGATGCCCGGGGGCGGGGAGGTGCGGACGCCCCGTTCGCTCATCGCCGAGTTGTTGCCCGACGAAGAATCCGAGGCAGCCGACGAAGCGGTGGAGCTTCGAGCCCGCTCGGCTTCGGCGCGCGGGCCGACTCTGGCCAGTCGCGCGATTGTCGGCCTCATCAACGACCTGGCCGGTCGCCACGGCGTCGATACCGAGCTGGCGCACGCCGTCGTGCGGGCCGAGTCCAACTACAATCCGCTGGCCGTGTCGCCCAAGGGCGCCATGGGCCTCATGCAGTTGATGCCGGCCACGGCGGCGCAATATGGCGTGACCGACCCGTTCGATCCGGCGCAGAACCTCGATGCGGGCCTCCGGCACCTGAGGCGCCTGCTCGAGCGGTACGACCGCCGCCACGCGCTGGCCGCCTACAATGCTGGCGAGGGGGCGGTGAACCGGTATGGCGGCGTGCCCCCGTATCGTGAAACCCAGGCGTACGTGCGCCGCATCCTCGCGGATGTCGACCGTTAACGAAACTTTCACATCTGGCACGGAGCCGATTGCCCGCCGGATGGGTCTAATGTGGGTGAGAGGGAGGTAGCCGGCCGTACGGCTGCCAGGAGCGTCGAGGGGGTTGATCTCGGGTGGAGTTCCGCTGCCGGGTAGCGACTGCGAGCGGTCAGGTCTCCGAAGCCACGTTCGTGGCCGAGAGCGAAGCCGGGCTGCGCCGGGAGCTCGAGGACAAGGGCCTGTTCCTGCTGTCGGTGCGCGGGGGCGGGGCTGCCGTGCGGGTGGGTCGTGTCAACGTGGGCCTGCCGGCGCGCCGGCGGGTGCCGACGGCGGCCTTCCTCATCTTCAATCAGGAACTGGCGACGCTCCTGCGGGCCGGTCTGCCCCTGGTCCAGTCGCTCAATATCCTTCGCAAGCGCACCCCCAACCCGACGTTCAAGGCCGCGCTCGACGACGTGCACGAGCGCGTGCGCTCGGGGTCGTCGCTGTCGGACGCCTTCGAGGCCCAGGGGTTGTTTCCGGGCATCTACATGGCGTCGCTCACGGCCGGCGAGAAGAGCGGCAGCCTCGAGCAGGTGGTCCGGCGCTACGTGCAGCACGTCAAGGTGCTGTCGCGGGCGCGCCGCCAGATCATCTCGGCGCTCGTCTACCCGGCAATTCTCGTGGCCCTGTCGGTGGCGGTCGTCGGGCTGGTCATCTTCAAGCTCGTGCCGGAACTCGCGCTCTTCTACCAGCAGTACGGGCCCAGCGCCCAGTTGCCGTTGTCGACGCGGATCGTCGTCGCCCTGTCGACCCGCGTCATCGAGAGCGCCGGCCTGCTGGTCCTCGTCCTGGCCGGGGCGACGGCGGCCGTGCTCATCACGCTGCGCCAGCCCGATCAACGCCGGCGGCTGCACGCCGCGATCCTGCGCCTGCCGTACTTCGGGCCGCTCGCACGGAAGTTTGCCACGGCGCAGGTCTCGCGCACACTGGCCACGCTCCTGTCCGGCGGCATTCCGCTGGTCAACGCGATCGAGATCTCCGCGAAGTCGACGGGCAACCTGGCGGTCGGCGACAGCCTGCACGTGGTGGCACGCGAGGTCCGCGAGGGCAGCGGGCTGGCCGATGCGATCGGCCGGGCCGGGATGTTTCCGCACGTGGCCGTGGAGATGGTCGAAGTCGGCGAGTCGACCGGCGCCCTGGCCGAGATGCTGACGAGCGTGGCGGATTTCTACGACGAGGAGAACGAGACCAGCCTGACGCGGTTCACCAGCATGATCGAGCCCATCCTGCTCATCGTCATGGGCGTGGTCATTGCCGGGTTGCTGCTCTCGCTCTACATGCCGCTCTTCAAGTTGTCGTCCCTGACGGCCGGGTGATGTGATGACACAGCCGGCTCCCCAGCCCGACACCCTCTACGTTGAACCCGACCCGTCGCCGGTGGATCGCGCGGCCGAGGCCGCGGCCGGTCGGCGGCTGGCGGCCCGCTACGAGCTCGAGTACGTGGACCTCGAGCAGTTCCACATCGATCACGAACTGTTCCGGTCGATCCCGGCCGATCTGATGCTGCGCTACGGGTTCGTGCCGTACCGCCGCGATGGCCAGACGCTGCTCATCGTCGTCTCCGACCCGACGGACCTGCAGACGATCGACGAAGTGGAAGTGCAGCTGAGCCGGCCGATTCGCGTGTGTGTCGGCACGGCCACGGCGATCCAGAACATCCTCAAGAAGAGCGAGAGCTCGCAGCGGGTGCTCGAGGAAGCGACCGAGGGGTTTCAGATTCAGATTCTCCGCGAGGACGAGCGCGGCGAAGAGAACCTGACGGTCGAGAAGCTCACGTCGGATGCGAGCCCCGTCATCCGGCTCGTGGATTCGACCGTCTTCAGCGCGCTGCAGCGGCGGGCGTCGGACATCCACATCGAGACGCAGGCCGAGGCGGTCCACGTCAAGTACCGCATCGACGGCGTGCTCCAGCAGGCCATGAAACCGATCGACAAGCGGTTTCACAGCACGATCATCTCGCGCATCAAGGTCATGGCCGAGCTCGACATCGCCGAGAAGCGCGTGCCGCAGGACGGGCGCTTCAAGCTGCGGGTGCGGGGCAAGACGATCGACTTCCGGGTGTCGATCATGCCGAGCGTGCACGGCGAGGACGCCGTCATCCGCATCCTCGACAAGGAATCGATCAGCGAGCAGTTCACCGAGCTGAAGCTCGACATCCTCGGCTGGCCGGCCGAGGAGATGCGGCGCTTCCGGAAGTACATCCGCGAGCCCTACGGCATGGTGCTCGTCACCGGGCCGACCGGGAGCGGCAAGACCACCACCCTGTACGCGGCCCTGTCGGAGATCAAGTCGATCGAGGACAAGATCATCACGATCGAGGACCCGGTCGAGTATCAGTTGCGTGGGGTCACGCAGATTCCGATCAACGAGAAGAAGGGGCTGACGTTTGCGCGGGGGCTGCGGTCGATTCTGCGCCACGACCCCGACAAGATCATGGTCGGCGAAATCCGCGACCCGGAGACGGCGCAGATCGCCATCCAGTCGGCGCTCACCGGCCACCTGGTCTTTACCACGGTGCACGCCAACAACGTCATCGACGTGCTCGGCCGGTTCCTGAACATGGGCGTCGAACCGTACCAGTTCGTCTCGGCCCTCAATTGCGTCCTCGCCCAGCGGCTCGTCCGGCGCATCTGTCCGCACTGCCGGCGGCCCGCCCTCATCGCGCCAGAGATGCTCGTCGAATCGGCGCTGGATCCGGCGCTTCTTGCCACGCACACGTTCTACGAGGGGGAGGGCTGCATCGAGTGCAGCGGCACCGGCTTCAAGGGCCGGACGGCCATCTGCGAGCTGATGGATCTGACCGACCGCATCCGCGACATGATCCTCGAGCGACGGCCAACGTCGGAGATCAAGCGCGCGGCGCACGACGAGGGCATGCGCTTCCTGCGCCAGTGCGCCGTCGATCTCGTGCTGGATGGCACGACGACGCTGCGCGAAATCAACAAGGTGACGTTCGTCGAATGAGCAGCCCACCCCCGACCCGAGGCTGGTTCGCACCACGGCCCCCGACCGTTGCCATCGAGGTCACGAGCCGGCGGGTCACGGTGGCGTCGCTCGCCGGCGTCTCCGGCCGCCGCACGGTGGCCGCCTACGCCTCCGAGCCGCTGCCGGCCGGCGTCGTGCAGCCCTCGCTCGCCGATCCCAACATCGCGTCGGTCGAGGCCGTCACGACCAGCCTCGCCAAGGCGCTCGATTCGGCCGGGTTGCGCGGCGCGCGACGAACGGCGCTCGTTGTTCCGGACGCCGTCGCACGGGTGACGTTCGTCACGCTCGCCGAGGTCCCGGCTCGACCGGCGGAACTCGAATCCGTCCTGCGCTGGCAGGTCCGCAAGTCGGTGCCGTTTCCGATCGACGACGCGCGCATCGGTCACGTGGTGGCCCACCGGGACGCCGGTGGCGTGACGTTCGGCGTCGTGGTCGCCCGGCGGGCGGTCGTCGCCGAGTACGAAGCGGTGACCGA
>DATKDF010000080.1:0-2254 GCA_035512795.1 Vicinamibacterales bacterium
CGGCGGTCGAGTTGGCGTCGTGGCGGCTCCGACTGGAGTGGCGCGATGGGCGACAGTGCGAAACCGCCCCGCAGGGAGTGAGCGGTTCGAGCGCCAGCGCCGGGTGATTGCTACGAGCGTGGCGCGACGAGCGTCAGCGCGAACCGCGAACGGACGGAGGGAGCGGTTTCGAGCGCCGACGACCGGAGGCGACGCCGCGACGGCAACTCGACCGCCGACATGGGGGTTGCCGTGAAGCTTGCCGTAGACTGATGTCGTGGTGTCTCCCGGCGAGCTGCGCGAACGCGTGATCGCGGCGCGAAACGCCGACGGTGGGTGGCCGTATTACCCCGGGCGGCAGAGCCGGATCGAGCCCACCGCGTGGGCGGCCATCGCGCTCGGTGCCACCGGCTCGATCGAGCCATTCCGCGAGGGCGTCACGGCGTTTCTGTCGGCGCGGACCCGCCAGCAGGGCCTGCTCGTCGATCCCGGCGCGCCGGCGGCCAACGCGGGCTGGAACGGGCTCGCGGTGATTGCGCTCCACGCGATGCAATCGGATGTGGCGACCGCCGCCGGAATCCGCGCCGCACTCACCGGGCTCAAGGGCATTGCACTTCGGCCTGACGACAACATCAGGCAGGACAACGCGCTCCAGGCCTGGCCCTGGGTGCAGGGCACCTTCAGTTGGGTGGAGCCGACCGCCTACTGCACCCTCGCGCTCAAACAGGGGAATCTCCGGGCAGACGATCCGGCCGTCGCCTCGCGTCTGGCCGAGGCCGATCGACTCCTCGTCGATCGGGCCTGTCGTCCCGCCGGGTGGAACTACGGCAACAGCGCCGTGCTCGGTCAGGAGCTGGAGCCGTACGTGCCGACCACGGCCCTGGCGCTGCTCGCGTTGCAGGACCGCCCAGGCGAGCAGGTCGTCAGGGCCGGGCTGGGGTGGCTCGAAGAGCAGGCGGCGTCCGAGCCGGCGACGATGGCGCTCGGCCTGGCGGCCTCGTGTCTGACGGTTTTCGGGCGACCGGCCGACAAGGCCATCGAGGGGCTCGCGGTGCTCGAGCAGCAGACCGGCCACCTCGACAATGCGCATCTCCTGTCCATCGCGCTCTTTGCCCGCACGCTCGGCGAGCACGGCGCCCGGGCGCTCAGGATCTGACCGGCCATGAGACTCTCGCGCCGCGCGTTTCTGTCGGCGCTGCCCGTGGCAGCCGTCGCCGCCTCGTGCCGGCGCACGCCGGCGCCATTCCTGCCGGGCGACTTCGCGATGCCGGCGCGCTCGAGCGTCGGCCTGTTTGCGGCGGCCGACTACCATGCCGACTTTGCCGACGTCATCGGCCGCGGGCTGACCGAACTCGGCGTTGACGTCCGCGGCCTGGCGGTGCTGCTCAAGCCGAACATGGTCGAGTACGAGCCGGGCGAGTTCATCAACACGAACCCGGCCGTCGTCGCCGGTGCGGCCGTGGCGCTCCGGCGGGCCGGGGCCCGGTCCGTGGTCGTGGCCGAGGGACCAGGCCACCGGCGCGATGTCGAGTACCTGCTGACGGCCACTGGCCTGCACGACCTGCTCCGGGACGACCGGATCACGTTCGTGGATCTCAATCACGACGACGTGCGCGAGGTGCCGTTGCGGAGCTGGTTTACGGGGATGCGGACGCTCGCGCTGCCGGCGAGCGTGCTCTCGGCCGACCTGGTCGTGTCGATGCCCAAGCTCAAGGCGCACCACTGGGCCGGCATCACCTGCGGCATGAAGAACCTGTTCGGCACCGTGCCCGGCGCGGTGTACGGCTGGCCGAAGAACATCCTTCACGTGTACGGCATCGACGCGTCGATCCTGGACCTTGCGTCGACGATCCGCCCGGGCCTGACCATTGTCGATGCTGTCGTGGGCATGGACGGCGACGGCCCGATCATGGGCAACCCCCATCCCCTGGGCTTCGTCGCGATGGGGACCGACGTGGTCGCCGTCGATGCCACCTGCGCGCGCGTCGTGGGCATCGATCCGTTGAAGATGCGATACCTGGAGACAGCCGGTCGTTACCTCGGCAACACCTCATCCGGACGCATTCAACACGTGGGGGAGCCGGTCGCCCGCTTCCGCTCGGATTTCGAGTTGATACCGAGGATGGCGCACATCCGCGCCTGACATTTCACGCGAAGACGCGGAAGGCCCCAGCCGACTGCAGGGCGGCCTGGTTTCAGGCTGACGTCGCGGCGTCGCCTCCGGTCGTCGGCGGTCGAGTTGCCGTCGCGCCGTCGCCTCCGGTCGTCGGCGCTC
>DATKDF010000081.1:0-23786 GCA_035512795.1 Vicinamibacterales bacterium
CGAGATACAGCGCCTGGTCATTGCCCGGGAGCTCCTGGGCCGGTGAGCCGCCGGTGACCGGTACGCCGCTGGCCGATCGCGTCCTGTCGGGCGATCCGCGGGCGATCGCGCGCGCGATTTCGGTCATCGAAGACGAGGCGCCCGGTGCGGCCGCGCTGGTCGGCCGGCTCTTTCCGCACACGGGGCGCGCGTATCTGGTCGGCATCACCGGCCCGCCGGGCGCGGGCAAGAGCACGCTGGTCGATCGGGTCACGACCGAGCTGCGCCGCGCCGGGCGGCGCGTCGGCATCCTGGCGGTCGATCCCACGAGTCCGTACAGCGGTGGCGCCGTGCTGGGCGATCGGGTGCGCATGCAGTCGCACGCCGAGGACGACGGCGTCTTCATCCGCAGCATGGCGACGCGCGGGCACCTCGGGGGGCTGGCCCGAACGACGGCCGAGGCCGCGCTCGTGCTCGACGCGGCCGGCTATGACATCGTCATCATCGAGACCGTGGGCGTCGGACAGGACGAGGTCGACATCGTCCGCACCGCGGACATCGCCATCGTGATGGTCGTGCCCGGCGCCGGTGATGAGGTGCAGGCGCTCAAGGCCGGCATCATGGAAATTGCCGACATCTTCGTCGTCAACAAGGCCGATCGGGAAGGCGCCGATCGCATGGCGGCGTCCATCGAGACGATGCTGTCGCTCGAGGACTGGCCGGCCGGGTCGTGGCGTCCCCCGGTGATGCGATCGGTGGCGACGACCGGGGCCGGCGTGGCCGAGCTCTGCGCGATGGTCGAGACGTTCCGGGAACAGACGGCCGGGACGCTCGGGTCCCGCCGCCGGGCACGCGCCGAGTGGCGGCTGCGCGAGATTCTGGGCCGGTCGTTCCTGCAACACATCGAAGGCCGCGTGCTGGCGCCCGGGGAGTTCGACCGGATCCTCGATCGCATCGCCGCGCGCGAGGCCGACCCGTACGGCGCGGCGGCAGCCGTGATGACCCGCGCCCTGGCCGGCCGGTCGGCCGGCCCGATGATGCTCGACCATGTCGGGATCGCGGTGGCCGACGCCACCGAGTCCGTCGAGCTGTTCCAGGCGCTCTTCGGCCTGTCGACCGGCGAGCCCGAGGACGTCGGTCAGCACCGCGTGCGCTTCGTGGACACGGGCGAGGCGACGATCGAACTGGTCGAGCCGTTGTCGGCGGAGGCGCCGGTGGCGAAGTTCCTGAAGACGCGCGGCACGGCGCTCCATCATGTGTGCATGCGCGTGACGGACCTCGACCGGGCCGTGGCGGATCTGAAGGCACGCGGGATCCGGCTCATCGATGAGACGCCACGCGCCGGCGCACACGGCTCGCGCATTGCGTTTCTGCATCCGACGAGCACGCTGGGGTTGTTGATCGAGCTCAAGCAGATCAGGACCAGCCGTGATGATTTGTCATGAGTCACTTCCGCCTGGGTCATTTCACCCTCGTCCCCCTGTTTGACGGCTACTTCCGTCTGGACGGCGGCGCGATGTTCGGCGTGGTGCCCAAACCGCTCTGGGAGAAGAAGGCGCCGGCCGACGAGCGCAATCGCATCACGCTCGGCCTGCGGCCGCTCGTCGTGCGCACCGGGTCGGTCAACGTCATCATCGACGCCGGCGTGGGCGACAAGATGAGCGGCCGTGAGGCCGACATCTACGGCTTCGATCGGCGGCGGCATCTCGACCACGCGCTGGCCGACGCCGGCCTCGGCCCCGGCGACATCGATCTCGTCATCGCGACCCACCTGCACTTCGACCATGCGGGTGGCTTCACCATACGCGAGGGCGACCGCGTCGGTCCCCGGTTTCCCCGTGCCCGGTACGTGATTCGCCGGGCCGAGTGGGACGATGCCACCCATCCGCACGAGCGCAACCGCGCCAGTTATCTCGCCGACGACTTCGTCCCGCTCGCCGAGGCTGGCGTCGTGGACTTCGTCGACGAGGATGTCGAGATCCTGCCGGGGATTCGGGTCGAACGGACCGGGGGCCACACGATGCACCATCAGATCGTCCGCATCGAATCCGACGGACACGAGGCGGCCTTCGTGGCCGACCTGATGCCGACGGCCGCGCATGTGGGCCTGCCGTGGATCATGGGGTACGACCTGCATCCGATGGACACGCTCGCGGCCAAGCGCCGTTTTCTCACGGGGGCCGTCGAGCGGGGGACGGTCGTGTTCTTCGAACACGACCCGGTGCTGCCGGCCGGCATCATCCGCGAGACGGGCGGCCGGCACACGGTCGAGGCAGTCAACCTGGGCTAAACTTCGGGGTCCGGCGCCCGCGTTTCGGGCCGCCGATCGCCACCGGCTTATGTCTGCACCAGTGCAAATCGGCATCATCGGCGGCTCGGGACTCTACGACATGGGGGAGCTGACCGACCGCGAGGAGCGCGTCGTCTCGACGCCCTTTGGCGAGCCGTCAGGCCCGTATGTCCTCGCCACGTGCCGGGGGCGCCGCGTGGCGTTTCTCGCCCGGCACGGCGCCGGGCACCGGATCTCGCCGTCGGAGCTGAACTTCCGCGCCAACCTCTACGGGTTCAAGGCACTCGGCGTCGAGTGGATCCTCTCGGCGAGTGCCGTTGGCAGCCTTCGCGAGGACTACAAGCCGCTCGACATCGTGCTGCCCGACCAGTTCTTCGACCGGACGCGCGGCCGGGTCAGCACGTTCTTCGGTGACGGGCTGGTGGCGCACGTGGGGTTCGCCCACCCGTTCTGCCGCCTGCTGACCGACGTGGCCTGGGAGGCCGCGCGGGCGGCGGGCGCCACGGTGCACCGGGGCGGGACGTACGTCTGTATGGAAGGTCCGCAGTTTTCGACGATCGCCGAGTCGAACGCCTATCGCGCCGCCGGCTTCGATGTCATCGGCATGACGAACCTACAGGAAGCCAAGCTCGCGCGCGAAGCCGAGATCTGCTACGTGACGCTCGCGCTCGTGACCGATTACGACTGCTGGCATCCCGCTCACGATTCGGTGACCGTCGAGATGATCATCGGCCACCTGCTGGAGAACGCGAAGACGGCGCAGGCGATCATCGCGCAGGCCATCGAGCGGCTGCCGATCGCGCGCACGTGTGAGTGCGCGCGGGCGCTGGCGACGGCCATCATCACGCGGCCCGAGGCCATTCCGCCGGCAACACGGGAGCGGCTGGCACCGTTGGTGGGGAAATACCTGAAGTAGGGCAGAGGGCAGAGGACAGATGCGCATCATCGTGACCGGTTCGATCGCCTTCGACTACCTGATGTCGTTTCCCGGCAGGTTCACCGAGCACTTCCTGCCAGAGCACTTCGAGCGGGTGAGCCTCAGTTTTCTCGTCGACAGCATGGACAAGCGGCGGGGCGGGTGCGCGCCGAACATCGCGTATACGCTGGCGCTGCTCGGCGAGCGGCCCGTGCTGATGGCCACGGCGGGGCAGGACTTTCCGGAGTACCGGCAGTGGCTCGAAAAGGCCGGCGTCGACACCTCCCTGGTCCGGGACGTGCCGGGGAAATTCACGGCGTCGTTCTTCTGCAGCACCGACAACGCCCACAACCAGATCGCGTCGTTCTATACCGGCGCAATGGCCCATGCGCCGGAGTTGTCGTTCCGCACGGCAGGCGACGTGGATCTGGCGATCATTTCGCCGAACGACCCGTCGGCGATGGTGCAGTACGCCGAGGAGTGCCGGACGCTCGGCATCCGGTTCGTGTTCGACCCGGGCCAGCAGTGCGCGCGCATGTCGGGCGAGGAGCTGGCCGCCGGGCTGGAAGGCGCCGCCATCCTCATCTGCAACGACTACGAGTTCGAGTTGCTGCGGCAGAAGACGGGCCTGTCCGAGGCCGAGGTCCTCGAGCGAGCCGGGATTCTGGTCGTGACCCGGGGCGAACATGGGTCGTCGGTCATTGCCGACGACAGGCGGGTCGACGTGGCGGCCGTGCGGCCGCAGCGCGTGGCCGATCCGACCGGCGTCGGCGACGCCTACCGCGGTGGTTTCCTCAAGGGTCTGGCGATTGGCCTCGACACCGCGATCTGCGCCCAGATCGGCAGCGTGGCGGCTACCTACGCGCTCGAGCACCTGGGCGGGCAGAGTCACGCGTACACATGGCGCGAGTTCCTGGGGCGGTACGAACGGCAGTTCGGTCCGCTGCCCACGGCCGGTTGACGTGACGGCGAAGGCGGGCCGCCTCGTCGCGGCCGGGCTCGTGGCGGCGACGGTCGGCTGGCCGGTCGTCCTGGCGTCGGCCGTGCAGGACCATGCGCCGGCCTGGCGGGCGGTCGTCTATCTGGCGGCCGCGCGCGTGTGCCATCAGCAGCCCGAGCGGTCGTTTCACACCGCCGGACAGTCGTGGCCCGTGTGTGCGCGGTGCAGCGGCCTGTATCTGGCGGCGCCGTTTGGCGCCGTGCTTGCCGGCCTGGGGTTCGGCCGCCGTGGCCTCGCCGGCCGTGCCCGGCTCTTCCTCGCGCTCGCCGCCGTACCCACGGCTGTCACGCTCGGTCTCGAATGGCTGAACCTGCTGCCGATGACCAATGCCATCCGTTTTCTGGCCGCGCTGCCACTCGGTGCGGCCGTGGCGCTCGTCATCGTCGACCTGGTCAGGGGACCCGATCAACCAATCGGGTACACTCAGCGGCCATGACGCGTCCCGCACGACCGACGCCTCCAGATCGAGCGCAGGCGACGTCGGCCTCCGGCTCCGGATCGGCGCTGACGATCCTCCTGGCGTGGCTCGTGCCGGGCGCCGGTCACTTCCTGAACGGACAGGTGCAGAAGGCCTCGGTCTTCGGCGTCACGCTGCTGCTGATGTTTGCGTTCGGTCTGGGATTCGGCGGGCGCCTGTTTCCGCTCCAGTCGGGCGACATCCTCGTGCTGCTCGCCGCGCTCGCCGAGTGGGGTCTGTTGCTGCCGCGGGCCGTGGCGGTCGGTGTCGGAGCCGGGCGGGGCGACGTCGTGGCGGCGACCTACGAGTACGGCAACGCCTTTCTCATCGCCGCCGGCCTCCTGAATGTCCTCGTCGTGATGGACGCCGCCGATCTGGCTACCGGGCGGAAACCGCGATGACGTCTCACCTGGGCGTCATGCTCCTGTTTGGTGCGGCCGTGTCGATCGTGTTCGGCACGTTGATGCGCGACGATCCCCGCGCGCAGGTGTCGCTCGCGATGCGCATTTTCGCGAGCCTCATCGTGGGCGGCTGGCTCATCGGCTGGGTGATGTACTTCGCGTTTGCCTGACCACCCGATGGCGCGCTGGCTCTTCGTCTGGGGACCGCCGATCGGTCTGATGGCGGCCATCTTCGCTGTGTCGAGCGTGCCGCATCTCGACACGAGCTCGTCCGGCGTGTCCGACAAGAACCTGCATTTCTGGACGTACGGCCTGCTCGGGGTACTGCTCGTCCGGGCCCTCGCCGCGGCCGACTGGACGGCCGTGACGATCCGTACCGCCGTCCTCGCCTGGGTGTGCGGCGTCGGCTACGGCGCCTTCGACGAGGTCCACCAGGCCTTCGTCCCGGGGCGCACGATGTCAGGCGGCGACCTGCTCGCCGACGCCGTCGGCACGGCACTCGGTGCGGGCGCGGCGCTCGTGGCCGCCCGCCTCCGGGCCCGGGACCGCGCAGTATAATCGGCCGGTTTATGGCCTACGACAACCTGCTCATCACCAACGACGGCCCCGTTCGCACGATCACGATCAATCGTCCCAAGGTCCTGAACGCGCTGAACACGGCGACCCTGGACGAGTTGTCGGCTGCCTTCGACGCGGCGGGCACCGACGCGGGTGTGCGCGTCGTCGTGTTGACCGGTGCGGGCGATCGGTCGTTTGTCGCCGGTGCGGACATCAACGAACTGGCCGTGCAGTCGCCGGTCGGCGGCCGCGAGCACGCGCGTCGCGGGCAGACACTCTTCGATCGCATCGAGCGGCTGGGCAAGCCGGTCCTCGCGGCGGTCAATGGCTTCGCGCTCGGTGGGGGATGCGAGCTGGCCATGGCCTGCACGATGCGGATTGCGTCCGACACGGCGAAGTTCGGCCAGCCCGAGATCAATCTCGGCCTGATCCCGGGCTATGCCGGGTCGCAGCGGCTGCCGCGACTCGTGGGGCGCGGCCGGGCGCTCGAGCTGCTGCTTGTCGGCGCGCCGATTCCGGCCGACGAGGCCTGGCGCATCGGCCTGGTCAACCGGGTGGTGCCCGCCGCGACGCTTGCGGCCGAGGTGGCGGCCCTGGCGGCGACGCTGGCGGCCAAGGCGCCCGTGGCCATGCGCTACATCCTCGACGCGGTGGCCGGCGGCCTCGAGATGCCGTTTGCCGACGCCGAGGCCTACGAGGCGACCCTGTTCGGCCTGGTCTCGACGACCGACGACATGCGTGAGGGCACTCGCGCGTTCCTCGAGAAGCGCAAGCCCGAGTTCACGGGACGATGAGGATCGCGCTCGTCGTCTCGCAGTATCACGCGTTCATCACCGACCGCCTCGAGGCCGGTGCGCGTGCCGCGCTGGCCGAGGCCGGCGTGCCGCCGAGCCGCCTCGAGACGTTTGCCGTGCCGGGCGCCTTCGAGTTGCCGCAGGCCGCCTCGCGCGTGGCCGCGTCGGGCGACTGGGACGCGGTGGTCTGTCTCGGGTGCCTGATTCGCGGGGAGACGCCGCATTTCGACTACATCGCCGCGGCCGCCGCCCAGGGGTTGACCTCTGCCGCGCAGGCCACCGGTGTGCCCGTCGCCTTCGGCGTGCTGACGACCAACAGCGTCGACGAGGCACTGGCGCGGGCGGGCGAGGGCGCACAGAACAAGGGCCGGGAAGCGGCACTCGCGGCGCTCGACATGGCGCGCCTGTACACGCGCCTCGGCCCGCCGGCGGGGCGCGGGCACCGGTGACGAGGCCCCGCCGCCAGGCGCGTGAGGCGGCGCTTCAGGTGCTCTATTTCTGCGAAGTCGGTCGCACGACACCGGACGAGGCGCTCGACGCGTACTTCGCCGGCCATCGGCCCGACGCCGCGCCGCTCGTCCGGGCGTTTGCCGCCGACCTGGTCCGGGGCACGGTGGCCGCCCAGGCGTCGCTCGACGAGCTCATCGGGCGCCACGCCGAACATTGGCGCGTCGATCGGCTGGCGGTGGTGGACCGCATCGTGCTCCGCATGGCGGCCTGGGAGTTGCAGCACGTGACCGCGACGCCGCCGGCTGTGGTCATCAACGAGGCCATCGAACTGGCGCGGGCCTTCGGCACGGCCGAGTCGGCGCGGTTTGTCAACGGCGTGCTCGATTCAATTCGCCGCGCGCTCGGCCGCGAAGTCTGAGGAACCGATGTCCAACGAGGCAGAGCAGATTGCGCAGCGCCGAGCCAAGCTCGAGGAGCTCGGTCGACTGGGTGTGGCGCTCTATCCCACCCGGTTCGACCGGACGACCGACGTCTCGGCCGTGGTCGAGGCGCACCGCGGCAAGTCGGGCGAGGAGCTCGAGGCCGAGCGTCCGACGGTGCGGGTGGCGGGGAGAGTGCTCGGGATCCGGGCGTTCGGCAAGGCCAACTTCCTGGTGCTGTCCGACGGCCGCACCCGCGTGCAGGCCTACGTGCGGGCCGATTCGGTCTCGGAGCGCGATTTCCAGATCTACCGGCTGCTCGACTACGGCGACCAGGTCGGCGTGGCCGGACGGGTGTTCCGGACGAAGACGAACGAGCTGACGGTCTGGGTCGAGGAGCTCGTGTTTCTGGCCAAGTGCCTGCTGCCGATGCCCGAGAAGTTCCACGGTCTGGCCGACGTGGAACTGCGGTACCGGCAGCGCCACCTCGATCTGGCGGTCAACCCCGAGTCGCGGCGCGTGTTCGAGACGCGATCGAAGGTGGTGGCCGCCATCCGGCGGTATTTCGACGACCGCGGGTTTCTCGAAGTCGAGACGCCGATGATGCAGCCGATCGCCGGCGGGGCGCTGGCGCGGCCCTTTGTCACGCACCACAACGCGCTCGACATGCCGCTCTACCTGCGCATCGCGCCCGAGCTCTACCTGAAGCGGCTGACGGTCGGCGGCCTCGAGCGGGTCTACGAGATCAACCGCAACTTCCGCAACGAAGGCATCTCGACGCAGCACAATCCCGAGTTCACGATGCTCGAGTTCTACGAGGCGTACGTGGACTACCAGCACCTGATGCGGTTCACCGAGGCGCTCCTGCCGGCCGTGGCCCTCGAGGCGGTGGGCGCGCTCGACGTGCCGTGGAAGGATGGCACGGTGTCGCTCGCGCCGCCGTACCGGCGGTTGCCGCTGCGCCCGGCTGCTGCCGGGGCGGCGGCGGCCCGACTGGGCCGGGAGGTGACCGAAGCCGATCTGCGCGACGCTCGCAGGGCAGGGGAGATCGCCCGCGCGCTCGGCCTCGCCCTGGATCCGGCCGTCACGCCGGCGGCCGGCAAGACGGCGCTCGCGATCTTCGAGGCGCTCTGGGAGGACCAGTTGGTCCAGCCCACGTTCGTCTTCGACTTTCCCACCGATGTGTCACCGTTGTCCAAGCAGCGGTCCGACGACCCCGACACGGTCGAGCGGTTCGAACTCTACGCCGGCGGATTCGAGATCGCCAACGGGTTCAGCGAGTTGAACGACCCGGCCGAGCAGCGCCGCCGTTTCGAGGACCAGCTGCGCGCACGCGCCGCCGGCGACGCCGAAGCCCACCAGATGGACGAGGACTACATCCGCGCGCTCGAGTACGGCCTGCCGCCGGCCGGCGGCGAGGGCATCGGCATCGACCGGCTGGTCATGCTCCTCACCAACAGCCCGTCGATTCGCGACGTGATTCTGTTTCCGCTGATGCGGGCCCGATAGGCACGGCATGTCCCTCCCCTGGTTCATCGCCCGCCGGTACCTGACCGCCCGACGACGGCAGGCGTTCATCTCGCTGATTTCGATCGTCTCGACGCTCGGGGTCGGGGTGGGCGTGATGGCGCTCATCATCGCGCTCGGGCTGATGACGGGCGTGCAGCAGGAACTGCGCGATCGTATCGTCGGGAGCTCGGCGCACGTGTACATCTACAAGGCCGGACCGGGCGTGCTGGATCTCGAGGCGATGCGGGAGCGGATTTTTCTGCCGGGCGTCGAGGCCGCTGCACCGGTCGTCACCTCGCTCGGGCTGCTCACGCGGCAGGCCGGGGCGGCGACGCCCGTCACGCTCCGCGGCGTCGATCCGGTGCTCGAGACGTCGGTCACCGAGCTCGCGTCGGCGATGAGTGAAGGGTCGCTCGAGGCGTTGGCCAACCGGTCGCCCGACGCGCGCGACGGCATGCTCGTCGGGGTGGGCCTCGCGAAGAGTCTCGGGGTCTCGGTCGGGGACGTCGTCTTCTTCATCTCCGATCAGGTGGCGGTCGTGCCCGGCGGGGTCGCGGCGCGGCCCCGGCCGTTCGAGATCGTCGGCCTGTTCGAGTTCGGCCTCCTCCAGACGGACCAGTCCACGGCCGTCGTCGGCCTCGACGCCGCCATGCGGATGCTCCGGCGCGCCGGACCGGACCTGATCGAAGTGCGGGTCACCGACCTCGATGTCGCGCCGAGGCTCCGGCGCGAGATCGACGAGTCGCTCGGCCCCGGCTACATCCTGTCGGACTGGACCGAACTGAACGCGCCGCTCTACTCGGCGCTCTGGCTCGAGAAGGTCGCCATCTCGCTCACGATCGGGTTGATCATCATGGTGGCGGCGCTCAACATCGTGGCCTCGCTCGTGCTCCTCGTGATGGAGAAGAGTCGCGACATCGCGATTCTCCGGACGATGGGCGCGCCCGCGTCGCTCGTTCGCCGGATCTTCATCTACCAGGGGCTGGCGATTGGCCTGGTGGGGACGACGGTCGGGCTCGGGCTCGGGCTGCTCGTCTGCGAGATCGCCGACCGCAACCGGCTCATCACCCTGCCGTCGGACGTGTACCAGATCACCTATCTGCCGTTCCGCGTGGAGACGTTCGACGTCGTGGTCGTCTTCCTGTCGGCCGTGCTCGTGTGTTTCCTCGCCACGATCTATCCCTCGCGGCAGGCCGGGCGGATCGATCCGGCCGAGGCGCTCCGGAATCAGTGATGGCGTTTATCGAGGTCAGGGGACTCGTCAAGAGCTACCCGGTCGGTGTCGGCCGGCTGGACGTGCTGCGCGGGCTCGACCTGACGGTGGAGCGTGGCGAGATGGTCGCGGTGGTCGGCGCGTCAGGGGTGGGGAAGAGCACGCTCCTGCACGTCCTCGGCGGCCTGGATGCGTTCGAGGCCGGCTCGGTGCACGTGGGCGGCGTCGCCATCGAGACGCTGGGCGACGAGGCCCGCGTGGCGTTCCGGCGGACCGAAGTGGGGTTCGTCTTCCAGTTCCATCACCTCCTGCCCGAGTTCACGGCGCTCGAGAACGTCGAGATGCCGCTGCGGCTGGCCGGGCGCCCGCTCGACGAAGTGCGGGCCCGCGCCGAGGCGGTGCTCGAGCGGGTGGGGTTGTCGGCCCGTGCGCAGCATCGGCCGGGCATGCTCTCGGGGGGCGAGCAGCAGCGGGTGGCTGTGGCGCGGGCGCTCGTGCACCGGCCGGCGCTCGTGCTGGCCGACGAGCCCACGGGCAACCTCGACGAGCACACGGCCGCGGATCTGCATGCGCTGCTGGGCGAGATGCATCGCGAGCACGCGCTGACGTCGGTGATCGTCACGCACAATCCTGTCCTGGCGCGAGCCTGCGATCGCATGGTCCGGATGGCGAACGGGCGCGCGGTCGGCGCCGCCTGAGGCGGCCCGGTCCGCTGGACCGTGGTCGATGCCGTATAATGCGGACCAGGGATGGCCGGGCGGCGAGCCGCCCCCGGCAGCGGCCAGATGTTTGAACGCTACACGGAACGGGCCCGGCGCGTGTTGTTCTTCGCGCGCTACGAAGCGACGCAGCTCGGCAGCACGGCGATCGAGACCGAGCACCTGTTGCTCGGGTTGATCCGTGAAGGCAAGGGGCTGACGAGCCGCATCTTCACGCGATCGCACCTGTCGCTCGAGAACATCCGCAAGGACATCGAAGGGCGGACGGTCTTCAAGGAGAAGGTGTCCACGTCGGTCGACATCCCCTTCAGTTCCGAGACCAAGCGCGTCCTGCAGTACGCGGCCGAGGAAGCCGATCGGCTGCTGCACACCTACATCGGCACCGAACACCTGCTGCTCGGCCTGCTCCGCGAGGAGCGGTCGGTGGCCGCGTCGATCCTGTACGAGAAGGGAATGCGGCTGTCGAGCGTGCGCGAGGACATCGTCCAGCTCCTCAACGAGAAGACGGCGCCGGCCCGACCCAAGGAGACGCCGCTCCTGGCCGAGTTCAGCCGCGACCTGTCGGATGCGGCGACCCGCGCGCTGCTCGATCCGCTGGTGGGCCGGCAGAACGAGCTCGACCGCGTGCAGCAGGTCCTCTGCCGCCGGACCAAGAACAACGCCGTGCTCATCGGCGAGCCGGGTGTCGGCAAGACGGCCATCGTCGAGGGGCTGGCCCAGCGAATCGTGTCGGGCGACGTCCCGCACTTCCTGGCCGACAAGCGCATCCTGGCGCTCGACATCTCCCTCATCGTGGCCGGTACCAAGTACCGGGGGCAGTTCGAAGAGCGCCTCAAGGCCATCATGAAGGAACTCACCGAGAACCCGAACATCATCGTGTTCATCGATGAGCTCCACACGCTCGTGGGTGCCGGGTCGGCCGAAGGCTCGCTCGACGCGGCCAACATCCTGAAGCCGGCGCTCTCGCGCGGCGAGATCCGCTGCATCGGCGCGACGACCCCGGCCGAGTACCGCAAGTACATCGAGAAGGACCGGAGCCTCGAGCGGCGATTCCAGGCCGTCAAGGTCGACCCGCCGAGCGAATCCGAGGCCATCCAGGTGCTGTCGGGCATCAAGGACCGGTACGAGACGTTCCACCACGTCGAGTACTCGGACGAAGCCATTGAAGCGGCCGTCTATCAGTCGAGCCGGTACATCACGGACCGGTTCCTGCCCGACAAGGCCATCGACCTCATCGACGAGGCCGGCGCCCGCGCCAAGCTGCGCGAGGCCGACGCCAGCCCGGAGCTCGGCGAGATCAGCCGCAGCATCCGCCTGGCGGTCGAGCAGATCGATCAGGCCGTCGTGGATCGGAGCGTCGAGAAGGCGTGGCTCTACCGCGATCTGGAAACCCAGGCGCGCGAGTCCCAGCAGGTCGTCCGCGAACGGCTCGACGTCCGGGCCGCCTCGACGCGCATCCCGATCGGGCGCCAGGAGATCGACGAAGTCGTGTCGACCTGGACCGGCGTGCCGCTCACCTCCATCAACGAGGACGAGGGGGACAAGCTGCTCCGGATGGAGGAGGAACTCCATCGGCGTGTGGTCAGCCAGGCGCAGGCGATTTCGGCGCTCTCGCGGGCCATCCGCCGGTCGCGGGCCGGGCTGAAGAACCCGGCGCGGCCGGTCGGCAGCTTCATCTTCCTCGGGCCGACCGGTGTCGGCAAGACGGAGCTGGCCCGCGCGCTGGCCAACTTCCTGTTCGGCAGCGACAACGCGCTCATCCGCTTCGACATGTCGGAGTACATGGAGAAGCACTCGGTGTCGAAGCTCATCGGGTCGCCGCCCGGCTACGTCGGCCACGAGGAAGGCGGGCAGCTCACCGAGAAGATCAAGCGGAATCCCTACTCGGTCGTCCTGCTCGACGAGATCGAGAAGGCCCATCCGGACCTGTTCAACATCCTGCTCCAGGTCTTCGAGGACGGCCACCTGACCGACGGCCTCGGCAACCGGGTGAACTTCAAGAACACGATCATCATCATGACGTCGAACATCGGCGCGCGCTTCATTCAGAAGCAGGCGTCGATGGGCTTCCAGGTGCCCGATGCCCGCGAGGTGCAGAAGTCGGTGAGCGAGATGGTCCTGGGCGAGGTCCGCAAGACCTTCAACCCCGAGTTCATCAACCGCGTCGACGAGCTCATCGTGTTCGAGCCGCTCGGTGACGACGACCTGCGGCAGATCACGCGGCTGCTCATCGACAACCTGAACGCGCACCTGGCCGACCGCCGCCTGCAGATTACGGTGGCGCCCGAGGTGGTCGATCGCATCATCGAAATCACCTGCGGCGACCGGTCCTACGGTGCCCGGCCCCTGCGCCGGGCCATTCAGCGCCACATCGAGGATCCCCTGTCCGAGGAGCTCATCCGGGGCCACCTCCGGCCGGGCGCCATCGAGATCTACATGGACGGCGGGTCGCTGGCCTGGCGGGCTGCCGGGCACGAGGACGGCCGGCCACTGGCCGTCACCGTCTAAGGTTCTTGTAAACTCTGAGATCGGGTGCCCGGGCGCCCGGTAGCCAATCCGAGAGACTGATGCTTCGTCCGACCCTACTCGTGCTGGGCCTTGCGGCCCTCCCGCTCGTGCCGGCGTCCGCCCAGGAGCCGCCGCGGGCCGCCCAGGAGGGCACCGTGTGCCCCGAGCCGGCCCGGCTGCCGCCGGCCGATTCGCCGCCCCTGTACCGGTGCGTCGAGCTTCGCGCGCACCCGACCAACGAGACGTTCGTCGATCCCGAGACCTACCAGAACCACCTGCGCGCCGAGTGGTCGCTGCCGAGCCAGGACAAGTGGGTGGCCTGGGACGAACAGAAGATCCAGGACGATTTCTGGAATCTCTGGAACACCGGGTTTCTGGACGATCTCTGGGTCGAGGTCCTCGACGAGCCCTACGCCAACGGGGTCGGCGGCAAGCACGTCATCTTCCACCTCGAGGAGCGATCGCGCGTCAAGGTCGTCGACTACGTCGGGTCCGAGCGGGTGAGTATCGGCGCCATCGAAGACGCGATGTCCGAGCGGGAGATCCGCATCAACCTCGATTCGTTCGTGGACCAGACGGTCATCCGCCAGATCCGCAGTGTCATCCGTGAGCTCTACGCCGACAAGGGCTACCACGACGTCAACATCGAGACCGAGCTCCGGGAACTGCCGGGGGGGCCCAAGCTCACGCACCTGGTCTTCGAGATCACGGAAGGGCCGAAGTACCAGATTCGCGAGATTGTGTTCGATGGCAACCAGGTGTTTGCCGACGGGAAGCTCCGCCGTCAGTTGCGGGAGAACCGCCAGCCGGGTCTGTTCTCCATTTTCACCGGCGCGGGCACGTACCGGGAGACCAAGTTCGCCGACGATGCCGAGGCCCTGGAGCGGTTCTACCTGAAGAACGGGTACGTGCGGGCCCGGGTGGGCCTGCCACAGGTCGAGACGATCGAGGACTCGGAGGACGGATCCGAACGGGCCGTCCGGCTCCGGATTCCGGTGGACGAGGGCCTGCGCTACCGGGTCGGCAAGTTGTCGATCACGGGCAACAAGAGCCTGGCGGGCGACGCGCTGCTCACGCTCTTCAAGATTCAGCCCGGCGACTGGTTCGACCGGGAGAAGCTCGACAAGGGTGTCGAAGAGGTCCAGAAGATCTACAGCCAGCTGGGTTTCTACAAGATCGGCGTGCTGCCCGACTTCCAGTTCCCCGGCGAGGCCGGCGACCCGGCCACGGCGGGCGCCACCGACGCGCAGGTGCCCGGCGCCGATCCGGTCGTCGACATCACGCTCGAGATGGTCGAAGGCGAGCGCTTCTTCGTCAACCGCATCACCTTCACGGGCAACTCGACCACGCATGACGCCGTCATCCGGCGCGAGATGCGGATCCAGGAGGGCGGGCCGTTCAACACGGCGGGGCTCCAGGAGAGCATTCGCCGCTTGAATCAGCTCGGCTATTTCCAGCCGTTCGAGGGCACGAACGACGAGGTCGAAGTCACCGAAGTGCCCGGCCAGACCAACCTCGTCGACGTCACGATGCGGGTGGTCGAGCAGAATCGGAACCAGATCACGTTCGGTGCGGGCGTCTCGCAGTACGACGGGTTCTTTGGCCAGTTGTCGTATCAGACGGCCAACTTCCTCGGCCGCGGCGAAGTCCTTGCGGTGTCGATGCAGAAGGGCGCCTACGCCGACAACTACCAGGTGTCGTTCAGCGAGCCGTACATGTTCGATCGGCCGATCACGATCGGCGCCGACGTGTTCAAGCGGACGTTCAGCTACCCGTTCCAGTTCAGTCAGGACTCGACCGGGGGCAACCTCGTCCTGGGGTTGCCGGCGTCCGATTACTCGCGGGTCTTCATCGGCTACAGCTTTCAGGCCGTCCGCGTCTACGACATCAACGAGGCGTTTCTCAACCCGAACGTGCTGGCGTTCAATCCGCTGCTCGTCGACTCGTTGCTCCTGAACGTGGATGGCCATCGCACGGTGAGCAAGATCTCGCCGAGCTGGGTGTTCAATACCGTCAACCAGCCGATCTTTCCGAGCGCCGGCACCCGCTACACCGTGGCGGCCGACTACGCGGGTCTTGGCGGCAACACGAGCTACCTGCAGGGACGGCTCGAGGGGACCTGGTACCGGTCGCTCAGCCGGCGGATGTCGGTCGGCATGCGCGCCCAGGCGCGTTACATCCGGCCCTGGGGCGACACGACGATTCTGCCGATCTTCGAGAAGTACTTCCTCGGTGGGGAGTACGACATCCGCGGCTTCGACCTGCGGAGCATCTCGCCGCGCGACGCGCGCACCGGTCTGTTCACGGGCGGCAACAAGAGCCTGGTCTTCAACGCCGAGTACGCCGTCGACATCGCCAGCCCCGTGCGGGTCCTCGCGTTCTTCGATGCCGGCCAGGTGCAGGACGTGGGCGACCCGTTTCGCTGGAAGGACCCGATCGAGGTGACCCGGCAGCCCGGTGTCATCGTGCCGGTGCTGTCAGATCCGTTCCGCTTCTCCACGTCGACGCTGACCCCCACGTTCATCCGTCCGGTCGAACCGGAGATCGTGTCGGTCGGCGAAACGGCATCGTTCAAGGTGTCGACCGGCTTCGAACTCCGATTCTTCATGCCGGTCGTCAACGTGCCGTTCCGCCTGATTGCCGCCTACAACCCGTCACGCGGCCGGATCTTCACCAACAACGGCCTGCTCACGCCCAAGTTCACGTTCCGGTTCGCCGTCGGCACGACGTTCTAGGAGTGGAAAGCGCTTGAGGTGCTGGGAGTGAAGAGCACATGAAGTGCTCGGCGTGAAGAGCGCTTGGAGTGCTGGGCGTGAAGAGCGCTTGAAGCGCTGATCCGCGTCAAGTCGTTCCGCGAACCCGCAGCCCGGAACCCACCGAACCCGGCACCCGACACCCGACACCAGGCCCCGGGTTCATCCAGGCACCCGACACCGGGAACGCGCGTCAGGGATGCGTGAGCCGGATTTCGTAGGTGATGTTCCCGGTGAGCTGGCCGATGTCGTAGATGCGGACGCAGAAGCTGCCGAAGGCCGAAGCCGAACCGGTGACGGTGACGCCCTGGGCGGCGTTGTCATTGGCGAGTTCAATCTTGCACGCCAGGCCGTTCCAGGTGCCGATGGCGAGGCCGACGCGGGTGGAGCTGTCCGGTGCCACCGTGATGAGCGTGGCGGTCACGACGCCAGCCGCCTCGGTCGAGAAGGGGTGCGTCACGGCGCCGTTCGGGTTCATGGCGCCGGTGAACGTCTCGGTCACGATCGGCGGGTCGGTGGACGGCGTCGGGCTGGTCGGCGGGTCATCATCGCCACACGCCGATGTGGACAGGGCCACCGTGGTCATCAGTACCGCCAGAAAACCGATCGATCGACGCATGTACGCTCCTCGCATCCGAACAAGCCTGTCACATTCTACCGGACCGACGGAAGCGCCGCCGGCCGAGACGGGCGGCCCGACCTGTCCATTGGACGGCCGGGGGCGTCCGGCAGTCGGGCGCCCCGACGCCCTTTCGGCCAACCCCGGCGTCCTAAGGGCAGGCGGGCCGGCCACGGCCGCCGGGGCTGGCGCGCGCGCGCCGGTCTGCGATAACCTTTACCGGATAAGGTGTGATTGAGATGAACCGCATTGCAGTAGCCGTCCTCGTGGCAGGGTTCCTGGCGTCCGGGTCGCTCCGGGCGCAGACCCCGCCGCCGACCCAGACACCGCCTCCGGCCACCCCGCAGGCGCCCCCGGCCGCGGCGGAGCCGATTGCCTTTCCGGCCGACGCCAAGATCGCCTTCGTCAACCTCCAGGCTGTGATCCAGCAGTCGGCCTTCGGCAAGGCCAGCTCGGAACGCATCCGGAAGTTCGATGAGGAGGAAACCGCCAAGCTCCAGGCCAAGAACAAGGAAATCGAGGATTTGCGCGCCAAGGTCAACACCCAGCGCGACCTGCTCAGCCCGGACGTGCTGGCAACGATGGCCAAGGACATCGATGTCAGGACCCGGACGCTCCAGTTCGAGCAGGAGGGCTACCAGGTCGAGCGCGAGCGGCTCAATCAGGAGCTGACCGGGCAGTTCCAGTTGAAGGTGATTCCGGTCGTCGAGGAGATTCGCCTGGCCCGCGGGCTCTGGATGGTCTTCTCCGTGGGTGACGCCGGGCTCCTCGCGGCGCACGGCGGGCTCGACCTGACAGCCGAGGTCATCAAGGCCCTCGACGAGGCGAAGTAGCGGTCGACCGCTCGGCAAGAGACGCGGTCTTTCGAGGACGCTTTCCGGTGCACTCGCCGACGGGCGCCGGACAGCGTCCTCTTGTTTCGCCTGACGGGCACATGCGGCTGGGGAATACGATACGAGCGGGAGGGCCGAGCGCCGATGAACATACCTCCGGTGATCGACCGCCTGGCGCACCGCTATCCGGCCGTGCTCGTCGACGCCGTCACCTCGCTCGATCCCGGCCGCCACATCGTCGCCATCAAGAACGTCACGGTCGGCGAGGAGTTCTTCCAGGGCCACTTTCCGGGCACGCCCTTGATGCCGGGCGTCCTGATGATCGAGTCGCTCACGCAGGTGGCGGCGCTGCTCCTGGACGGGCTCGAGATTCCGTGGGCACGCGCGTGGCTGCGAGGGGTCGATCACGCCAAGTTCCGGCGCCAGGTCGTGCCCGGCGATCGGCTGGAGTTGGCCGTCACGCTGGGGAAGCGGCGGGGGACGCTGGCGCGGGCGAATGCGGTCGCGACTGTCGCCGGCCAGGTCGTGGCCGAGGCGGATCTGGTGATTGCCTTCGAGCCGGTGGGCCGACGACGCGGGGTGCAGCAGGATGCGACGGCCATCGTGAGTCCCGACGCGGTCGTCGGCGACGGGACGGAGATCGGGCCGTTCGTGACGATTGGGCCGCGGGTCGTGATTGGCCGCAATTGCCGGATCGGCGCGTCGGTCGTCATCGACGGCTGCACCGAGATCGGCGACGAAACAGAGATCTTCCCGTTCGCGTCGATCGGGCTGGCGCCGCAGGATCTGAAGTTCCGTGGCGAACCGACGCGGCTGACGATTGGCACCCGCAATGTGTTCCGCGAGTTCGTGACGATTCACCGGGGCACGGCCGGGGGCGGGGGCACGACGTCGATCGGTGACCACAACCTGTTCATGGCCTACGCGCACGTCGCGCACGACTGCCACGTCGGCAACCATATTATTTTCGGCAATGCCGCGACGCTCGGCGGCCATGTGACGGTCGAGGACTACGCGACCATCAGCGCTTACTCGGGCGTGCACCAGTTCTGCCGGGTCGGGCAGCATGCGTTCGTCGGGGGCTACACGGTCGTCACGCGCGATGCGCTGCCGTATGCGAAGACGGTCGGTAACCGTGCCCGGATCTACGGGGTCAACGCCATCGGCCTGGCGCGCCGTGGTTTCACGGCGGAGACGATCGACCAGCTCCGGCGTGCCTACCGGCAGCTCGTCCAGCACAACACGAGCCGCGCCCTGGAAGTGATCGCCCGCGATCCGACCCTGTCGGCGCCGGAGGTGCGGTACCTCGTCGAGTTCATCACCTCCGCGCAGCGCGGCGTGATCCTCCGGCGGCCGGCGCGCCGGCTCGAGGACATGGTCGAGGCCGAGTGACGGTGCCCCTCGGCATCATTGCCGGCAACGGCTCGTTCCCCGTCCTGGCCCTGCGCGCGGCCCGTCAGATCGGCCACGACGTCGTCGTCGTCGCGATTGAAGGGGAGGCGTCACCCGAACTCGACCACCTGGCCACCGAGCTCGGCCAGGCCGCCGTCACCTGGATTACCCTCGGGGAACTCGGGCGCTGCATCAAGGTGCTCAAAGCGGCCGGCGTCACCCAGGCGGTGATGGCCGGGCAAGTCAAGCACGTCAAGCTCTTTGGCGGCGTGGTGCCGGACCTCACGCTCCTGTCGGTGCTGACGCGCCTCGAGGCGCGCAACACCGACGCACTCATCGCCGCCATCGCCGATGTCCTCGCCGGCCACGGCATCACGCTCATCGACTCGACGACGCTGCTCTCGCCGCTGCTGGCCGGCGCCGGCGTCCTCGGGACGCTCCGGCCGTCTGCCGACATGGAGGGCGACTTCGCCTTCGGGTACCGCGTGGCCGACACGGTGGCCGGCGTCGATGTGGGGCAGACGGTGGTCGTCAAGGCCCGCGCGGTCGTGGCCGTCGAAGCGATGGAGGGGACCGATGCCGCCATCGCCAGGGCGGGCCAGCTGGCCGGCCCGGGCACGCGGGTGGTGAAGGTGGCCAAGCCACGGCAGGACATGCGGTTCGACGTGCCCGTTGTCGGCGTCGCCACGATCGACGCGATGCGCGCGGCCGGGGCCGACGGGCTCTCGATCGATGCCGGCCGGACGCTCGTGCTCGACGGCCCGGCGGTCATCCAGGCCGCCGACGCGGCCGGCATCGTCGTCGTCGGTCGGGTGCGACCGTGACGGCGGCACGACGGCTCCGCGTCGGTGTCGTCGGCGTCGGCCATCTCGGCCGGCATCACGCGCGACTGCTCGCGGCAATGCCGGAGGTCGAGCTGGTCGGCGTTGCCGATCTTCTGACCGAGCGGGCCGGGACGGTGGCCGCGGCAGCCGGGACCGAGGCGCTGACCGATGCCCGGGCGCTCGTCGGTCGCGTGGAGGCCGTGTCGATCGCGGTGCCGACCGAGGATCACCTGGCGGTGGCACGGCCGTTCCTCGAGGCCGGGGTACACGTGCTCGTCGAGAAGCCGATGGCGTCATCGCTCGCCGAAGCGGACGAGCTCATCCAGCTGGCGGCCGCGGCGGGGGTGCACCTGGCCGTGGGGCACACCGAGCGGTTCAATCCGGCCGTGCAGGCCGCGTTGCCGCTCGTTGCCACGCCCCGCTTCATCGAGGTGCATCGGTTGAGCGGGTTCCCGGATCGGAGCCTCGACATCGACGTCATCTTCGACGTCATGATCCACGACCTCGACATTCTCCAGGCCGTCGATCCGAGTGAGGTGGTCAGCGTGGAGGCGGTCGGTGTGCCGGTGCTCTCGCCCCGGGTCGACATCGCCAATGCGCGCCTGCGTTTTGCGTCCGGGTGCATCGCCAACGTCACGGCGAGCCGCATCAGCCGCGACAAGGTGCGCAAGGTACGGTTTTTCCAGCCCGATCGCTACGTCTCGATCGACTACGGTGACCAGGAACTGGAGGTCTGGCGGATCGCACCCGGCGAGGGCACGCGGCCCGGCATCGAGGGCGGCAAGGTGCCCGTCGAGCGCGACGAGCCACTCCGGCGGGAGCTGGTCGACTTTGTGGACGCCGTGCGGACCGGCAGGCCGCCCACGGTCACCGGCGAGGCGGGCCGGCGCGCGCTCGCCCTCGCGACGCGCGTCGCGGAAGCGATTGCGACCTGAGGGACAGAGGGAATGTTCGCTGACATCAACGCATTCATCGCCGAACTCGAGAAGCGGCGCGATCTGGTGCACGTCACCGAGTCTCTGGATCCGGCGCTCGAGATCTCGGCCGTCATCGACCGCGTCTCGAAGTCGCCCGGGGGCGGCCCGGCGCTCGTGTTCGACCAGCCCACGGGGCACAGCATGCCGGTGGCGGCCAACTTGTACGGGTCGCTGGCGCGGATGTGTCTCGCGCTCGGTGTCGACACGCTCGACGAACTCGCGCACGAGATCGAGGCGCTGACGACGCCGCCCCAGCCGAAGGGGTTCATGGACGCGTTGAAGCTGATGCCCCTGGCGACGCGCCTCACGGACCTGATGCCGAAAACGGTCAAGGACGCGCCGTGCCAGGAAGTCGTCCGTCCCGACGGGGGCCTCGACGAGTTGCCGATCCTGACGACCTGGCCCGACGACGGCGGACCGTTCGTCACGCTGCCGCTCGTCATCACGCGCGATCCCGAGACCGGCATGCGCAACATCGGCACCTACCGGATGCAGGTCTACGACCGCCGGACGACCGGCATGCACTGGCAGCGACACAAGGGCGGCGCCCAGCATCACCGGGTCGCCGAACGTCTGGGCCGGCGTCTCGACGTCGCCGTCGCGCTCGGGGCCGACCCGGTGCTGCAGTATGCCGCCACGGCGCCGATGCCCGAGGGCCTCGACGAACTGATGCTCGCGGGCATTCTCGGCAAGCGCCGGGTCGAGATGGTCAAGTGCCGCACGATCGATCTCGAGGTGCCGGCCAACGCGCAGATCGTGCTGGAGGGCTACGTGGAACCGGGCGAGCGCCGGCGCGAGGGCCCCTTCGGGGATCACACGGGGTTCTATTCGCAGCCCGACGACTACCCGGTCTTCCACCTGGAATGCCTCACGATGCGGCAGAAGCCCGTGTACGTGACGACGGTCGTCGGCATTCCCCCCATGGAAGACGTCTACATCGGCATGGCGAGCGAGCGCATCTTCCTGCCGCTCATCAAGAAGACGATACCCGAGATCGTCGACATGCACTTTCCGTCGGCCGGCATCTTCCACAACATCGTCTTCGTCTCGATCGACAAGCGCTACCCGGGGCACGCGCGCAAGATCATGCATGCGTTCTGGGGGCTCGGCCAGCTCATGTTCTCCAAGTGCATCGTCGTCGTCGACAAGGACGTCGACGTGCAGAACGAGCACGAGGTCGCGTGGATTGCCGGCACGCACGTGGACCCGTCGCGCGACGTCGTCATCACCACGGGGCCGGTCGACGACCTGGACGACGCCGCGGTCCTGCCGGCCTTCGGCGGCAAGATGGGAATTGACGCCACCCGCAAGTGGCCGTCCGAAGGCGTGACCCGCACGTTCCCGAAACGCCTTGCCACCACCGAGGCCGCCGGACGGAAGGCGGCCGCCATCTGGGAGGCGATTCGTGACCGGGCTCGCTGATCTCGAACCGAAGGCCCTCGCGCGTACGCTGTTCGACCGCGTCGATGCCGAGCGGCTGGTGGCGTGTCCCGATCTGGTGAGCGTCGGCATGCTGGCCGAGGCGGCGCGACGCGCGCGGCACGGCGACAGGGTGACGTACGTGCGCGTCGCCGCCGTCACCGCGGGGCAGGGCGTCGATCGGGGCGAGGCCGGCGAAGTCCGCCTGGTCGGGCGGCCCGAGTCGGTCGACGAGGCGCGGGCGCGCGTGCGGGCGGCGGCGCCGCTCGTAGCCGACGCCGTGCTGACGGGGTATTCGCTCGCCGACCTGGTCGACCTGGTTGGCGGCGATCACCAGGCGCTCGCCGACCTGGCCCGCGCGCTCTCGGCCGATGGCCTCGTCGGCGTGTCGGCCGTGCCGGTCGATCGGTTCGGCGACGCCGACGCGGCCGTCGAGGCCGTGCGGGCCGCCCGGCAGGGTGGCCTCGCGGTGCCGCGCGCCACCGTCGATCGCGCGCCCTTCGAGGCGCGCCTGACGTTGATCGAGCGCGCCGAGGTCGTCGCGCGCGAGACGGGCGCGCTCCTGGCGTTTGCCCCGCTCCCCGAGCACGACCCGGTCGAGGAGCCCTCGACCGGCTACGACGACGTGCGGACCATCGCGCTGGCACGGCTCTGCACGAACGTCACCGCGATTCAGGTGAGCTGGGCACTCTACGGTCCCAAGCTCGCGCAGGTCGCCCTGGCGTACGGGGCGAGCGACCTCGACGCGGTCGCTGCGATGGACACGCTCCAGCTTGGACGGCGCCGATCGCCTCGCGAGGACATCGAACGGCAGATCCGGGCGGCGTTTGCGGCGCCGGCCGAGCGAGACGGCCGTTTCGAGCCACGGTGATGATTCGGCCCGTGCGTCTCGGCGCGGTCAGTTACCTGAACGTCCGGCCGCTGGTCTACGGGCTCGAGCAGTATCCGGACCGCGTGTCGGTCCGATTCGACGTGCCGTCGGTCTGCGCCGAGCGGCTCGCCGACGGCTCGATCGATCTGGGCATGGTGCCGTCGATTGCGCATCTCGACCGGCCGGACGATCGGATCGTGCCGGGCGTCTGCATTGGATCGAAGGGCCCGGTCGCGTCGGTGGCGCTCTTCACGCGGATGCCGCTCGCGGCGGTCCGGACGATCGCCCTGGACACGTCCTCGCGGACGTCGGCCGTGCTGACGCGCATCCTCTGCGCGCGGCGGTTCGGCATCGCGCCCGCGTTCGTGCCGGCGCCGCCGGACCTGGACGCGATGCTCGCCGGCGCCGACGCCGCGCTGCTCATCGGCGACCCGGCGCTCTTCCTCGACGCGCCCGGACGCGGCCTGGCCAAGATCGACCTCGGCGCCGAGTGGACGGCGATGACAGGCCTGCCGTTCGTCTGGGCGTTCTGGGCCGGCCGATCCGGCGCGGCCGACGCGGCCACCGTGCAGCTACTTCAGGCGTCGGCCGACGCCGGCATGGCGCATGCCGACGAGGTCGCCGACGCGTACTGCGCCGGCGCGCCCGAGCGACAGCCCCTGGCGCGCCAGTACCTGCGCGATCACCTCGCCTTTCGCTTCGACGTTGCCGCGGTGCGCGGCCTGACGGCGTACTATCGGGAAGCAGCCGCGATTGGACTGGTGACCGAGGCCGGGCCGCTCCGGTTCTTCGACGAGCCCGCCCGGCCCGGCGGGTGCCGCGCGCGGCCGGAGTAAGCTATTCGGGATGACCGTCGAGGCCCTCTCAGCCCACGTGCGAGCCGGC
>DATKDF010000082.1:0-5893 GCA_035512795.1 Vicinamibacterales bacterium
CGTGACGCCGGCCAGACCCTGTCGCGCGTCCGCATCGGTCCGCCCGCGGGCCACCCGCACGACGTCGACGCGCACCTCCGGCCCCGTCCCGGCACGGACCTCGATGTCGCCGACCATGTTCGTCAACACCAGCGTGCCGCCGGCCGGCACGCGCACCCGATGGGTGGCGCGGTCGACGACCTCGGCCCGGAAGCTGCCGCGCTGATCGGTCGGTGCCGGGCCGGCGAGGCTGGTCGCACCCGCCAACGCGATCAGGCCGATCGTGGCGGCCGCTAGCCGGATGCCTCGCGTCACGAACTGCGCCCCGATCGACCGGCCGCTGGGGCCGGCTCGCTCCCGTCGGGCCGGACGTCATTCAGTAACTGCACCGTCGCCTGCAGCAGGCCGACCTTCTGGCGCAGCGCATCGAACAGACTCTCGCGCGCCGGCTGGCTGTCCGGAGTGGCGTCGAGCGCCTGCCGGCTCTCGGCGATGGCCTCGTCGACGGCGTCGAGGCTGGCGCGGAGGGTGACCGTCGTGCCCGGCTCGATCGGCAGCTGGTCGGCTGCCGCCATCGACTCGAGCGTCTGGATGGCCCGCTCGTAGTGCTGCACGGCCAGCTCGAGTTCGGCTGCGACCAGATCGGCTGGATGAGCCGCGCTCGTCCCCGTGGCGGTGCCTGGGGCTCCGGGCCGGGCAATCGTCCAGAGGCCGACCGTCACGAGCACGAGTGTGGCGGCAATCGCCACCCACTGGACGGTGGCGCGGCGAGCCGACGGCACGGCGCGCGTCTCTTCTCGAGGCGGTTGCTCCATGTGAAGCTGGCCGGCCGTTTCGAGAAACACGTGGTCCGGTGGTGCGATGGGACCGAGGCGGCCGGCCGCGTCGCGGATGCGCGCCAGGTCGTCGGCCAGGCCGCGACAGGCTGCGCACTGGTCGACGTGGGTCTCCACCAGGGCGCGGAGCGCCTCCGGAAGGTCGCCATCGACCCACTCACTGAGGTGCGCGTGCACGTGCCGACAGTCACTCATGGGTTCGCTTCACCGCGTGCCGGCCGTCGGGCCAGCGCCTCACGCAGCCGGAGCCGCGCCTTGTGCAGCTGCGACTTCGACGTGCCATCCGAGATCCCCAGCAGTTCGGCCACCTCCCGGTGCTCGCGTCCTTCGACGTCGTGCAGCACGAAGACCGTGCGGCAGCCCGGCGGCAGTGTCGAGAGTGCCCGCTCGAGGTCCAGCCGGTCGAGCACCCCGAGAATCGGTCCCGCACTCGTGCCGTGGGGCGCCGGCTCGGCATCGAGTTCATCGCTGAGGCCCGCCTGCCGCACCTGGCGGCTGCGCAGGTGGTCGAGGCAGACGTTGGTGGCCAGCCGGAACAGCCACGTCCCGAGTGCCGACTGGCCGCGGTACAGCCCCAGCTTCCGGTGTGCTGTCAGGAATACGTCCTGAAGCAGGTCTTCCGCTTCGCCTCGGCCGACCATTCGGCACAACAGGCCGAACAGCCGTGGGGCATGTGCCCGATACAGCTCCTCGAACGCGCCCGGGGCGTGCGTCTGGCAGCGGTGCGCGAGTGCCCGGTCGGCGTCCCAGCGGCTGCCGGTCACAGGGTTAGACGGCTTCATCGTCGGCTGGCGTTGCCGGTCCTTCAGGGAGACAGACGGAGGCGCGCATGGTGGAAGTTCAGCCGGACCAAACGGGTCGAGGCCAGCGGTGACGGGCAAAGTGCCGGATTCGCCGGCCACGGACGACCAGCCCCTCGGCCGACAGCAGCGCGGCCTTGAGGTCCGGCGCCCCTCCATAGCCGCCGACGAGGCCGCCGGCGGCCACGACACGGTGGGAGGGGAGGCCCGGCACCTTCGCGGTCCGCATGATGGTGCCGACCGCCCGGGCCGCGCCCGGCCGTCCGGCCAGCCGCGCGACGTCGCCATAGGTGGCTACCGCCCCGGCCGGGATGCGCCCGACAATCTGCACCACGCGGCTGGCAAACGGCGTCATCGCCGTCGCGCCCAGAAACAGATCGCCGACATCGACAGGTCCCAGGCCGCGGCTCCGACGATGAACCATCGGGGCATCAGCGCATCCGACAGGCCGCCCGGCCGATGCGCCACGTCGAACAGTGCGTGGGCCAGAAATCCCGCACCGGCCACGAGCAGGCCCACGCGCGGTTCGGACATGACGACCAGTCCGGCCAGCAGGACGCACAGAACGGCCACCGTCACGTCGATCGTGCCCATCGGGATGGTGGCCTGGGTGGCCGCAAACCCGATTGCGGCGCCGCCCGTCGATGCGAGCAGGACGGCGGCCCACTGCGCGAGTCGCAGCTGGCCGACCAGCCGTTCGGGGCCGGCGGCTTCGGTACGCGAGACACGCCAGGCGAATGCCGCAAACGCCGACAGCGAGAGGACGGCAGCCGACAGCAGGACGCGAACCGTGTCCGTCATGCGTTTCCCACTATACTTGGCCGCGCCGTCGACACTCGATGACCTCGTCACGTTCGTCCCGATCCTTGCGGCTCGTGGCCTTCGGCCTGGCGATCGCCGCGGGCGTGCTCGCCTTTGTGGTGAGCGGCGTGGTGCCGTCCGGCGTGCGGGGCGCGATTGGCGTCGTCGGGTTTCTCGCGCTGGTCGCGGGCTGCTCGTCGGACCTGCGTGCCGTCAACTGGCGCACGGTCTTCTGGGGGCTCGGTCTGCAGGTGACGCTCGCCCTCCTCATCCTGCGCTTCGAAATCGGTGGTCGTCGCCCGATCTACGAGTTCTTCGAAGCGCTGGCCGATCTCGTGCGCCAGTTTCTCGCGCTCACCGGCGCCGGCACCGCCATTGTCTTTGGCGGCCTGGCCGATCCGGCCGTGATGGAGCAGCTCTTTCCGGGCGGGTTCATCTTTGCGTTCCAGGGCCTGCCGGTCATCATTTTCGTGTCGGCGTTCTTCACGCTCCTCTATCACCTCGGTGTGCTGCAGGTGATCGTGCGGCTGATGGCCCGCGTGATGATGAAGGTGATGGGCACGAGCGGGGCGGAGACCCTGGCGGCGGCCGCCAACGTGTTCATGGGGCAGACCGAGGCGCCGCTCATCGTCAAGCCGTACGTCGGCCGCATGACCCAGTCGGAACTGCTCGCGATGATGGTGGGCGGCATGGCGACGATTGCCGGCAGCGTCATGGCCATCTACATCGCGCTCGGCGCCGATCCGGTCGCGATTCTGACGACGAGTGTGATGGCCGCGCCGTGCGGTCTGTACCTGGCCAAGATCCTGCTGCCGGAGACGGCCGAGCCGGAGACGGCGCGGCTGGCCGCGGCCACCCGCGAGCGCACGCACGCCAACGCGGTCGATGCGGTGGCGGCCGGCGCGTCCGACGGCACGTGGCTCGCCATCAACGTCGCGGCGATGCTCATCGCGTTTCTCGCCTTTCTGGCCCTGGCCGACGCGCTGCTCGGCGCGGCCTGGCCGGGACTGACGCTCGCGCGCATCTTCGCCGTCGTCTTCGCACCGGCGGCTGTGATGATCGGCGTGCCGATGGCCGAGGTGCCGATCGTGGCCGACCTGCTCGGCACGAAGCTCGTGGCCAACGAGTTTGTCGCGTACCTGAAACTCACCAACGAGTACAAGGACCTCAGCCGCGAATCGCTCGTCCTGTCGACCTACGCGCTCACCGGCTTTGCCAATCTGGGCTCGATCGGCATCCTCATCGGTGGGATCGGCGCCATGGCGCCCGCCCGGCGCGGGGATCTGGCGCGCCTCGGCGGCAAGGCCCTCCTCGGGGGCTTCATGGCCACGCTCATCAATGCGGCGATCGCGGCCATGCTGACCTGAGTCTGCCGTGACGACTGTCGAGGGTGTTGACCGGGTCGTGAGCGTCCTGCGCGAGCGGGGCCTGCTGCCGGCTGACGTGGCCGTCGTGCTCGGGTCGGGGCTGGGTGGGTTTGCCGCGCGCCTGCAGGATCCAGTGGCCGCGCCCTACGGTGACCTGCCACCGTGGCCCCCGGCGGGCGTCGCCGGCCACGAGGGCCGGCTCATTGCCGGGCGACTCGGAGGCAAGCGGGTGCTGGTGTTGTCCGGACGGGCGCACCTCTATGAGGGCCACGCACCGGATGTCGTCACGTTGCCGATCCGCGTCATCGGTCGGGCCGGCATTCCGGTGCTGGTGCTGACCAATGCGAGCGGCGGCATCAACCCGGATTTCGGAGCGGGCACGCTGATGGTCATCGACGACCACATCAACCTGATGGGACAGAACCCGCTCACCGGTGGGCACGACGACCGGTGGGGCGATCGATTTCCGGACATGACGGTCGTCTACTCGGAGCGCCTCCGCCGGATCGCGCGCGAGGCAGCCGGCGCGGCCGACGTGGCGGTCGCCCACGGCGTCTACCTGGCCGTGTCCGGCCCGAGCTTCGAGACGCCGGCCGAGATCCGGGCATTCCGCGTGCTCGGCGCCGACGCAGTCGGCATGTCGACGGTGCCTGAGGCACTCGTCGCGCACCAGATGGGTCTCGAAGTGCTGGGACTCTCGTGCATCGCGAACGCGGCGGCCGGGATCCTGCCCGCACCGCTTCACGCCGACGACGTCCTTGCCGCGGCCGAACGCGCCGGCCCGGCGTTCGGCGACCTGCTGGTCGAGGTGATCGCGCGGCTCTGACTCCGGTGTCGTTCTTCGGTATCCTTGCGGCATGCTTCCGACGATCGAGCGGCAGCCCGACGCCGTGGTCATGATCGACCAGCGCAAGTTGCCGGCCAAAGAGGTCTACGTTCACTGCAAAACGGCGGCCGAGGTCGCCCGGGCCATCAGGACGATGGTGATTCGGGGCGCGCCAGCCATCGGGGTCGCGGCCGCGATGGGCATCGCCCTGGGCATGCGTCGCAGCAAGGCCACCGGCACGCGCCAGTTCGCCGCCGAGTTCACCAGTTTCTGCGACCTGATGGCCGCCACGCGACCCACCGCGGTCAACCTGTTCTGGGCGATCGATCGGATGAAGCGCACGTTTGCCGACGTGGTCAAGTCCGGCGCGTCGGTCGGCGAGATCCAGGATCGGCTCGACCGGGAGGCGCAAGCCATCCATGATGAAGACGTCGAGAGCTGCCGGGCGATGGGCCGGTTCGGCGCCGACGTCGTGCCGGCCGAGGCCCGCATCCTGACCCACTGCAACGCGGGGGCGCTCGCCACGGCCGGCTACGGCACGGCGCTCGGCGTCATCCGGGCGGCGGCCGAACAGGGGAAAGTGACGCTGGTCTATGCCGACGAAACCCGCCCGTTCCTCCAGGGCGCGCGGCTCACGGCCTGGGAGCTCGTGCGCGACCATGTGCCGACCACCGTCATCACCGAGAGCATGGCCGGTCCCCTGATGCGCCAGGGCGGCATCGACATGGTGGTGGTCGGGGCCGACCGCATCGCCCGCAATGGTGACGTCGCCAACAAGATCGGCACGTACACGGTCGCCCTGCTGGCGCAGGCCCACGGCGTGCCCTTCTACGTGGCCGCGCCCCTGTCGACCATCGACCTCGAGACCACCGACGGCAGCCAGATTCCGATCGAGCAGCGCGCGGCCCGCGAGATGACGCACCTCGGGGCCGTACAACTGACGCCCGACGGCGCCGGGGTCTGGAACCCGGCCTTCGACGTGACGCCCCACACGCTCGTGACCGGCATCATCACCGAGCGCGGCATCGCGCGGGCACCCTACGGCGACACGCTGCGGGCGCTCTTCCAGAATTCAGCGGATTAGCGAACTCACTGATTTCATGCGCTCATCCACTCAATCCACAAACTCACTGAATTCATGATCATCTTGGCCATCGAGACCTCCTGTGACGAGACCGCGGCGGCGGTCGTCGAGACCACGGGCGACGCCGCGCGGCCGTGGCGCATCCGGTCGAACGTCATCGCGTCGCAGGTGGAGATCCATCGGGAGTGGGGCGGTGTGGT
>DATKDF010000083.1:0-5781 GCA_035512795.1 Vicinamibacterales bacterium
CCATCCCCAGTTCCAGGGCTTCGTCCCGGTCGGAGGCGGCCAGCGGCCTGAAGGGCAGGACGGCCAGTGCCGGAACGACGTCGTCGCGGGCCGCCGTGCCGGCCTCGACGTCGACGTCAAACGCATATCCGACTCGCGCCACGGTGCGGATGAAACGTGATGCGCGGGCCTGGTCGTCCAGAGCCTGCCGCAGCTCCTCGATGCAGCGGGTCAGCACACCGTCGGTCACGATCGTGCCCGGCCAGAGCTCGGCAAAGAACTCCTGTTTCGGGATCACACGGCCGGGATGCTGCACGAGGTAGAGCAGGGTCTTGAAGACCTGGGGCTGGAGCGCGACGTGGCGAGCACGGTCCGGGTCCGGGGTGCAGCAGGCGGTCACTTTCACTTGGCGCCAGGACCGGTTCGGCTGTATTTTCTCCACATTCCTCGTCACGCTTCCGGAGGTGGTCAGTGATCCGCAAGAGCCGCTTGCTCCTTCTCGTCACGATGGCGCTCGTCGCGCCGACGTTTCTCGCCAACCCGTGGTCGGCTGGCACGCTCGGCGCCCAGCAGGCGCCGCGTCAGGCCCCGCAGGCCGCGGCGCTCCCGGCAGCGCCGGCCGACGCACCGGCCCGGCCGAGCGACGGCACGATCCCGGTGAGGGGCGAGGCGAACTGGCAGCTGGCCGCCCGGTTTGCCCCCTACAAACTGTCGCAGCTCACCAAGTCGCTGTCGGTGCAGCCGCGATGGGTCCAGGGCGGCGACCGCTTCTGGTACCGCCACGAGACGGCCGCCGGCGCCAACTTCATGCTGGTGGACCCGAACGCCGGCTCGAAGCAGCCTATCTTCGACAACGACCGCATCGCGGCCGAGTTGACGCGAATCACGAAGGACCCGTACGACGGCCAGCACCTGCCGATCTCATCGATCCGGTTCATCGGGCCCGACACGATCCAGTTCGACGTGACCTCGTCGCAGGACGCGCCGCCGGACCCGGTCGAAAACGACATGCGGGAAGAGCGGCAGCGCGAGGAGCGCCAGCAGCAGGCCCGGGCCGCGCAGCCGAAGAAGCTCGTGCACCACTTCGAGTACACGATCAGCACGCAGTCGCTTCGCGAACTGGCCGACTACGAGGAACCGGACAGCCATCCCGGCTGGGCGGCCGTGTCGCCCGACAAGCAGTGGGTCGTGTTCGGGCGGGACTACAACCTGTTCATGATCTCCTATGCGGACTACCAGAAGATCCTGGATGCGCGGCGCGGCAAGAGCGGCGACGAGGCCGAGACGGCCGAGCGTGCGGTGACGGTCACCGAAATCAAGCTGACCGGGGACGGCGCGAAGGACTACGGCTACGTCGGCGACGCCTCCGGCCAGACCGATGCCGAGCGCGTGAAGAACAAGGACGATCGGCAGCGGCCGGCCATCTCCTGGTCGCACGACGCGAAATACTTCTCGCTCGTCCGAATGGACCGCCGCAAGGTCGGCGAGCTCTGGGTCGTGCACGCGGTCGGCAACACCCGGCCCGAACTCGAGACGTACAAGTACGACATGCCGGGCGAGGCCGACGTCACCCAGCGTGAACTCGTCGTCTTCGACATGGCCGCCCGGTCGATGAAGACGCTCGACGCCGCATCGGCCTGGAAAGACCAGACGATGGGCGTGTTCAATGCGCCGCGGTTCAACTATCCGGACAGCACGGAGCCCGCCATCACGACGTGGCTCTCACCCGATTCGAGCGAACTGTACTTCTGGCGCCGGAGCCGCAACCAGCACCGGGTGGACGTCGCGCGCGTCAATCCGGCCACCGGTCAGGTCACCGTCGTGATCGAGGAGCGCCTGAACACCTACGTCGAGCACCAGAATCCCGAGCGGCTGGCCAACGGGGATCTGATCTGGTGGTCCGAACGCGACGGCTGGGCGCACCTGTACCGCTTCGGGCCGGACGGCACAGAGAAGGGACGCCTCACCGAGGGGCCGTGGGCGGTACGCCGGCTGGTCGGTGTCGACGAGCAGGCTGGGCTCGCGTTCTTCATCGGCAACGCGCGCGAGGCCGGTGAAGACCCGTACTACCAGCACCTCTACCGTGTGGGCCTCGACGGCCGCGACCTGCGCCTGCTCAGTCCCGGCAACTTCGATCACCTGGTGGCGGCGGGCGAGTCGGTCCGGTACTTCGTGGACAACTTCTCCCGCGTCGACACCGCGCCGAGCGCCGTCGTCATCGACCGCGAGGGCGAGGTGCGGGTGACGCTCGAGGACGCCGATCTCAGCCTGTTGATGGCCGCCGGCTACAAGTACCCCGAGCCGTTCGGCGTGAAGGCCGCCGATGGCACGACCGATCTCCATGGCGTCATCTACCGGCCGTTCGACTTCGATCCCGCGAAGAAGTATCCGATCATCGCCTACGTCTACCCGGGCCCGCAGACCGAGAGCGTGCAGAAGTCGTTTGCCACCAATGCGACCGAGGTCGCGCTCGCGCAGCTCGGGTTCATCGTGGTCACCGTCGGTAACCGCGGCGGCCACCCGGCGCGGTCGAAGTGGTACCACAACTACGGCTACGGTGACCTGCGCGACTACGGCCTGGCCGACAAGAAGGCCGCCATCGAGCAGCTCGCGGACCGGCACGCGTGGATCGACGTCGATCGGGTCGGCATCTACGGGCACTCGGGCGGCGGCTTCATGTCGACCGCCGCCATGCTCGTCTATCCCGAGTTCTTCAAGGTCGCCGTGTCGTCGGCCGGCAACCACAACAACGACGTCTACAACCTGAACTGGTCCGAGAAGCACGACGGCGTCAAGGAGATCGTCGACAAGGACGGCAAGGTGACGTTCGAGTACGACATCGAGACCAATTCGGAGCTGGCGGCCAACCTCAAGGGCAAGCTGCTGCTGACCACCGGCGACACCGACAACAACGTGCACCACGCCGGCACGTTCCGGATGGCCGAGGCGCTCATCCGCGCCAACAAGCGCTTTGACTTCTTCGTGTTCCCCGGCCAGCGGCACGGGTTCGGCAACATGAACAACTACTGGTTCTGGCTCCGCGCCGAGTACTTCGCCGAGCACCTGCTCGGCGCGCGGCGCACGGACGTCGACGTCGCCGAGCTCAACAACGAGCGGCCGCGTGCCGGCGGCCGCGGCGTCACGCGGCGAACGACGACCACGACTACGACCGGCGGACGGGGAGGGGGGCGCTGACACCACAGCGGATCATCTCGGTCGCCTGCGAAGCGGACCTGACCGAGCACGGCGACAGCTTTCGCGGCGCCGGCTACACGAAGTCGGCGCGCGAGGCCGAGCGGCAGTACGCGCTCATGCTGGAGGGGATACGGGAGCGCGACGAGGCCGTGTCCGTGCTCGACGTCGGCTGCGGTCTCGCGCACCTGCTCGATCACGTCGACCGCGACCCGCGCTGGCGGCACGTCCGCTATACGGGACTCGATATCTCCGCCAGGTACCTCGAGGCGGCGCGGGCGCGTCGCCCCGACGCCCGTTTGATCCTGATGGACGTGCTCGAATCAGACGCCGACCTGCCGGACTTCGACTACGCCATCCTGAATGGCCTTTTCAATTACCGCGGGTCGATCAGCCAGGACGTCATGCGGCGGTACTGGCAGGATCTGACGTCGGTTGTCTACCGGCACTGCCGGCGGGGACTGGCATTCAATGCCATGTCCACGCTCGTGGACTGGGAGCGCGACGACCTGTTCCACCTGCCGTTCGACGCGGCGGCGGCGTTCGTCGGCGGATCCCTCAGCCGGCACTTCGTGCTCCGGCACGACTACGGGGCGTACGAGTACACGATGTACGTCTACCGTGACGCGGGTGGGCACCCTCGCCCGCCGGGTGCGGTGTGACGATCGGCCGCGTCGCGGGATACCACCATCCCGCCTACGCCCGGTCGTTTCTCGACCACGGCAATCCCGTCGAGCTTCCGCACTCCGGATCGTGGATCGTCGAACGCCAGATCCCCGGATCGGACTTGTGGGACGCCATGGGGTGCTATCCACTCTTCACGAGCCACCGTTGGGCCCGGCTCGCCCTCGACCTTCCGGCGCTCGCCCCTCGGCTCGTGACGCTGGTGCTGGTGACGGACCCGTTCAGCGAGGTCACCGCGCCCGAGCGGCGTCGGATGTTCGACGTCGTCTGGCCCTTCAAGGAGCACTACACCATCGATCTAGCGCGCTTCGACGCGCGGGCGATGCCGAGAACACACAGGCGCAACGTCGCGCGAGCGTTGCGCTCGGTTCAGGTGGAGGCCTGCCCGGCCCCGCGGGGGTTGCTCGACGAATGGATCGAGCTGTACGACCAGCTCATCGCCCGGCATGACATCGTCGGGATGCGAGCCTTCTCGCGCGAGGCGTTCGCCCACCAGTTGTCGGTGCCCGGGCTGGCCGCGTTCAGGGCCACTCGCGAAGGCGCGGTCGTGGGACTGCATCTCTGGTACGTGCAGGACGACGTGGCCTACGCCCACCTGGGGGCGACGAGCGCGCGCGGGTACGACGTCATGGCCTCGTACGCGCTGTACTGGCACGCGATGGCGTGGCTCCGCGGACGGGTGCGCTGGGTCGACCTCGGCAGTTCGCCGGGTGAGCCGGACAACCCGGCCAGTGCCGGGCTACGGCGGTTCAAGGCGGGCTGGGCCAATGCCACGCGGCAGACGTACCTGTGCGGACGGATCTTCCAGCCCGAGGCCTATGCCCACCTCGTCGCCGAGCGTGGCGCGACAGGTCTCGGATACTTCCCGGCGTACCGGTGCGGTGAGTTCACGAGCCAGGCACCGCCCGTCCCGCGCGCGCACGGCAGCGGGGGCTGAGCGCGGTGTACCAGCAGTCCGCCCGCGTGTACGACGCCCTCTGCCGTCACAAGGACTACGCGGCCGCGTGCGAGGCGCTCCGCTTTCTGCTCGGTCGCGTGGCGCCCGACGCCACCAGCCTGCTCGACGTGGCGTGCGGCACCGGGCAGCATCTGCGCTATCTCTGCGAGCACTATCAGGTGCAGGGGCTCGATGGCAGCCGGGAGATGCTCGCGATCGCGCGCGAGAAGTGCCCCGGGGTTCCGCTCCATGAGGGTTCACTCCTGGATTTTCGCCTGCCGGTCAGGTTCGACGTCGTCACGTGCCTGTTCGGATCGATTGCGTATGCCACGACTCCGGAGGATCTGCGGCGGGCAGTCGCTTGTCTGGCCCGCCACCTGCGGCCGGGCGGCACGCTGGTCGTCGAGCCGTGGATTGCGCCGGAGCGGTTCATCAGCGGCAGGCTCGTGTTCGACCGGGTACACGAAGCCGATCTCGCCGTCGCGCGGATGTACGTCACGCGGCGTGAGGGACGCCTTTCGATCTTCGACTCGGACTACCTGATCGGCACCGCGGAGGACGTCACCGCATTCCGCGAGCGCCAGGCGCTCGGCCTGTTCACCGACGCCGAGTACCGCGAGGCGTTCGGGGAGGCCGCGCTGGAGGTGGTCGACGCCGGCGGCGACCTGTTCGGCTACGGCCTCTACGTGTGCCGTGCCACCGGCGGGGACACGGCGTCGAAGGGATAGTCCGGGCCGAGGCGCGCGCGCACGGCCTGCTGAAAGGACTCGTCGACACCGCCGAGCCGCTGCTTCAGGAACCGGTGATATTCGTCGGCGCTGACGAAGATCCGGTGCCGATCGAAGTTCGTGGTTCGCAGGTAGTGGAACACGACCACGTTGACGAGCTCGTCCGGGTACATCTGTTCCGCGCGCGGGTCGTTCGGAAAGTTGAAGCGCATGGGCAGCGCCAGGGTCGGTGCGCCGGCCGCCGCGATGGCCAACGTCAGG
>DATKDF010000084.1:0-20279 GCA_035512795.1 Vicinamibacterales bacterium
TGCCCGAGGCGCGCGTTGGGGTCGGCCACGGCCAGATGGGCGAAGCCGAACTCGAGAAGGTGATGGTCGACTTCGTCGCGCACAAGTTCGACGTGCTGCTGGCGACGACGATCGTGGAGAACGGGCTGGACATCCCGAACGCCAACACGATCATCATCAACCGCGCGGACCGGTACGGGCTCGCGCAGCTCTATCAGTTGCGCGGGCGAGTGGGGCGGTCGGACCGGCGGGCGTACGCGTATCTGCTGATTCCAGCCGAGCAGACGTTGTCGCCGATTGCCCGGCGACGGCTGGCCGCGATTCGCGAGTTCAGTGACCTCGGCAGCGGGTTCCGGATCGCGGCCCTCGATCTCGAGATCCGCGGCGCCGGCAATCTCCTGGGCGGACAGCAGAGCGGGCACATCGAGGCGGTCGGCTTCGACATGTACATGAAGCTCCTCGACGAGACGATCCGCGAGCTCAAGGGCGAGGACCTCGAGGACGAGCGGCGCGCGACGGTCAATCTCCGAATCGACCTCCGCATCGAAGAGGCCTACATTCCGGACATGAACCAGCGGCTGTCCACGTACCGGCGGATGGCCAGCGCGAGGTCCACCGAAGAGGTCGACCGCCTGCTCGAGGAACTGGCGGACCGGTACGGATTGACACCGGTCGGCGTAGCGAATCTGGCCCAGTTTGCCCGGATTCGCCTGGCGGCCGACCGCCTGGGGGTCGAGTCGCTCGACCGGGAGGGCACGGTCGTAGTCATAAAGTTCAGGCAGGACGCCAGGGTCGACCCGGTGCCGCTGCTGAAGATGGTCGAACGGCGGGGCGACCTGACGCTGCTCCCGCCGGCCGTGCTCAGGCTCGATTTGTCGAAACCGGAGGCGGCGCCCGAGAGCCGGCGGCCGGGGAGCGCACCCAGCCTCAGGCCGGCCGGCGTGCGGCTGCGTCCGAAGACACCGACGGCCTCGAACCTGCCGGACGAGCCCGACAAGGCGTCCTGGTGGACCGCCCGGGCGACGCGCGAGGTCGAGGCCGGCTTCCGCCGCGAGGTGATTCTGGCCGAAAAGACGCTGGATCCGGCGGCCCCGGGCGGCCTCTTCGAGCGGCTCGGCGGGTTGCTTGCGGCGATAAGGAAATGACCCCGGGCGACGCCGGGGGTCGTAGACAGGAGCTCTTCACCGTGACAGCGACACCGCGCGCACTTGCACTCGGCCTGGTCGCGATCCTGGCCCTCACCGCGAGCCCTCTGGGGCTGGCCCAGGGCCAGATCGTCCAGAAGATCATCGTCAAGGTGAACGGCGAGATCTTCACACAGACCGAGCTCGAGAAACTGCAGATTCAGGCGCTGCGCGAGCGGAACCAGCGGGTGCCCGACCCGAAAGCGCTCGAGACCGATGCGGCCCTGCGCGCCGCGCTCTCCGAAGTCACGCCGCTCCTGCTCATCGACGCGATCGAGGAATTGCTGCTCACGCAGCGCGCGCGCGACCTCGGCGTGAAGTTCACCGAAGCCAGCTTCCAGGAAGGCATCGCCAACATCAAGAAGCAGAACAATCTCGACGACGCACAGTTCACGACGGCACTGGCACAGGAAGGACTGACGCTCGCGGAACTGCGGAAGAACTTCGAGCGGTCGTACATGATGCAGGCCGTGCAGCAGCTCGAGATCTACCCGCGGCTTCGCGTCACCGAGGAGGAAGTCCGGCAGTACTACAGGGTCAACGGCGGCGAGTTCACGCAGCCCGAAACGGTGATGCTCCGCGAGATCTTCCTGCCCGTCCAGACCCAGACGCGGGACGGCCAGGCGGTCGTCAACGTGGCGGAAGAAGAAGGCGTCAAGGCCCGGATGGACGCGGCGCGCGAGCGCATCGTCAAGGGCGAGGCCTTCGCCGCCGTCGCCGCCGAGGTGTCCGAGGCGCCATCGAAGGCCAACGGCGGTCTGATCGGCCCGGTCGAGGTGGCGCAACTGGCGCCGGCGATGAAAGCCGTCATCGACGGCCTCCAGGTGGGCGACGTGAGCGAGCCACTGCGGACGTCGCGCGGGTTCCAGATGCTGAGCCTCGAGTCGCGATCGGCCGCGGAACCGCGCCCGTTTGCCGAGGTCAGCGAGGAGATCATGCGCCGGATTCAGAGCCAGCGCGCCGACGCCGAAACCGCCCGATACCTCGACGGGTTGCGCGCGCAGGCGCAGATCGAGTGGAAGGACGAGACGTACCGCGCGCTCTACCAGCAGCAGATGTCCGCTCGCGCCAAGGGCGCAGGCCTTCGTCCGTGAAGATCGGCGCCGTCTCGCTCGATTCTCCGGTCGCGCTGGCCCCGATGGCCGGCATGACCGACACCGCCTTCCGGCGCCTCGTCAAACGCCTCGGCGGTTGCGGCCTCGTCGTGTCCGAGATGGTCAGCTCCGAAGGCCTCGTGCGCGGCATCGACCGCACGCTCGAGTACGCGGAGTACACCGAGGAGGAACGGCCGGTCTCGATTCAGATCTTCGGCGGCGACCCGGCGGTGATGGCTGACGCAGCCCAGATCGTGGAAGGCATGGGCGCCGACATCATCGACGTGAACATGGGCTGCCCGGTGCCGAAGATCGCGAAGCACCACGCCGGCTGCAGCCTGATGCGGGAGCCCGAGCACGCTGCCGGCGTCATCCGGGCGATGACGCGCGCGGTCGGCATCCCGGTGACGGTCAAGATGCGCGCCGGCTGGAACGAACACGAGATCAATGCGCCCAGGCTCGCGCGGCTGGTCGAGGACGCCGGCGCGGCAGCCGTCGCCGTGCACGGCCGCACGGCGGCACAGTCGTACTCGGGCGAGTCGGACTGGAGCCTCATCGCCAGAGTCGCCGAAGGCGTGACGATCCCGGTGTTCGGATCCGGCGACTGCGTCGAGCCCGAACACATCGTCGACCGGCTCGAGAACGGACGCGTCGGCGGCGTGCTCGTCGGACGAGGCGCCCTGCGCAATCCCTGGATCTTCGCCCAGGTGTCCGAGCAGGCCGCCGGTCGCTGCCGGTCACCGGTCGCGCTCGAGGAGCGTGGCCGCTTCCTGCTCGACTACATCGACCTGCTGATGACCGAACGGGTCAACGAGGCGGCAGGCTTCCGGCATACCGCGCCGGGTCAGGCCGCTTCGGGGCCGCCGGCACCCGCCCGGGGCCGAGAGCGATGGGTCATCAACAAGCTGCGGGCGCTCGGGGCGTGGTACACGAAGGGGCTCGAGGGCGGGTCGGACCTTCGGGTTGCGGTCAACCACGCGAAATCGGTCCCAGAGCTCCGTGGTCTTATCTCAGAGTTCTTCCTGGATCCGGTCAGAGCCTGAAAATAGGTCTACAGGCCAAACACGTCGCCGACTCTGTCTTTCAGCGGGTCGGCCATGTCGACATTCGCAACGAGCGTTGAGCCGCAGTACTTCCAGAACAGCTTCCCAAGCACCTCATGTGAGGGGTGCTTGAGGTACTCCTCCAACCCATCCCCGTCGTCAAACTCGAGCCACGCAGCCACAGAATAGGTCTTTACGCCAACTTTAGGCTCAGGTGCGGCGGTCAGCTCGAGGATCGGGCCGATCCTGGCTCGCCGGATGGATGGTATCTGGCGACAGACGTCCTGAAATGATTGGGCAAACGACCTTAGGTCGGACTTCCCCAACCCAGGCTTCGGAGAGAAAAAAACGATGTGGGCGATCACTTGGGCTTGAACCCCTTCCCTGGCTTCCGGCCGGCCGGCGGTCGCCTTGGACGACCCTTGCCGTCCGGCACTCCAGAGGACCGGGGCGGCCGGCGCCCGTTCTGCCCTCTGCCCTCTGGCCTCTGCCCTTCCTCGTTTTGCCGCCTCAGCCTCTGCTTGAAGCGCGCGCGCTTCTGGTCGCGCGTCTGCTTGTACTGGTCGCGCGGGTCGCGATGCTCGCCGCCCGGTCTCCAGGACCTTGGCCGTTTGGGCGCCTTGCTGCGCTCGCGCTCGGCGTGTTCGGCCTCTGCCGGGCTGGCCCAGAAGCGCCGCCCGTCGAACCACCGCATCGCGGCGTCCTTCTGCGTGCGCTGCAACTGCTTCAGCGTCGGCAGCAACTGCTCCGGCTGCCGGGCCCGGAAGGCCGTCGGCGTGCTCGCAATGATGATGACCCAGTGTCCTTGGCGGGGCACGTCAACGCTCCAGTCGCTTCAGCTTCTCGATGAGGGTCGTGCGCTTGATGTGCAGCAGGTCGGCGGCCTGCCGTTTGTTGCCACCCGTCCGGTCGAGCGCCCGCCGGATGAGCGATCGTTCGAAATCGGAGACGAGCTCGGCCAGGTCCAGGCCGGCTTCGGGGATGGCGTACTCGTCCGGCTCGACCGGCACGTAGGCCTGGCGGACCTCGTCGGGGAGATCGGCCGCGCCGAGCTGCGATCGTCCCGGTGAGAGCGCGAAGATGCGCTCCATGATGTTCTCGAGCTGGCGGACGTTGCCGGGCCAGGTGTAGCTCATCAGGGCCTGCTGGGCGTCCTGCGACAGGGTCACACGCCCGCGGCCGGGCATCTCCCGCGCGAACCGCTCGAGAAAGTGCTGCGCCAGCAGCGGAATGTCCGCGCGCCGCTCGCGCAAGGCCGGCACCCGCACCGGAATGACGTTGAGCCGGTAGAACAGATCTTCGCGGAACGTCCCGTCGGCCACCATCCTTTTCAGGTCCGAGTTGGTCGCGGCGATGACACGCACGTCGACGCGCGTCGTCTCCGAGTCGCCGACGCGCTCGAACTCCTTCGCCTGGAGCACCCGCAGCAGCCGCGTCTGCAGCCCCTGGCTCATCGTGCCGACTTCATCGAGGAACAGCGTGCCGCGGTGGGCCTGCTCGATGCGGCCCTGCCGGTTGGCCACGGCGCCGGTGAACGCGCCCCGTACGTGACCGAACAGCTCGGCCTCGAGCAGCGTCTCGGGAATGGCGCCGCAGTTGACGGCCACGAACCGCTGATGGCGGCGCGGGCTCCCGTTGTGAATCGCCCGGGCCGCCAGTTCCTTGCCCGTGCCCGTCTCGCCGGAAATGAGGACGGTGCTCGACGTCTCGGCCACCATCCGCAGCAGCGCGAACAGCTTCGCCATGATGGGCGTGCTGCCGATGATGCCGTCGATCCGGAACCGCTCGTTCAACTGCTCGCGCAGGTAGGCGTTCTCGTGCTTCAACCGGCGCTTCTCGATCGCCGCCTGCAGCTCGTGCAGCAGCTCTTCGAACTGGAACGGCTTGGTGATGAACCCCTCGGCGCCGATCCGCGTCACCTCGACGGCCTCGCGGACGGTGCCGAATCCGGTGATGACGATGGCGACGATCTCCGGATAGCGGGACAGGGCCTCGTCGAGCACCTGCCGGCCGCCGATGCCGGGCAGGCGCAGGTCTACCAGCAGGACGTCGAAGGCGAACTCGTTCAGGTGTTCGAGCGCCTGTTCACCGGTGGCCGCCTGCACCACCCGGAATTCGTGCTCGCCGAGCCGTTCGGCGATGACCTGCCGGAACGACGCTTCGTCGTCGACCAGGAGCAGGTGGAGTTCGGTGCCGTCCATGAAGGTGGGTGCCGACATTTTGACACGTTCAGGAGGACAGCGGGAGGGCAGAGGGGCCGTCTTGTAAAGTGCGCGTTCGCGCCCGCCGATAGTCCCAGCAGCAGAAGGACACCCATGGTGCTGGACCGCAAGACCGTCTCGATTCCGCGTGCCTGTGAACTTGTCGGCGTCAGCCGGCGCACGATCTACAACTGGATCGCCGGTGGCAAGGTGCAGTACGTCCGCACGGCCGGGGGTTCGGTTCGCATCTTCGAGGACACGCTCTGGCGCGATCCCGAGCAATCGGCGGGGCAGCCAGAGACCTGGAGTCACCGCGAGCTGCGGGGGGCGTAAACGTGCTGCCCGAGCGGCTCGCCGCGTCTGCCAACAGCGTCTCGCCCGATCAGGGCGACCTGACCGGCCTGTTTCACCGGCTCAACAACCAACTCGGTGTGGTGCTGGCCAACGCCGAGCTGCTCGAATCGCGCCTGGCCGCCGAAACCGAGCGTGCCCGCGCCACCCTGGTCGTTTCGGGCGCCCTCGAGGCCATCGCCACTGTGCGGGACCTCCGCCGCCGCATAAGTCAGCCCTAGAATCCGAAACTTGCGACGCAGAGGCGTCGACGAACCGACAATTCTGGCATTCGTGTCAACGAAATGACGACACAGCCGGTCCACTGTCACGTCATTTCACCCCGCTGCACACTGCGACATCAGACACTAAACTCAATCGTTTCAATATTTTATGTGTGATTGGTCAGATCCATCGACATTTGTCTTCCATTCGCCCTTGCCGCTGGCACCGGAGTTGCCCTTACAGGCTGCGGCCGATTGGGGCCATCGGGAGGACATCGATGCAACGCGCGCCCTTGGCGAGTCACCAGCAGGAACGAGTCGCAGCCAGCCTGCCCTTTGTCGAATCGCTGGCCCGACGCATGGCGTCGACCATGCCGCACTCGATTGACCTGGGCGATCTGGTCCAGGACGGGGTGCTCGGCCTGATGGACGCGGCCAACCGCTTCGACGAGGACCGAGGCATCAAGTTCGAGACATTCGCCGAGCGCCGGGTGCGCGGCGCGATGATTGACGCGCTCCGCCGCGACGCCTGGCCACGAGGCGTGCGTCGCGTGCGCCGTGAGCTCGAGGCCGCGCGCGAGTCGCTGCGCCGGGAGCTCGGCGCCGAACCCACGTTGTCCGACCTGGCGCGTCGCGTGGGCGCCGACGAGGCCCGCCTCGAGCGGACCATCGTCCGCATCAACACGATCGAGTCCACGTCGCCGCTCGCCAACCTCGAGACGCTCGACAGCGCCACGCTGCCGGCCGTGCTCGTCCCGAGCGAGCCGCCGTCTCCGGACCGGCTCTACGAACAGGGCGAAACGCGCGAGCGCATGCGCAAGGCCATGGCCCTGCTCCCCGCACGCGAGCGGCGCATCGTCAGCCTCTACTACTTCGGCGATGCGACGATGAAGCAGATTGGACGCGAGATCGGTGTCAACGAGTCGCGTGTCTCGCAACTGCACGCGCGCGCCATCCAGCGCCTGCGGAAGATTCTGGCCGGCCACACGCCGGCCGCGATGCCCGCACCCAAGCTCGTCGCGTCGAGCACCCGTCCGAAGTTCGGGAGCCGACCGGCCCAGCAGCGGACCCGGCCGGCGATCAGACGCCACGTCGGACCCGACCGCGACACCCGGCGCGTGGCCTGACCGCGCGTCAGGACGCCGCTTCGACCGCGACCCGTACGAGATCCCGGAGCCGGAACGGCTTCGGGATCCACTTGCATCCGCTCTCCCGCAGGAACTCTTCGGCCTCGGTGCCGGCCACATCCCCCGTCATGAAAATCAGTCGTCGCGCGATGCCCGGCACGCGCGGCGCGATGGTGCGGAAGAACGTGCGCCCGTCGACCCGCGGCATCTTCAGATCGCAGACGATGACGTCGTAGTGCTGCGCCCGGACGCGCGCCAGGCCCTCGGCGCCGTCGGCCGCGCGATCGACGCGGAAGCCCGCATCGCCGAGCGCCGCGGCGACCGCATCGCCGAGCGCCACTTCGTCCTCGACGATGAGCGCCCGGGTGCCGCGAGGGGCGACGAGCGCCGAGCCGGTGGCCGGTGGCTCCGGCGCGCGCACGCGCGCACCGGTGGCCGGCAGCGCCAGCGTGAAGCAGGTGCCCTGGCCCGGCTCGGAGGCAAATCGCAGCTCGCCGCCGTGCTCGGCGGCAATCGCATAGGCGACGGTCAGGCCGAGCCCCGTGCCGCGACCCACCGGCTTGGTGGTGAAGAACGGGTCGAAGATCCGCGGCTGGATGTCGAGCGGAATGCCGGGGCCGTCGTCCTGGACCTCGATGACGACCGCGTCGCGTTCGCCGTCGTCGCGCGAGCGGACGGCCAGCGTGCCGCTGCGGCCGCCCCCGGTAATGGCCTGCTCGGCGTTGACGATGAGGTTCAGCAGGATCTGCTGGATCTGGTGCGGGTCGACGAAGACCGACGGCAACGAGCCGGCCAGCGACTCCTCCACGACGACGCTCCGCGGGCGGTCGGTGAAGGCGTGGAGCGCGAGCGTGTCGCGGACGACCTGGTTCAGGTCGACGGTGGTCCGTGTCGTGTGGCGCTTGCGCGCAAAGGTCTGCAGGTTGCGCACGATGCGCGCGGCGCGTTCGGCGGCGTTGTGGATGGCGTCAAGGTCGCGGCGGGTGGCCGGGTCGAGCGCCTCACCGGTCAACCGCTCGGCACAGGCGAGAATCGTGGCGAGCGGATTGTTCAGTTCGTGGGCGACGCCGGACATCGTCTGGCCGAGCGCGGCGAGCTTTTCGGCCTGCGCCAACTGCATCTGGAGGTCGCGGGCCTGGTCGTCGCGCTTGCGCCGCTCGGTGACGTCTCGCATGAGCGCGTCGACGCGGAGCGTGTCTCCCCCCGGCAGCGGCTCGGCGCGCGCGGTGACTTCGACCCAGATCGCGGTCTCGTCGACGCGGCGAAGCCGCAGAAGGCGCGCCGGCACGGCGCCCTCGCGCCGCAGGTCGGCCAGGTACTCGTCGCGCGCCAGGTCGTCGACGAAGCGGTCCGGCGCCAACGGCCGGACGAGCGCGTCGGGCGCCTCGGGCGGCCAGCCGAAGATTTGCCGCAGGTGCTGGTTGGCGGCGAGCGTCGCGGTCTCGTCGCGGCCGACGAGGCCGATGTAGACGCCTTCCTCGAGCGCTTCGAAAAGCCGGGTGAAGGCGTCGTCGGCGAGCACCGATGCCGGACCGGCCGCACGCGATCGCGCCGGTGCAGCCGGGCGCCGGCGCCGTGGGGTGTCAGGCGGGTGTCGAGCCACGTGAGAACACGCCGGATGTCGGGATGGCAGCCGGCACGGCCGTAGACCGTCGGCCAAGCATGCCGGGATCTTACCATCCACGCAGTACACTGGCCGGTTGTGGAGGGTGTGCCGTGAGTGTGTCGCGACTGGGGCCGATTCGTGAACTGGACGGCGCGTCGAGCGGCTGGGGCTTCTACCTCTGCGCACGCAAGGAGGTGCGCACCAGTCGCGCCGGCGCCGAATACCTCGAGCTCGTGCTGCAGGACGTGACCGGCGAGGTCCGCGCCAAGGTGTTCCAGGACATCGAGGTGGCCAGGCAGGAGTTCGACGCCGGGGAGTTCGTCAAGGCGCAGGGACGCGGCAACGTGTTCAACGGCCGGCTCGAACTGGTCCTCGACAAGATCCGCCGCGTGCTGCCCGACCGCGACCGGCTCGACGGGTTTCAGGAAGAAGACTGCATTCCGAGTTCGCCGCGCCCGCTCGACCAGATGTGGCTCGAACTGCAGGGGAGGGTGGCGGCGACGACCGATCCGCACATCCGCCAACTGCTCGACGCCATCGTGGCCCGGCACGGCGAGAAGTTGCGCGTCTGGCCGGCCGCCCAGACCGTGCATCACGCCTACCGCGGCGGTCTGCTCGAGCACATCCTGCAGGTCATGACCGTGGTCACGGCACTGGCCGAGATCTACGATGCCAGGAAAGACCTGCTCGTGTCCGGCGCCCTGCTCCACGACATCGGCAAGCTCGAGGAGTTGTCCTACGGCGTCGCGACCGAGTACTCGGTCGAGGGCAACCTCGTCGGTCACATCGCGATCGGGCTCGGCATGGTGCGCGATGCCATCGCCGGGCTGCCCGACTTTCCCGATCTGCTGCGGATCGAGATCGAGCACCTCATCCTGTCGCATCACGGCGCACGTGAGTTCGGGTCGCCTGTCGAACCGATGACCGTCGAGGCGTTCCTGCTGGCCCGGGCTGATGACCTCGATGCCACGATCAACCAGGTGCGGCGGCACCTGGAGCAGGACGGCACCGACGGGCCCTTCACGAGCTACCACCGGAGGCTCGAGCGCGTGCTCTTCAAGCGCTGAGGACGATGCCATCGACGCCGCGCGCTGCCTGGATCGCCTGGGCCGCCGTCTGCCTCATCTGGGGCACGACGTACCTGGCCATCAAGGTGGCGCTCGACACGATCCCGCCGTTCCTGATCTCGGGCCTGCGCTGCACGATTGGCGGGGCGGTGCTGCTGGCCTGGCTGGCGGCGCGGGGCCAGCCACTTCCGGTGCGGGCGGCCTGGCCGCACATCGCGCTGCAGGGCTTCCTCATGCTGACGCTCGGCAACGGCGGCGTGGCCTGGGGCGAGCAGTACCTGGCCAGCGGGCTGACGGCCGTGCTGATTGCGACGTCGCCGTTCTGGATGGTCGCCATCGAGTCGGCGTTTCCGGGCGGCGAGCGGGTGCGGCCACAGCAGTGGCTCGGCGTCGCCGTGGGGTTTGCCGGCATCGTCCTGCTCGTCGGGCCCGATCTGTCGACCGTGTCGCTTGCCGGCGACTGGCACGTGGTGGCCGGGATCGTGTCGCTGCAGGTGGCCTGCATCGGCTGGGCGGTGGCCTCGTCGCTCACGCGCCGCCGGACGGTGTCGCGGGACGTGCTGGGCGTGGCGGCCATGCAGCTGCTCTTCGGCGGCGTGATCCTGCTTGCGGTCGCGACGGCCAGCGGCGAATGGCCGCGCCTGTCGTTCACCCCCCGGACGTTTGCGGCGCTCGCCTACCTCGTCGTGGCCGGCTCGATCGTCGCGTTTGCCGCCTACTCGTACGCGCTGCGCCACCTGCCGGTGTCGATCGTGTCGATGTACACGTACGTCAATCCGGTCATCGCGGTCGCACTCGGCACGCTGCTCCTCGGCGAGCCGTTCCGCCTGTCGATGCTCGTGGCCGTGGCCGTGATCCTCGCGGGGATCGCCCTCGTGCGCCGGTGAAGCGGCCGGATCAGGAGCTCACGTGAAGGGCGTGACGGCTGGAGCGGCGGCGGTCCTCGGGCCGAGGGCGAACGTCATCGTGCCGCGGCAGACGACCTCGCCATTCACCCGCGCGAAGCCGCTGAGGACGCCCATCCGCGTCCGCAGGCGGCGGACGACGGCCTCGATCTCGACGGTTTCGCCGGGATGCACGGGACGCTTGTAGCGCACCCGCTCGATGCTGCCGAAGAAGATGAGCTTGTCCTGGTTCTCGGCCTTCGACAGGATGAGGATGGCGCCCACCTGCGCGATGGCCTCGGTCAGGATCGTCGTCGGCAGCGACGGCGTCTGCCCGGGCGCGCGCCAGAGCAGCGTCTCGTTGGCCGAGACGTTCTTGACGCCGACAATCCGCTTGTCCGGCTCGAACTCGGTGACCCGGTCGACGAGCAACATCGGATACCGGTGGGGCAGGATGCGTTCGATCGCGGCGTAGTCCAGGGGCAGCTGCCAGCTCATGAGGCCGCACCAGTATAATGCCCTGGTCCGGTGCGCCCGGGCGCCCTCCGCTTCGATGCACCCATCCCCTTCGCCACCCACGCCAGCCTCCGCGGGCCTCAACGAACGCGAGATCCTGCTCACGCTCTTCGATCTGGGCCGGCAGGTGGCCTCGGTCATCGACTTCGAGGAACTGCTCCAGAAGATTCCGGAACTGATCGGGCGGCTGATTCCGTTCGATGCCTTCGCCCTGTACCTGCTCGATACGAAACACGATCGGCTGACGATCGGCTATGGCCTCGGCTACCCCGATACGACGGGCTTTTCGCTGAAGACGACCGACGGCGTCGTCGGTCGCGCCGTGACGACCCGCCAGGCGATTGTCGTCGGTGATACGACAACGGATCCGCACTTCATCCAGATCGTGCCGGGCATGGCCTCGTCGCTGACCGTGCCGCTCGTCCACAAGGCGAAACCCATCGGCGCGCTCAACATGCTGAGCCGGGAGCGCGATCGGTTCTCCGACCGCGAGGCCGCCATCCTCCGGCAGTTCGGCGCGCACGTGGCGGCGGCGCTCGTCAACGCACGGCTTTTCGAGCAGCAGAAGGCTGACGCCGCGGCGTTCGAGACGCTCGCGGCGATCGGTCACGAGGTGGCCGCCGTCCTCGACCTCGACCAGTTGCTGGCGCGCATCGCGCAACTGGCCAAGCGCGTCATCGACTACCGCACCTTCGGCATCCTGCTGCTCGACAACGACACCAATCAGCTCGAGATGACCGTCGCCGTGCAGTACGACGAAAAGGTGACGCTGCCGAAGGTGCCGCTCGGCGAGGGCCTGGTCGGCTACGCCGCGTTGCACCGCGAGCCGGTCCTCGTCCCCGACGTGTCGCAGGACCCGCGCTACATCAAGGTCGTCGACGACGTCCGCTCGGAACTGGCGATTCCGCTGCTGCTGAAAGACCGCTGCATCGGCGTGTTCGATCTCGAGAGCCCGGAACTCGACGCCTTCACCAAGCGCGACGTCGAGATCCTGACGGTGCTCGCCAGTCAGGCCGCCGTCGCGATCGAGAACGCCCGGCTCTACGAAGCCGTGTCGGCCAACGAGGCCCGTCTCGAAAAGGAACTGCGCTTCGCCCAGCGCGTGCAGGCCGCCCTGCTGCCGACCAGCCTGCCAAAACGGCTGAAGGGCGTCGACGTGGCCGCCGCGTTCGCGCCGGCGCGCGAACTCGGCGGGGACTTTCACGACTTCCTGACCCCGGAGGCCAACTCGCTCATCGTGGCCATCGGCGACGTCTCGGGCAAGGGCGTCCCGGCCGCGCTCTACAGCGTGTTTGCCGGCGAACTGGTCCGCGGCCGCACCTTCCGGCGCCGCTATATGCCCGAGCGCTCGTCGCCGTCGGCCGTGCTGACGTCGATCAACACGATCCTGCACGAACGGCACCTCGAGGAGTACTACTGCACGCTCTTCTACGCGCACTTCGACCTGAAGCGACGCACCGTGACCATGGCCAACTCGGGCCTGCCGTACCCGATCCGCATCAGCGGCGAGACCGTCGAGCAGATCGAACTGCCCGGCGTGCCGCTCGGGTCGTTCTACGGGGTTCAGTACGACGAGATCGTCATGCCGGTGGCCGCGGGCGACCTCTTCGTGTTTGCGACCGATGGCGTGTCCGAGGCGATGAACGCCAGGGGCGACGAGTTCACGTCGGAGCGGCTGAAGACCGTGCTGGCGGGAGTCCGGGATCGATCGGCGCGCGAAATCGTGGAGGCCATCACCAGCGCCGTCGAAGACCATCGCGCCGGTGCGCCGCCGAACGACGACATGACCATCGTCGTCGTCAGGACCTGAGTCGGTGAAGTGGAACGTTCGGGGGGAAAGTGAGCCGTCCGGCGCCTGGAGCGGACGAGATGCGGCGATGCCAGCGCCTGCCTGTCGTTAGTCAACGCACCCCGTTTGACGTTCGGACGGCTCGTCCTTCCGTGTATCAAGACCCGTGCCGTACGACCCTGCGCCAGAACCTGCCGAATCGCTGATGCGGCGGCCCGGCCCTGTCCTTCCCGGAGGCCGGCCCAGGGGGCCTGTTGCCCCTCGCAGGTGACAGCAGGACAACCTTTCGACCTCGGCGAACGTCACATTCTCCGGTGGCTGGCGAGCCAATTGCGCGCCGGTCCACGTGGAGGGCACGACAACATGAGCTTCCCAGGGTCCCGAATCTTCAAGGCCGCCGGCGTGCTGGTGGTTCTCATGGGCGCCGCGGCGCTCGTCATCGTGGCTGCGCCGCTCGTGCACGGGCAGGCGACGGCCCGCCGGGTGCAGGCCGAGGTGGCCGCGCCTCAGGTGCGCACCCACTGGATTGGCGGCTCCTACATCGGCGTGACGGTCCGCGACGCGGATCGCGCCGACGCCGACCGCGCCAGGCTGGCCGAACCGACCGGGGCCGTCGTTGACGAAGTCCGGGGCGACAGCCCGGCTTCGGCCGCGGGTCTTCGGGCCGGCGATCTCATCACGCGGTTCGATGGCGAACGCGTGCGAGGCGCCCGGCACTTCGAACGGCTCGTGTCCGAAACGCCCGACGGGCGCAACGTCGAGATGACCGTCGTCCGGGCCGGCGAGAACGTCGCCCTGACGGTGGCTCCCGAAGCCTCGCCGGCTGCGCTCGCGCTCGACCGCGGCCTGCGGAGCCTGCGCGGGCTTCGCGATCTCGAGGTGCACGTCCCCGAGCTTCGCGGATTCCGGATCCCGGAGATCACGGTGCCGCACTTCAACTTCGATTTCGACACCGCGCCGCGCGTGCTGACGGTGCGCGGCCGGCTGGGCGTGAGCGTCCAGGAAATGGGCGATCAGCTGGGCGAGTACTTCGGCGCGCCCGACGGTCTGCTCGTGACCGCGGTCGAGGACGACAGTCCCGCCAGCGCGGCGGGCATCCGCGCCGGCGATGTCATTACCGGCGTGGCCGGCAACCCGGTCCGGTCGTCAATCGAACTCCGCCGGCGTCTCGATCGGGTCGAGGGGGACGTGACGATCACGGTCGTGCGCGACCGCAAGGAACAGACGCTGACGGTTACCATCGAGGACCGCTCGGTCGAGCGGGTCGAGCGGCCGGTGCGCCGGATCATCCGGTAGGACCGCGCCGGAACGGGTCGGCCCGTTCAGTCCGCGCGGCTCTTGAGCGCGGGCGAGGCTGGTGAAGTCACCGGCTGAATGACCGTCGAGAACTGCGACGCGACGATGCGCGCCAGGGCACAGGTTTCCGACTTGGGCCGTCGCGACCGCGTCTCGACGGCCAGCACCCCCACGCAGCCGGTGGTCGTGACGAGCGGCACGGCCACCGCGCCGGGCGCGTCTTCTCCAGCGCCCTTCATCGTCTGCGGCTTCATCGACCGGAACGCGAGCGCCGTGACGTTGTCGCCATCGATCTGCAGCGAGCCCAGGCGCTTGATCACCCGATCCGAGTAGCCATGGGTGAGCGCCGGTTGGAGCAGGCTGCCGCTCGTGTCCACGGCCCAGAGCACCAGGCCCCTGGCATCGAGCACTCTGGCCGCACGCTCGACGATGGCGGGCAGGTCGCGGCTGTCGCTGAGGCGGGCCAGGTCGCCACAGAGCTCGGCGGCGTCATCGAGGCCGGCCCGTGAGACACCCACTTCGCGGACGATGACGGCCGCGCCGCCACCGAGGTCCAGATCCCGTGCCGGCGGCGCCGCCGGGGCGCCGGTTGCCGGGGCGCCAACCTCGGCCCCATCGCCGGCCGTGTCGGCCTCGTCGCGCGCGCCGCGAACGGCCAGAAACGCCACGACGACCAGAAAGCCCATCGCCAGGCCGTCCATCGAGAACCGGAGCCAGCGGGTCGTGTAAAGGCTGGCCTCGGCGGCCCGGTGTTCGGCGCCGCGCGCTTCGGCCAGGGCCGCGGCGGCCTTCTGCGTGGCCTCGGCCGAGTCCATGAAAATGAGGTCCGAGGCCAGGAACAACTGGTTGTCGCTCACGAACTTGCGGGTGCGCTCGTCGATCGTGTTGAACCCGGCGACGGCCGCCAGTGCGCGTTCGTAGTGCTGCCGCGTCTCGTCGTCCGGCGCGGCGGCCGAGAGGGCCGACAACTCGGTTTCGAGCCGGCCGGCCAGCGTGGCCGCCTCTCCCATCCAGTACGCCGGGTCCTGACCGGTGGCGACGTACCCGGCGTGCGCCGCGCGCAGGTCGGCCAGGTCGCGATCGATCGCGGCCAGCCGTGCGTCGCGACCGGCCGCATCGGCGCGCGCGGCACCGAGTGAATTGTCGAATCGGAGATCCTGGCCGAGCGAGACGCCGGCGACGATGAGGGTGAGGATCAGGAGCACACCAAGACGTCGCTGTTTCACGCTGACCTCATGTCGCTCGTACTATAAACGAACATCCCTGGCCGTGCGCATCGCCGTCATCATAAATCCCATCGCCGGGCGTGGCCGGCGCCGCGCGGAGGGCGCCGCGCGCCGCGACCACGCGCGTACGATCGTCGGCGCGGCGGGGATCGAGGCCACCATCGCCGTCAGCGAACGGGCCGGCCACGCGCGGACGCTCGCAGCCGACGCCGTGGCCGCCGACGTCGACGCGGTCATCGTGTGGGGCGGCGACGGCACGGTCAACGAAGCCGCGGGCCCGCTCCTCGGCACGCGCATCGCGCTCGGGATCGTGCCGTGCGGATCGGGTGACGGCCTTGCACGCGGGCTGGGGCTGCCGCTCGATCCGCGTGCAGTCGTGGCTGCCGCGGTCCGGGGCACGGGGCACGCCATCGACGCCGGATTTGTCGGCCCGCGTCATTTCCTCAATATCGCCGGGGTGGGGTTCGATGCCGCCGTGGCCGCGGCGTTCGACCGGCGCGGCCGGTTTGGCGCCCTGAGCTACGCGGCGGCCGCCATCGGTCGCGTCTGGAGCTATCGGCCGGAGCGATATCGCCTGACGCTCGAGGGCGTGCCGGCCGATGGGCCCCTGTTCCTGGTCGCGTTTGCCAACAGCCGGCAGTACGGCAACGGCCTCGTCCTGGCGCCGCACGCCGATCCGGCCGACGGGCGGCTCGATGTCGTGGTCGTCGACGGCGGTTCGCCCGTCGAACAGATCTGGCGGGCGCGGCGGCTGGTCGTCAGGCCGCTCACCCGGGCGCGCGGCGTGATGCGCGCGCGGGTGTCGACGGCCAGCATCGAAGGGGCGCGGCTCGTCTGCCATGTCGATGGCGAGCCGTTCGAAACGGGCGGAACGCTCGACGTGCGAGTCGAGACCGAGGCGATTCGCATCGTCGGGGCCGGTCTCGGCCGTGCGTGGCGGCCTGCGGCGGTGCTGGCCGGCACGGGGGCGGCTATTGGCGAGGTTTGAGGATCACGTAGGCCGGCAGCCCGTAGGCGTCGATGTGCTGCATCAGCTCGCGGGCGGGTGAGGCGTCGAGGTCTTCGGCCTGGAACTTGATCTTCGTGTACCCGGAGAGCGCCGCCTGCACGGTCGGGTCGGCCAGCGTGGTCTCGTCCATCACCAGGCAATTTTTGCACCAGGTGGCCCAGAGGTCGATGAGCACGGGTGTGCCGTCGCGTTCGGCAATGGCCAGACCCTCGTCGAGCGAGGCGTGCCAGCCGGCCTCGACCTGCCTGGCGACGCTCGCGCGCACGCTCGCCGGGTCCACCCAGCGGTTGGCGAAGAGCTCCCAGGCGAGGTAGCCGTAATAGGCGGCGGTCGCGAGGATGAACACGCCCATCGCGTACTTGACCTTGGCCATCCAGGCGCCGGGTTTCGGCAGCGACGCGATGCCGGCGCCGGCGATCGGCCAGGGCAGGGCCATGCCGAGGCCGAGCACGAACGGCAGCGCGAGTGCCGCGGCCACGCCGCGGGCGTACTGATCGCTCGCGAACACGATGACCTGGATGACGACCGGGGCCACGCAGGCGCCGGCCAGGAGCGCGGCGACCGAGCCCATGCTGAACGCCAGCACGTAGGTGCCACGGCTCGCTTCGTCGAACTGGATGCGGCTCGACCAACGCGAGAAGTCGATCGCGATGACGTCGAACATGGCCAGCGCCAGCACGACGAAGAGCACGGCAATGCCCAGGTTGAACCAGGGTGACGCGTTGATGGTGCCGAAGTTGCCGGCCGCGAGAATCACCACGAGGCCGAGCACGCCGTAGACGAGCGCCATGGCGAGGCCGTAGGTGGCACCGAGGCCGAACCCGCGACTGCGCCGCCCGGCCTGGGCGCCGGCGCCGATGATGGCCAGGTTGATCGGGATCATCGGCAGCACGCACGGCGTGAGGTTGAGCGCCAGGCCGCCGACCGCCGTGATGAGCAGGATCGCCAGCAGGCCGCGGTCCTCGAACCAGCCGCGCGGCTTGATGCCCGCCTCGGCGTTCCGGATGAACTGGAGAAACGCCGGCACGCCGAGGTACCCGTCGTCGCGGCCCTCGATCGTGAAGTTGGCCAGCCGCGCGAGACCGGCGTCGGCCACCGGCGCGCTCGACGCCGCGGGCACGACGGACATCATGATCGGCTCGATGACGGCTGGTTCGCCCGTGCCGAACGCGATGGCGCCGAACACGTCGGCGTGACGCGCCGGCGAGGGCTCGCCGCCGGCCGCGACCTCGAAGGTCCAGCTCGTCACGAGCGATCGGGCCCGGAAGCACACGCGGTCGTCGCACGCCTGGTAGCGGAGCTCGGCCGGGAGCGCGAACGAGCCTGGCGCTGCCGACGCGTCGACGGCCAGTTGGATGCCAATCACGAACTCGTGCTCGAACACCGCCAGCGGGTTCGGGTCGCCTTCGAGCAGGAAGTCGGTCGACGGCGGGAAGACGACTTCGGTGACGGCGACGCCCGCCGGTGGATCGAACGTGAGGGTGGTCGCGATGAGCGACGGGTCGCGCGGCCGATTGGACTGGAGGTGCAGGCCCTCGGGCACCGAGACGTGCAGGGCGAGCCGCGCCGGGCTTCCGGCCGGCGTCGTCGTCCGCTCGACGAGCGGCGTCACTTCGGCCGGCACGTCGCCGACGCGCCGCGGCGGCGCGCCGCAGGCGGCGAGGGCCGTTACAAGGAGCAGCGTGACGAGGGCTCTCAATGGGTCAATCTGCAATCCGGTCAATCCACTTCTCTCAGTGGAATGACCTCGGCGCGCGGGAGCGGGCCGAACTCGTCGCCGAACTTGACCGGCGGCAGGTCCTGGAACATGAAGTCCCACTTCCAGCGTTCGGACGGGTTCGACGCGCTCAGCCAGTGTCGCGCGGCCACCGGGCGGTTGAACGCCACGGTGGCGAGCGTGGCGTAGCCCGGGGTGCCGGCCAGCGCCTGGGCGATCGCCTCGCGGATGGCGTTCGAGGAGGCGTAGTCGAGGTCCACTCCAAGGATTGACCCGACGTGTTTCAGGATGCGCCAGTCTTCGTCGGCGTCGCCGGGGGCGCCGATGACCTTCGACGCGCCCTGCACGTGACCGGTCGCGTTCGTGTAGGTGGCGTCCTTCTCGACGAACGCACAGCCGGGCAGCAGAATGTCGGCCGCCTCGGCGAGCGGCGTCTTGAGCACGCCCTGGACGATCAGCGTCTGAATGTGTCCGGCGCGCTGCGCGTCGGCAATCCAGTCCGTGTCGCCGATCGTGCCATCGGGGCCCGGGTCGATGACGTAGAGCACCTTGACCTGTCCGGCCGCGACGGCCGACTTCAGGTTGGCCAGGTCGGCCGGACCGGCACCGGAGCCGACGTCGAATCCCAGGTCGCGCGCGCCGCGGACGTTCGGGGCGTCAATCGGCGGAACGGGGAACTTCACGTCCTGCGCCTGCGGCTTCTCGCGGTACCGCCAGCTCATCGTGACCCCGCCCGTGCCGGCCGCCACCTGCCGCAGCACGAACAGCTCTTCGAGCGAGGCGTGCGCCGACACGAGCCACCGCACCGCATGCGGTCCGCCTCCGGCGTCGACCGCGCGCCGCACCGCGCCGTACGCGTTGTCCCACGAGACGGCCTCCCAGGCCCGGCCTTCGCCCGTGCCCGTCGTCAAGTGCGGTTGGAGTGCGCGCCGATCGCCTTCGACCCAGTGGTAGTCGAAGCGGCCGATGTCGCACATCCAGTAACTGTTGATCTCGTGGTTGGGCCGCGGCGTCACGCGCACGAGTTGGGCTCCCTTGGCCCACTCGGGCTTGGCCTTGATCCAGGCCGTCGTGTTGCAGCCCTTCTCGCAGAGGGTGCAGATGGTGTCGACCGCGTGCGGGTTGTCCCACGGCCGCGATTTGTAGCGGTAGTCGCGCGTCGTGATGGCGCCGACCGGGCAGACGTCCATGAGGTTGCCCGACAGGAGCGAGACGACGCCCTGTTCCTCGAATGTCGCGATCTCGCTGTGATAGCCGCGCTGGGCGATGCCGATCTGCGCATCGCCGTCGATCTCACGCATGAAACGGACGCACCGGGTGCACAGGATGCACCGGTTGCGGTTGAGCAAGAGCGTCGGGCCGAAGTCCACATCGGCCCTCGCGCCCTCGCCGTCGAACACGCGCCGCGGAAACTCCATGCGGCTCCGCGACGGCCCGAAGGTGTACGAAAAATCCTGCAGCGGACACTCGCCGCCCTTGTCGCACACGGGACAGTCGAGCGGATGGTTGATGAGCAGGAACTCGAACACACTGGCCCGGGCCTCGATGACCTCGGGCGAGTTGGTGACGACCACCATGCCCTCGGTACACGCCGTCGAACAGGCCGTCTGCAGCTTCGCCATCTTCTCGATCCGGACGATGCAGACGCGGCAGGAGCCGTCGACGGCGAGACCGGGGTGGTAGCAGTAGTACGGCACCCCGACGCCGTGCTGGATCGCGGCCTCGAGGACGCTCTTGCCTTGTTCGACCGTGACCGGCCGGCCATCTATCGTCAGCGTGAGGGAGTTCATCAGCGATATTCTATCGGTACGACGGGTACGGCCGGTAACGACGGGGACGACAGGGACGCGGCGCCGAGCCGCACCAGACCGGACGTTGGCCCGGCGAAGCCGCGTTCCACGTCCCCGTCGTACGTGTCGTACCGGCCGACACGCCTCCGCGAGCATCGATAGCGGCGCCGCGACCTGCCCGCGGTCAGCGGCCGACA
>DATKDF010000085.1:0-16699 GCA_035512795.1 Vicinamibacterales bacterium
ATCGTGGGGTCGCGGACAAACAGCACCCGGCCGCGCTTCGCGTGCAGACGCACCGGCAGGTCGTCGACAATCGTGAGCTCGACCGGCAGCCAGCGGAGCGGCGGCCAGTCGGCGTTGGTCCAGGGCTCGAGGGACGCCTGGAACGGGCGCACGACGATGCCAAGCGTGAACAGCGCGCCGCCGAGCAGCGCGGTCACCGACGCGGCGGCCGGCAACGCCACCGGGACCAGCGCGATGAACGTCGGATACAGACTGAGGAAGTACCGATTGCCGGGCGGTCCGCCCCCGCCATTCCAGACGTACGGCGCGAAGATCAGGAGCGCGCCGGCCGAAGCGGCCACCGTCAGCAGCGTCGTCCATTGCCAGGACTCGGCGCGTCGGACTCGCCAGAAGAAGAGTGCAACGAGCACGCACGCCGGAAAGTAGTACGGCACGAGTCCCGCGTGCCGGCCAAAGAGGAAGTACAGGATATTCGTCGGCAGCAGCGCCAGCGCCTCGGGCGCGAGCACCGTGCCCGTGTCCGCGTCATTGGTGACCATGGGGTTACCGGCCACCTCGAACGGCGTGCCGGTATCGTCGAACGGCACACGGCTGTGAAACGTCCGCCGGTCGCTTGCGACCGCCGCGCCCTGATAGTTCCACTCGCCGCTCGTGAGCGCGGTCAAACCGAAGAGCCCGACCGTGCCAGCCGTGAACGCGAGAGCGAGCAGCGCGAGGGCGCGGAAACGCAGCTGCCGCAGATAGTCGAAGCCGATCGGGGCAACCAGCAACGCGTTGGTGAGCTTTGAATAGGTGGCCACACCGAGCAGCACGGCGGCGACCAGGTCGGTCCAGAAACCGCGCGAGCCCTGTCCGGCCGGCGCCACTTTCTTGTAGAGCCAGAGGTAGTAGGCGACCAGAACCGTCGTGAAGTTGAAGAGCTCCGACGTGAGCCAGACGGTGTAGACGGGCACGACCGTCGCACCGATGAACGCGACGCCGAAGACGAGGCCGGGCCACCGTCCGGCACGGGCCTGTGCCACCCGCACGGCGCAGATCACGCAGATGCCGAGCAGCACCAGATTGAACGCCAGCATCCCGCCCAGGCCGCCGAGCGCCACGAACGGTGCCGCCACGAGCGGATAGATGAGCGCCTTGCCGTACGTGAGCCGCTCGGTGGCCGGCTCCGGGGTCTGAACGATCCGGACCGGCGGCCAGCTGGCCTCGAAGTCGACCTCGAGATCGTAGGCGCGCTTCAGGAAGATGCCGTCGGGAATCTGATCGTTGGCGGCGACAAACCGCTCGTAGTCGCCGCGGTCGTAGAGCAGGTCGCCATCATGTGCGAGGCTGAACGCCATGGCGATGTACGTCGCCTCGTCGCCCTTGACCGGGCCGGCCAGCGCCCGGAAGTCCACGAACCGACCGGCCACGGCGACGACCACGATGACAACGCCGGCCAGTGTCCGGCTGAGGACCGGCGTCATCGCGCACCCATCCCCGGTGGCGCCGGACCGTCGACGATCTCGACCAGGCGGACGCGACCGTCGTCGGCAAGCGTCCGCAACCGGTCCTGATACGGCGCAAACCGGGCCAGCAGGCGCACCCGTGCCTCGTCGTTGTACCGATCCAGGTGCCAGAGCACGTAGCGCACGCCGAGCTTCCGCATGACCTCGAACGACACCGGATCCGGAAACGCGCTGAGCTCGAGCGCCAGCGCTTCGAATCCGGGGGGCGTGACGTCACTGTACCCGTTCACGAGCGGCTGCCAGTGATGAATCGAGCCGACCATCGCCCGCGTGTGCTCGTGAAAATCCGCACGGCGATACGGAAACGGAAACTCGACGAGTGGCCCGCGCGCCAACCCGGCCAGCGTCCGGTACGCCCCGGGCACCGGAGGTTCCGGGCGCAGCGGCCACGGCACGGCCAGCAGTTCCATCGTCATCAGCCCGATGACCGCGACGGCGAGAAGCGGCCGGCCGGCCAGCAGGTGCCGGGCACCGAAACCCGCGATGACGGCCAGCGCGAACGTCACGACGATGCCGAGCCGCACGGGTGCACGCAGCATGTCCATCAACGGCACGATCGACGCCAGCCAGCCGTACAGCCCGGCGGCCGGACCGAACGACGCCCACGCCGCCAGGACCACGACGACGCCGAGTACGGCCACCGTCCGGCGGTCCTCCGGCGTCCGTCGGACACTCGCCCAGATCCCCACCGCGGCCAGCATCAGGGTGGCAAATCCCGGAAACACCGACTCGGCGGCCGCGGGCAGCCACTGGTGCGCGTGGGCCGGCGAACTGAGATACGTCCCGACCGTCGCCGCGTAGGTGTGCGCCTCGTCGAGCGCGACACCCGCGCCTGCGTCGACCGCGACCCGCGCGGCGCGGTACGGAACGAGGACAGGCAGCACGAGCGAGAGACAGACGACGCCGGCCGCTCCGAGAGCCAGCCAGTAGCGCCTGTCGGTCGTCACCCAGCCGACGACGACCACCGCGAGCATGAGGGCGGCAAAGAAACCGTAGTAGCCCGACGACAGCGCCGCCACGGCCAGCGCCGCGCCCAGCCCGGCTCCCGACCAGACTGACGGTCGCGCCCGCAGCCGTAACAACGCCAGCAGGACGAGCGGGAAACCGAAGACCAGTACGAGCTGGATGTGTGCCGTGTGCGCCTGCACGTATGGACAGAACGCGAAGCCGATGGCGGCGCAGTAGGCGCCGGGCTCAGACCCCGTCAGGCGCCGCACGAGCAGCCACATGCTCACCAACGCGAGCAGGAGGCCGCCGAAGACCGCACTGTTGAGTGCCGCGACGGCGTTGCCGCCCGTCGCGAGAAACGCCGGCAACCCGAGGAGCCCCGCCACGAGATTGGGCTCCGAGTACGCGAGCGCGCCTCGGTGCGGATGGAAGATGTTCGCATCGAGGAGGTCAGCCGGCGCCGTCGTGAGCGCGTGGCCAATCCAGCCGACATTCCAGATGCTGAAACGTCCGTCGCCCGTGTCGAACCGGCCGTGTGTGGTCAGCCCCGGAAGGGTCGGGTAGGTGACGAGCGCCGTCAGCAGAAAGCCGACGACCAGCAGGCGCGCGATCGCGCCGAGCGTGATCGGCGCAGCCGGTCGAATGTCGCGCAGCACCGCGGCGAGGCAGTATAGCACCGGCGTCGGGATGGTATGCTCACGACCAGCCCATGCACCGGGTGCCGAACGGAACGCCGCTCACCGAGCGAGGCGGTCGACTGCGCGGAGTGTTCGATCTCGTCTCAGGCCACTATCCGCGATTCCTCTTCGGCCTGCCGCCCGGACGCGCGCTGCCCGTCTTTCACTTCCACGAGACGACCGTCGCCGAGCTCGAGCCGGCGTTCGCCTACCTCCGCGACAACGGCTACCACACCGTCACGTCGGACGCCGTCGAGGCCGTCGTGCGCCGGGGCGTGCGGCCCGGCCCGCGCGCCGTGATGCTGGCCTTTGACGACGCCCTGGCCAGCTTCTGGCTCGTCGTCGGCCCGTTGCTGCGTGCCTACGGCCTGTCGGCGGTGACCTACGCAATTCCGGGGCGCGTGGCCGAGGCCTCAACGGTCCGGCCCACGATCGATGACGGGCCGGTGGACCCGGACGCCGACCGCGCCGCCAACCCGTTTGCGACCTGGCCGGAGCTGGCGGCACTCGCGTCGGCCGGTGTGGCTGATGTGCAGTCGCACACCTGGTCGCACAGCCAGATCTTTGCCGGCGACCGCGTGGTGGACGCCGTCGGACCCGACTACGCCGGCTGTGAGCACTTCCTGAATCGCCCGCGCCTCGACGACTCGGGGCCTCTCCGGTTCCTCGACGTGTCGGCGACGGGTCATCCCCTGCTCGCCCGTCGATCCCGCATGTCGGACGCGCGTCGTTTCCACCCGGATCCGGTCGCACTGGCCGACATCCGCACGGCCATCACCCGCGAGGGGCCCGCCTTCTTCGCGCGACCTGACTGGCGCGCCACGCTCGCCACGCGATTCCCGTCGCCGCTGCCGGGCCGATGGGAGACAGCTGAGGCACAGACCGCCGCCATCACGCACGAACTGGTGCACGCCCGCGAGGTCCTCGAGGCGCGGCTCGGCACGCCGGTCCGCCAGGTCTGCCTGCCGTGGGGCATCGCCGGACGGCAGACGCGCGCCCGTGTCGAGGCGCTCGGGTTCACGACCGCGTTTGCCAACCGCCTGCGCGGCCGGCTGGCGGTCAGCGCCGGCGACGATCCGTACTTCCTGAAACGGCTGCACAGCCGCTACCTGTTCTCGTTGCCCGGCACCGGCCGCCGCGTGTTCGCGTTCACGGGCCGATGAACGAGGGGCCCCTGCCGTTTCCGGACGACGTCGACATCGGCATCGTCTCGCACAACGGGCGCGTGCTGTTGCCGCGAGTGCTCGACTGCCTGACGGCGGCCGGTGCGCCAGACGATCGCATCGCGGTCTACGACGTCGGCAGCACGGACGGCACGCGCGAGTGGCTGGCCGAGGCGCGGCCGGCGATCACCGTGCGGCGGCTCGACACGAATGTCGGGCCCGACCCGGGACGCAACTGGGCGACGCGCGAGGCCCGGCGTCCGTACCTGTTGCTGCTCGATGCCGATGCGCTCGTCGAACCCGACTGCCCCGCCCGGCTGCGCGCGGCCATCACCCGCCGTCCGGGCATCGGTACGGTCGCCCCGGTCGTGGTGCACGCCGAGGCGCCCGGCACGCTGCAGTACGCATCCGGTCATCTCCACTTCATCTGCGAGGCCGTCAACCAGTTCCTGGATCGGCCACTCGGCGAGCGCGGTCACGACGCGCGCCCGATCGGCGCGGCGCCGGCCGTCGCACTCCTCATCGACGTGGCCGTCTCGCACGCGATCGGCAACTGGGACGACCGCTACTTCATCGGCAAGGAGGATGGTGACTTCTGTCATCGGCTCCGCATGGGCGGCTACGACCTCGTCGAGGACCCGGCGGCGATCGTGCGCCACGAGACCAAGCCGCGCACGGCCTGGCTCTTCCCCTGTCAGATTCGCAACCGGTGGCACTTCCTGCTCAAGAACTACGAAGCCCGCACCCTGTTCGTGCTGGCGCCGGCGCTGGCCCTGCACGAAGTCCTGCAGTTCGGCCTGCTCGCCTCGTCGGGCCATTTCGGAGCCTGGGTCAAGGCGGTTGGCGGACTGCTGCCGTGGCTCCGGACGCTGCCGGCCGAACGGCGGGTCATCCAGGGGAGGCGGCGCCGGTCCGATCGCGAGCTCCTCGTCTGTGCGCCCCTCATCGTTCGCGCCGACCTGGCCGGCGGGCCCGTCCGGCGTCACGTCAAGCGCTGGTACGACGCCTGGCTGGACGGGTACTGGCGGGTCTGCCGGCATCTGCTGTCGTAACCGGTCGCCTGCCGCATGAGTACCAGCCTTTCGTCAGCGTCGCGACCGTCGGGGCGCAGCTTCGCCCTGGCGACGATTTCGGCTGGCAGCGCCGCGCTGCTGCTGCTCCTCCAGACGGTGGCGGCGCGGCTGATGTCCATTGATGACTTCGGCCGCTTCGGATACGCGTTGAGCGTCAGCCTGATCGCCGAAGCCCTCATCGACCTCGGCCTGCACCAGGCCACCGTGCGGGCGATCGCGCGCGATCGACGCGAGGCGGCCACGCTGTTCCACAACACGCTGGCGCTGAAGCTCGTGACCGCCACCGTCGTCTTCGGCGTCCTGACGGCGGCCACCTTTGCGATGACGTCGGATCCGGTTCTGCGGACGGCCTGCATCGTCATGATTGCCTCGGCGGCCCTGCGCTCGTACCTGCTCAGTGTGCGCGGCGTCTACCTGGGCCTCGAGCGCTTCGGCATGGACGCCGCGATCGTCGTCGGCGACCGCGTGCTGTTGCTGGCCGCGGGCGCCGCCGCCCTCTGGCTCGGATACGGCCTGGTCGGCCTGACGCTCGCGTTCCTCCTGACCCGCGTCATCGCGCTCGCGCTTGCGCTCCTGGCCACGTCACGGGATCTGGGAGGCGCCCGGCTCCAGTTCGACCTCGTACGCTGGCGCCAGCTCCAGACCGAGGCGCTGCCGATCGGCGTGTTCCTGCTTCTGCTGACCGTGTACTCGTACGCCGACCGGATCATGCTCGAGGCCCTCAGCACCCTCGAGGACGTCGGGTTGTACGGCGCCGCGTTCACGCTGTACGAGGGCCTGGCCTACGCGCCGGCCGTGCTGTCGTCGGTGCTGACGCCGCGGCTGTCCGCGCTGTGGCGCGAGGATCGCGGCGCGCATCGGCGCCTCTCGCGCCAGGGCACGTTCGGAGCCGTCGCCCTGTCGGTCGCCGTGGCGATCCCGCTTTGGTTTGTCGGCGGGCCGCTCCTGAATCTGCTGTTCGGTACCGAGCGCGGTGTCCCGTACGCCGAAGCGACGACGGCGTTCCGGCTGTTGCTGGCCGGCCTGCCATGCATCTTTGCCATCTGGATTCTCCAGGCCGTCGCGATGTCCGTCTTCCGCGAGCGGCTCCTGCTGAAGGCGACCGCGGCCGGTGTCGTCGTCAACCTGGTGCTCAACGCGATGCTCATTCCCTCGTGGGGCCGCGACGGTGCGGCGGCCGCGACGCTCGTCAGTGAAGCCTTCAGCCTGCTGCTGCTGCTCTACGCCTTGCGCGATGTCCTGGGCTCCGGCGGCACGGACCGCGACGGCCGCCCTGCCGACGCTGACGATGGCCCCACGGAGACGTCGACTGAGGCCTTCGGCAACCTCGAATCGAACCTCCGATTCCTCGGCCAGCACGGCGTCCGCACCGGCCGCACACTCGAAATCGGCACGGGCCGCGGTGCCCTGCTCGCCCATCTGCGCACGACCGGAGCGGACGCGATTGGCTTGGATCTGCACCACGGACTGCTCGTGGAGGCTCGCACGCGCCACCCGACCCTGCCGGTCGTCCGCGCGTCTGCCGATCGGCTGCCGTTTCCCGACGAGGCGTTCGACACGGTCCTGAGCTTCGATGTCTTCGAACACGTGCCCGACAGCGACCGGCACCTGGCCGAGGTGCGGCGCGTCCTCGCCGACGGCGGCCGCTACCTGCTGCAGACGCCCAACAAGTGGACGAACACGGTGTTCGAGACCGTTCGGTGGAAGAGCTTCACGCGGTGGCGCGCCGATCATTGCTCACTCCACACCTACGGGCAACTCGAGCGCCGGCTGGCGCGTCAGGGATTCGCGGTGACCTTCGCCGACGTGCCGGTCGTCACCCCGTACTTCCGCCGGAAGGTGCGCCAGCATCTGGGCTGGCCGGGCGCGGCCCTGCTAGCGGTGTCGCAGCCGGACCGGTGGCCGCGGAGGTTGCGCACCAACTTCTACGTTCGGGCGGACAAACAACGGACCGATCCGGGATAGCGACGCCCCCTGGGGCACGTCGAGGACCTTGATGAGCTCGGCCGCGTAGTACTTGCCCAGCACGTCGTAGCCGGCGGCCACCGGGTGCAGCCCGTCGGCGCCGATGAGGGTCGCCTCCTGACCCGCGAGCGCCGCGTACCCGTCGAGGAGGCGTGCGCCTTCGACGGCGACCAGGTGCCGGATCTCGGCGTTGGCCGGCACGACGAGGTCGATGGCGAAGGCGTTGAACCCCGGCTTCTGCGGCAGAAGCGTGCTCACGAACACATGCTCGACGCCGCGCCGCTTCGCATCGCGGATGTCGAACTTCAGCGCCTCGATCACGCTCGGGATCGCCGAGGCCCGACCCTGCGAGAGATCGATGATCCCCTGCAGGACGATGAGCACCTGCGGCTGCTCGGCCGCGAGCACGCCGGACAGCCGGGCCGCACCGTCCACGGCGCTCTCGCCCGACTGGCCCCGATTGGACATCGTGATCGTCTGGCTCTTGTACCGGGCCTGAAGTTCCTTCAGGACGACGGTCGGGTAGGCAACCTCCGGATCGACCGCCATCAGATTCGCGCCCGTCGACAGTTGCACCTCGCCTGACGTCAGGCTGTCGCCGAACGCCATGAAGCGGGTAGCGCTGATGACCGGCACCGGCACGAGGTTGACCGAAAAGGCGCAGGACGCCGTTCGGTTGCCGGTATCACGGGCCGTGCAGGTCACGGTGGTGGGCCCGAGCGGGAAGGGCGATCCCGATGCCGGCTGACACGTGACCGTCGTCGGTGGCGTGCCACCAGTCGTCGCGGGTTGGGCGAAGGTGACCACCGACGTCTGGCCGACGACGTCCTCGATCTGCAGGTTGGCCGGACAGGTTACGGCGAGCGTGGGGACTGGCGGCGGCGGCGCGGCGGGCGGATCACCGCACGCCGACACACCAGCCAGAGCCGCGAGGACGAGGGGCCGCAGCCCCGAACGCCAGATTGATCGGAAACGCACGCGTGACAGAACTCCCGGCTCGAGGAGGACAGAAGGTGGCGTCCAGCGGAAACCACCTCCGTCCCCTTCAGGTGCGGAAGCTTACCACTTGATCAGGACGACGTTCGACCGTTCAGCCGTGCCCCACTGCCCCGCCCGGGCGGGCGTGCTCACGGCGACGCCGATGGTCTCGCCGGGCGCCGGGTTCCACGTGTGCAGCGGCGGGGCGTCGTAGAAGACACCGGTCGCCGGATTGTCGATGTGCTTGCAGGTCTGGCCGGGCCGGAGCCACTCGCCGGCGCCGCCGTACCACTTGCCGCCGATGAAGGCGAACATCCACTGACTGCCTTCCACGGTGACCCCGGGAATGTCGAAGAAGCCGAGCACAGGCCACTGGCCCTGCTTCGTATGGTTGGTGCAGAGGTCCTCGCCAGTGCGGTAGGCACTGGTGATTGTCGACGTGACTGCCCAGTTGGTGATGTTCTCACCCTTGACGATCGTCACCGTCGCGAGGTTGATGGCGTCGTTCGGTGCCGGCCCGCCTCCCCCGCCACCGCCTCCGCCACCACCACCAACGGGCGCCGACGCAGGCGTCCGGAACGACCAGACGTCCGACCAGGGACCGGTGTGCCCCGGATCCGAGGCGCGGACGCGCCAGAAATACTGCTTCGCGTTCAGGAGCGGCGACGGCGTGAAGCTGGTCTGGCCCGATCCTTCCCCGACGTCACCGACCGCTACGCGATCGCCCATCGACTGATCGGTCGCAATCTCGAACAAGTAGCGGATCGCTCCGGCCGGGCCAGTGCGGCTGGCGTTCGACGTCACCAGTGACGGCGCCGTGGTCGTCGTCGTGGCGCCATTGGCTGGCGAGGCCGGCCGCGGAGCCTGGATGACGACCGGTGTGAACACGCGAAAGCGGACCGGCGCCGAGAACTCGGAGGTGTTCGCGCCGTCCTCCGCCTTGACGCGCCAGAAGTACATGCGTTCGGGCGCCAGGCTGTCCGGCAACTGAAACGTCGTACGACCCTCGCCGGGCGCAACGCCAGACCGGCTGAAAATCGGCGACGAAAAATCCGTGGTCTGCGAGACCTCGTAGACGTACGACAGCGGGCGAACACCGTTGGTGACGGCGTTGTCGACGATCATCGCCACCGGCTGCTGCCCGACCGGGATCTCGGCACCGTTCGACGGCGCCAGGGGCACCGGAGGCTGAATCACCACGCCGGCGATCGCACCCGCGATCGACGGGCTCAGCGGCGTGTAACTCTTGACCTGTTCACAACCGGCCACCAACACGGCGGCAGCCAGTCCGGCAACTGAAAATAGAACACGACGCATGGACCAGACCTCGATACTTCTGCAGTCCCGACCGACCGGCGGGGAACACGGCACGCTTGGGATATCGGTCCGACAAGGCGAGCCGATTAGGCCGTTCTGTGCAGCCTCGGATACCCCGGCCACCGGGGCGACGAAATTGGTCGGCCGGTATACTTCGGGCGGGCACGCGTCCCGACGTCATGACGGCCAGAACCGCTCTCGTTTCCACCTACTACGCCCCGGTGATTGGGGGTGCCGAAGCCGCCGCTGAACGGCTGGCGGGGTATCTGGCGCGGCACGGTCACGAGGTCTTCGTCATCACGAAGCGCACGTCGCGAGACCACTCGGAGCACGAGAATATCGAGGGCGTTCCGGTCTGGCGCCGCCCGCCAATCGGACCGCGCTCGGCTCTCGGCAAGTGGCTGTTCCTGCCCTGGGTCGTGGGCGGACTGCTGGCCCGGAGACACCAGTACGACGTCATCGTCGTAGTCGACCAGCGGGCGACGGGGGTGGCCGCGCTCGCCGCCGCGCGCTGGCTCGGAAAGCCCCTGGTCATCCAGCCGCAGACCCAGGGGACGCTCGATGGACGGCACCCGCAGAAAACCGGCTGGCGCGACCTCGTCCATCGCACTGCCACCTGGCCGCTCCGCCAGTGCTACAGCCGCGCCGACGCCGCGGTGTGTATCACCCACTCGATCGTGGCCGAGGGACGAGCCCTCGGGATGGACGCTTCGCGGCTCGCCTACGTGCCCAACCCGGTCGACGAGTCGTTCTTTCTGCCCGTGCCCGCCGACGAGCGGCAGCGGGCGCGGGCTGACCTCGGCATCGCAGCCGACGACGTCGTGTTCGTCTACACGGGACGCCTGAGTCGCGAGAAGGGCATTCGGGAACTGCTGGCGGCGTGGAAAGTGGCCGCGAGGCCCGGCCTGCGCCTGCTCGTCATCGGTCCCGACATGGTCGGTCACCCCTGGAACGAGGGCCCGGAGGCGCGGGCGCTGGTGGCCCGTGAGCACCTCGAAGCCACGGTGACTTTCCTCGGGCCGCGGTCCCATGCCGACGTCGGCTCCCTCATGCGATTGGCCGACGTCGGCGTTCTTCCGTCGCACTTCGAAGCGCACCCGGTCGCCGGCGTCGAGGCAATGGCCTGCGGCCTGCCGCTGATTGCCTCGCGCGTCGGGGGCGTTCCGGACTTCGTCCGCGACGAGGAGAACGGCCTGCTGGTTCCGCCGCAGGACGTGGCGGCGCTGACGCGGGCGATCGAGCGGGCGGCCCGCGACGCCGCGTGGCGTGTCCGCGCCGGCCGGGCCGCGCGCGACACGGTCCGCGCGTTCTCGGCCGACGTGCTCCTCGCCCGCTTTGCCGGCGTGATTGGCGCGGCGGCCACGCGAACGGCCGGTGCGGCGCCAGTCGCGCCCGCGTAGTATTCTGCCGCGCGTCCGTCGTGCGTCCTGCTGCCCTCTTCACGCTCTTCTATGCTGCGGTGACCGCCGTGATGGCGTACCCGTTCAGCCTGCAGGTCACCGACCACATCCTGTCGGGGGGCACCGACAGCGAGTTGTTCATGTGGACGCTGGCGTGGGACGTCCACGCCCTGACCCACCATCCGTGGTCGATCTTTGAGGCCAACATCTTCCATCCGCACCCGCATACGCTCGCCTATTCGGAGAACCTCATCGGCAGCGGCCTGCTCATCGCGCCGGTCATCTGGCTGACGGGCGATCCGCAGATCGCGATGAACGTGCTGGTGCTCCTGGCCACCCTGCTCTCGGCGCTCGGCGCGCACCTGCTGGCCTGCCGCCTCGGCCTGTCGGTGCCGGCGGCCGTCATCGCCGGCCTCGTCTTCGGTTTCGCGCCGGCGAGGCTGCTGCGGATGGATCAGGTCCACATGGCCACACTCCAATGGATGCCGTTCGCGCTGGCCTATCTGCACACCTACTTCGACACCAACCGGCCGCGCGACCTCCGGATCGCGGCCGCGTTCTTCTCGGCCCAGGCGGTGACGAGCGGTCACGGCGCCGCATTTCTCGCCCTGGGCGGCACGTTGCTCATCGCGTCCCGCCTGCTCCGCGGCACGCCGGTGGCCCTCGTCCGGCGGGTGCGCGACCTCGGCCTTCCGGGCGCCCTGCTCCTCGTGCCGGCCGCCCTCATCTACCAGCCGTACCGGGCCGCCGGCGAGGCGGTCGGCCGCGCCGGCCTGCGTCGGACTCTCGACGACTGGACACTGCCGGCATCGAGTTTCGTGACCTCGCCCGCTCACCTGCAGCAGTGGATTGTTGCCCGGCTGCCCGACTGGGAGTGGCTCCGGCAGCCGCCCGACGCGTGGCTCTTCCCGGGCATCCTCCCGCTCGTTCTCGGCGCCGCCGCGCTGCACCTGTGGCGCCGGCCCGCACCGTCACCGGCCGACGCCGGGCCGGTCACCCGGGAGCCGTCGGGCTGGCGTCTGCTGGCCACCACCCTCGAGCTTGGCATCGTCGCCGCGGCGATGGTTGGCGTCTGGGTGGCGGTCGCGGGCGGACTCGTCTGGCGAGTTGGCACCACGACGCTGCTCACGGCGCATGACCTCGACGCCTGGATCTACGCAGCGCTCCTGCTCGCCGCCCGGATCGGCCTCGGACGGCGCGTGCCGTTCACCCTCGCCCATCGCATCACCCGCACCGCCCGATGGTGCCGTCGACTGGTCCTGACCAACGTCACCGATGACCGCTGGCTGTACGCCGGCCTCGCCCTGCTGACGATCTGGTTCGCCATCGGGCCGCCCTTCGGCATCTGGGGCTGGGTGCACTGGCTGCCGGGCTTGAGCTTCGTACGGGTGCCGTCGCGCTTCATCCTGCTTGGCATCCTCGCCCTTGCCGTGCTCGCCGCGTTCGGCTTCGACCGCCTCACCCGCCGGCTGCCGCCCGCGCGGCGAATCGTGGCCGCCGGTGTCGTCGGCGCACTGCTCCTTGTCGAGGCGGCCGCCCTGCCGGTCGACTCCCGGCCCTATCGCCTCAACATCCCCGAGATCGATCGGTGGCTCGATACCCAGCCCAAACCCTTCGTCGTCGCTGAGATTCCGGTGCCTGACTCGCTCATGATCCCGACCCGCGAGCGGCGAACGACGCTCTACATGCTCCACTCGACGGCGCACTTCCAGAAGACGGTGCACGGCTACAGCGGCATCCAGCCTCCCGGTTATCCGGAACTCTACGAATTACTGATGGTCTTCCCGAACGAGGAAAGCCTGAGGACGCTCCACCGGATGGGCGTCACCTACGTGGTCGTGCACCCGGCGTTGTGGCCGCCGACCGATCGGCCGGAAGCCGAGGTGCGGTTCGAGACGTTCAGGGACTGGCTGCCGCTCGTGCACACGATTGGCGAGGACCGCGTGCACCGGATCGTCATACCCGACAGCGCGGCCAGGTGACGGAGCCCTCCGGCCGGCGACACCGGCCGGAGGGCCTCGACGGCGTGTCTACCAGACGATGAGGACGACGTCCGAACGCTGGTCGAGCGTGGCAAACGACGGGTACAGCCGTGACGGCGTTGTCGCGGCGATGCCGAAGACCTCGCCCGGACGCGGCCGCCAGCCGGACAACGGGCCTTCGGTGAACGAGTCGGAGCCGATCTGCTCGTCAACCGCCTTGCAGGCCTGGCCGGGCCGATACCATTCGGACGCCCCGCCGTACCAGGTGCCGTTGATATTGGCGAAGATGAACTGGTTGCCTTCGAGGATCGGACCGGCATCGAAGAAGTCTTTCGCGGGCCAGAGGCCCAGCTTCGAGTGGAAGACGCAGAGCACGCCGGCGCCCGCGTCGTGGAAGGCCGACGAGATCTTCGCCGTCTCCTGCCAGTTGGCGATGTTCGGGCTCTGGATGTACACGACCTGGTTCAGGTCGATCCCGAACTCGCGCTCGAACGTCGCGGTCTGGCTCCACGGGCTCTCGGCGTCATTGGACGGGTCGAGACCGCGGGCCCGCCAGAAGAGGGTGCCCTCGGGCAGGTCGACGGGAGGCACCCAGACGGTCGTCGGTCCGCTGCCCTGGGCAATCGTGCCCCCGGTCAGGGGCGTGCCCGAGAAGCTCGACGAATCGGCCACCTCGAACTCATAGAAGATCGTGCCGACCGGGCCCTGCGTGACGCTGTTCCGGACCGTGAAGTTGGGGCGCGCGGTGAAGATCGACGAGCCCCCCGCCGGCGACTCGAGCGTCGGCGTGTTGATGATGACCTCGGGCCGGACGACGAAATGCTGGACGGCCGCCGGCACGCCGGCGACGCCATCGACCACGGCACGCGATCGCCAGAAGTAGGTCGCATCACCCGCCAGGGGATCGATCTGGACGTCGGTGACACCGGTCGGTGACTCCGGGATCCCTGCCCGCGAGAACACGACGTTGGCGAACGCGCCATCGAGCGCGACGTCCACGGTGTAGCTGACCGTCGCGCTGCCGGTCCTGACGGCGTTGATGATCGTCAACGTGATCGGCTGATCGTTGAATCGGTAGAACGTGCCATTGGAAGGCCCCTGCGCCCGTGGCGCCACGAAGCTCACGCTCGGCTGCATGGGGTTGTCGACCTTGCACGCCCAAAGAGGCATCAGGGCCAGAGCCACCAGAATCTGTGCTGTCCGCCGTGCTGTCATGCCAGTCACCCTCCCTAGAACCGGTAGCCGCCGCCAAAGGCGACGCTCGTGGCCGATGTGCGCCCGCCGCCCACACTGAACGACAGCAGGCGAATCGTGCCCTGAAAAAAGTAGCTGCCGCGCTCCATCGTCAAGCCGACCGTGCCGGTCACGGCCCCGCTGCCGAACTTGGCCTTGAGGTCCTCCCCCAGGGTCACGCCGAACTGATCGAGCGTACTGGTGATATCGGTCCCAGCCAGCTCGAACTTCGGGTCGATCTGGCCCCGCACACCACCGCCGGTCACCTGGACGTAAGGGGTGAAGCGCCCGAGCGAATCGAACGTCCATCGGCCGCCGATGCCGCCATAGGCCACACCGACGGTGACGTCGGAACTGACCGGCTGGCCCGCCAGCCCGCCGACCACGTCGGCAATGAGGTTGGCCCGGTCGAGCTCCCGCCGGTTGACCAGGTTCTGATACCCGGACGCCTCGAGCACGATCGACAGCCGCTTCCACACGCGCTGGCCCGCGTCGAGATGGACCGACGTGCCAGTCTTCTCGACCACGGCCACACCCACGGCGGCCGAAATGAAGCGCTTCTTGTCGGACGCCGTCGCCTGGGCTGCCGCCGGCGTCGACGACGCCAGCACGCACAGCAATGCCCAGCTCCCCAGTCTGATGTTCATGAACCGCTCTCTACCTTTCGCGCCTCGAAGATCCCGCAAACCGCTCGAGGCTTCGCGGCGCGTTTCGGCTGGGTATCGAAGATACAGCAGTTTGTCAGCCCCGTAGGGAACTATCTGATGCCCTCGAGGTGACTTTTTCGGCGCCGGCACCGCCGGACACCCCGCCCTCCATGGTGGCACCCAGTACCTGCCTGACCACGTAAATCCGCTTGTCCTGAGATTCGTGGTAGGTGCGGGCCTGCAGCTCGGCAATCAGACCGAGCGTCACAAACTGCAACCCGATGAAGACCAGCAGCATGCCGAACGTGACGAGCGGCATCCGCTCGTTGAGCGATGCCAGACCGAGCAGCCGCAACGCCCCGAGATAGCCGAGAATGGCGGCCCCCGCGAGTCCCATCGGCACGCCCACCAGGCCGAAAATCTGGAGCGGCCGGGTCGAGTAGCTCAACAGGAACTTGACGGTCATCAGGTCCAGGACGACGCGCATCGTGCGGCCGATGCCGTACTTCGACGTCCCGTGGACGCGCGCGCGGTGGTTGACCGGCTGCTCGGCGATGCGAACACCCTGTTCGCTTGCCAGCGCCGGCAGGAACCGGTGCAGCTCACCGTAGAGCCGCAGCGACTTGATGACCTCGGCGCGAAAGACCTTCAGGGAACAGCCGTAGTCATTCAACCGCACGCCGGTGGCCCAGGAAATGAGCCGGTTGGCCAGCATCGACGGAAGCCGCCGGCTGATCAGGGGATCCTTGCGGTCCTTGCGCCAGCCGCACACGACGTCGTAGCCCTCGTCGATCCGGGCCACGAGCGCAGGCAGGTCGCGGGGGTCGTTCTGGAGGTCGCCATCCGACGTGGCGATGAGCCGACCGCGCGCGGCAGCGAAACCAGCCGCAAACGCGGCTGTCTGGCCGAAGTTGCGCCGCAACTGGATGACCACAAACCGCGGATCGGCCGCGTGCAGACGCGCCAGAACGTCGAACGTCTCGTCCTGGCTGCCGTCATCGACGAAGATGACTTCGAAGGGTCGGCCCCAGGCGTCGAGCGTCGCGGACAGCTCGCGGGCCAGCGGCTCGAGGTTCGGCGCTTCGTTGAAGACCGGAATGACGACCGACAGTTCAGGTGTCACAGTGCCGGGGTGACATTCTACGCCGGGCGTGCCCGATGCCACAGCAGGAGGCCGGCGCCGGCCGCCGTCATCGCAATCGCCACGCCCACCGCCACGGCCGGCAGGTTGGCCGAGATGATCGCCCGCGCCTCGGCCCCGTATCGGTAGGCCAGAAACGCCTGCCCGAGGTAGCGCAGCCCGCGGCCGAACGCGACCGACAGCAGAAAGGCCCGGGGACTGACGCCCGACACGCCGGCCAGCAGGACGAAGATCTTGAACGGCATCGGTGGCGGAAGCATCGAGGGAATCACGAGCGCGAACGGCCCCCAGCGGCGAAAGAGCGCGAGCGCCCGCTCGATTTGCTCGGCCCGGAACCGCCGCCGCAGCAGGGCTTCGCCCCCACGGCGGCCGACCAGGTACAGGGCGAAGCACCCGGCGACCGACCCGGCCGTGGTGAAGCTGGCGTAATACCACCAGTGTTCCGGCTGCTGAAGAGCCAGAAGGACGACCAGCGCGTCATTGACCTCGGGCAGGGACAGGAGCGAGGAATCGAGAAAGGCCACCGTCGCCAGGCCGGGTCCGCCGAACTGGTCGGCAAACTGGCTGACACCCTCGGTCAGGCGGCGGAACAGGTCGGTGAGCATTCGGCAGGGGTACAGCCGCCCCCAATCGGGCGCCGTACAACCGGACCAGTATACCTGTCGGGGGG
>DATKDF010000086.1:0-8992 GCA_035512795.1 Vicinamibacterales bacterium
CCGCGCTTGACCTTGTCGATGAAGGCCGGGACGTGCTTGACCGAGCCGATGGCCTTGAGCATCCGGAGCACGGCCTCGTTGGCGCCGCCGTGGAGCGGTCCGTAGAGGGCGGCGGCCGCGCCGGCCAGCGCCGAGTACGGGTCGACCTCGGCGCTGCCGATGCCGCGCATGGCGCTCGTCGAGCAGTTCTGTTCGTGATCGGCGTGCAGGATGAAGAGCACATCGAGCGCGCGCGCGAGCACGGGGTTCACCTGGTACTTCAGCTCGGTCATCTTGAACAGCATGTTCAGGAAGTGACCGGTGAAGCTCAGGTCGTTGTCCGGGTAGATGTACGGCCGGCCGATGCTGTGGCGGAAGGCGTAGGCGGCGATGCTCGGCACCTTGGCGATGAGGCGCGTGATCTGCGGACGGCGCATCTCCTCGTCGCGGACCTGCTTGGCTTCGGGGTAAATCGTCGACAACGCGCCCACCGTCGACAGGAAGATGCCCATCGGGTGCGCGTCGTACTGGAAGCCGTCCATCAGCTTCTTGATGTTCTCGTGGAGCATCGTGTGCAGCGTGATCTCGCGCGTCCAGGCCTCCAGCTCCGCCGTCGTCGGCAGGTCGCCGAAGAGGATGAGATAGGCCGTCTCGAGATACGTGCTGGCTTCGGCCAGTTGCTCGATCGGATAGCCGCGGTAGAGCAGGATGCCCTTGTCGCCGTCGATGTAGGTGATCCGGCTCCGGCAGGAGGCGGTGTTCTGGAACGCCGGGTCGTAGGTCATCAAGCCGAAGTCGTCGGCCTCGACCTTGATCTGGCGCAGGTCCATCGCCCGGATGGTGCCGTCCGAGACGGCGACTTCGTACTGCTTCCCGGTGCGGTTGTCGTTAATCGTGAGCGTATCGGCCATGGCCTCTCTTCGTGTCGAATCGACGGATCAGCGGTCAGTCTCCCACCGGGCGGCGTCGGGGTCGTCGGGGACATCGGGGGCATCGGGGTCCCGGTCGGCCGGCGGCCCCGGGACCCGATAGTCGCCGCCGAGCCACCGGCCCAGATCGGCCATCCGGCAACGCTCGCTGCAGAAGGGCCGGCGGGACGGGTCGACGGGACGCTGGCGGCAATACACGCACAGCGCCGGCAGGGACATCCGGTTATTCTAGTCCCGAAGCGTGCCCGCTCGTCACTCGTTCGCGTGGTGCCGGACGTCCCGCGCCGACACCATGAAAATGACGTCCTCGGCGACGTTGGTCGCGTGGTCGCCGATCCGTTCGAGGTGGCGCGAGATGAGGATGAGGTCGAGCGACGGCTCGATGGTGTTCTGATTCTGGAGCATGAACGTCAGCAGTTCCCGGAACACCTGCGTCTTGAGCGCGTCGAGTTCATCGTCCCGGTCGAGGACGCTCTGGGCGAGTTCCGTGTCACGGCGCACCCAGGCATCGAGCGCGTCGCGCAGCATGGCCTGGGCGATGACGGCCATCCGCGGAATGTCGATGAGCTCCTTGACGGGCGGATGCTCCAGATAGCGGCGCGCCGCCTCGGAGATGTTGACCGCCAGGTCGCCCACTCGTTCGAGGTCCGTGTTGATCTTGACCGCCGCGACGATGGTCCGCAGGTCGACCGCCATCGGCTGGTGCAGCGCCAGCAGCTTGAAGCACCGGTCGTCGATTTCGATGTGCAGCTGGTTGATGACTCCGTCGCCGGCCAGCACTCGTTCGAGCCCGGCCGGGTCGCGCGAGACGAGACCGCGGACGGCCGTCTGCAGCCGATCCTCGGCGTGGCCGCCCATCTCGAGCAGGCGGGCCTTGACGGTCTCGAGTTCCTCGTCGAAATGACGAACGTGCCGTTCGGTGGTCATCGGTGCCCCCCGGGGTCCCTCAGCCGAAGCGGCCGGTGACGTAGTCCTCCGTCAGTTTCTCGGTCGGACTGGTGAAAATCCGTTCGGTCGGCCCGAATTCGACGAGCTTGCCGAGCCAGAAGAAGGCGGTGACATCCGACACGCGCGCGGCCTGCTGCATGTTGTGCGTGACGATGACGATGGTGTAGTCGGTCTTCAGTTCGTAGATGAGTTCCTCGATGCGCTGCGTCGCGATGGGGTCGAGCGCCGAGGCCGGCTCGTCCATCAGCAGGACCTCCGGCTGGACGGCCAGCGCCCGGGCGATGCACAGCCGCTGCTGCTGGCCGCCCGAAAGCGCCAGGGCCGATTCGTGCAGCCGGTCCTTGACCTCGTCCCAGATGGCCGCCGACTTGAGACTGCCTTCCACCCGGTCCTGCAGCTCGCTCCGGCTGCCGGTCAGCCCGTTGACGCGGAGGCCATAGGCGACGTTCTCGAAGATCGACTTCGGGAACGGGTTCGACTTCTGGAACACCATGCCGACCCGCCGCCGCAGCTCGACGACATCGGTCGACGGCGCGTAGATGTCGCGCCCGTCGATCTCGACGCGGCCCTCGACGCGGATGTCCGGGATGATGTCGTTCATGCGGTTGAGCGTGCGCAGGAAGGTGCTCTTGCCGCAGCCCGACGGGCCGATGAACGCCGTGACCAGGTGGGGTTGGATCGCCACGTGGATGTCGGCCAGGGCGCGCTTCGATCCGTAGTAGAAGTTGAGGCCCTCGGCCAGGATCTTGGGCGGCTGGTCGGCGCGGGGGGCGCCGGCCTCGGCCGGGCGCACCTGAAGGCGGGGAGTCGTCGTCATGCACGTCTCTTCTGGAGCCGGTCCCGCACCACGATGGCCGTCGCATTCATCGTGAGCAGCAGGAGCAGCAGCACGATGATACCGGCCGCGGCGTTTTCCGCGAAGGGCGCCTCGGGCCGCGAGACCCAGTTGTAGATCTGAATCGGCAGCACGGTAAAGGGCGAGTCGAGCCCGTCGGGCGCGAAGGTGATGTAGGTGAGGGCCCCCACCACGATGAGCGGGGCCGTCTCGCCGACGGCCCGCGACAGCGCCAGGATGAGTCCGGTCAGCACGCCCGGCAGCGCACCGGGCAGCACCTGATGCCACGTCGTCTGCCACTTGGTCGCGCCGAGGGCGTACGACGCCTCGCGAATCGACAGCGGCACCGTGCGCAGGGCCTCGCGCGTCGACAGGATCACGACGGGCAGGGCCAGCAGGGCCAGCGTGGCGCCGCCGGCCAGCACGCTCGACCCGAGCTGGAGGGCCCGCACGAACAGACCGAGGCCCAGCAGGCCGTAGACGACCGACGGCACCCCCGCCAGGTTCGCGATGTTGATCTCGATGAGGTGGGCCCAGCGTCCGGTGCCGCCGTACTCCTCGAGGTACACGGCAGATCCGACGCCGAGCGGCACGGCAATCGCCGCCGCGACGGCCATCACCCAGAGGCTGCCGAACAGGCCCGGGTAGATGCCCGCCCGCTCGGCCCGCGACGACGGGCCACTCGTCATGAACTGCCAGCTCAGCCGGCCGAGCCCGTCGGCCAGCACGTCGTACAGCAGGGTGGCCAGCGACGCCAGCGCCAGCGCCAGGACGAGCAGGGCCATCACCTGCAGCAACCGGTCGCCCCACTGGCGGAGCCGCGGCGTGGTGGGCGGGCGCGGCCTCATGCGTACTGCTCCCGGAAGCGTCGCCGCAGCCAGTCACTGGCCATGTTGAGAAGGAAGGTGATGAGGAAGAGCAGCATGCCCACGGCGAAGATCGTCCGGTACTCGACCGTGCCGGTGGCGGCGTCGCCCTGGGCGACCTGCACGATGAACGCGGTCATCGTCTCGATCGGCACCCGGGGGTCGAGCGTCAGCCGTGGTTCGAGCCCGGAGGCGATGGCCACGATCATCGTCTCGCCGATGGCTCGCGAGGAGGCGAGGATGAACGACGCCGAAATGCCCGAAAAGGCCGCCGGCACCACCACGCGGAGCGCGGCCTGCATGCGCGTGGCGCCGAGGGCGTACGCGCCCTCCCGCAGGCCGTTCGGCACCGCGTGCAGCGCGTCTTCGGACAGCGACGAGACGAGCGGCAGGATCATGATGCCCATCACGATGCCCGGGCTGAGCGCGTTGTACCCGGCCAGGCCCGGCACGATGTCCTGCAGCAGCGGCGTGACGAAGAGGAGCGCGAAGTAGCCGTAGACGACCGTCGGCACGCCGGCGAGCACTTCCAGCAGGGGCTTGACCACGCGGCGGAGGCCCGACGGTGCGTACTCGCTCAGGTAGATCGCCGAGAGCAGTCCGGCCGGCAGGGCGACGACCATCGCAATCGCCGAGACGAGCAGCGTGCCGGTCAGCAGGGGCAGGATGCCGAATCGCTTCTGTGCGAAGAGCGGCGTCCACTCGGTATCGGTGAAGAAGTCGAGGACGGACACGTCCTGGAAGAACAGCAGGGCCTCGAACAGCAGGACGCCGATGATGCCGGCCGTCACGAGCACTGACGTCGCGGCGCAGAGGAACAGGCCGCGCTCGATCACGGCTTCGACGAGGCGGCGGGTCTCGGTGCGCATGGGTCAGCCGCTGGCCTCCGCCGCCGGCGGCGAAGGCGGGGGCCTCGAGCCGGGGTGGGTCAGCGGTCCCCGCGCAGGAGCGCTTCGAGCGAGGTCGTGTGCGTCGCGCCCTCGAACATGGTGCCGGGTGTGCGGGCGGCCATGCGGGCCCTGGTCAGGGTCTGTTCGGCCTCGGCCAGCGGCACGTAGCCCACGTCCTGCAGCAATTGCGCCGGGCTGTTCAGGTAGAACTCGACGAACTGCTGAACCTCGGACCGATCCATCGCGGCCAGATTGACGTAGATGAAGAGCGGGCGCGACAACGGCCGGTAGGTGCCATTGCGCACGGTCTCGACCGAGGGCGTGATGGGGCCGTCGCCGTTGGTCGGGTCTTCGTCGTCAACGGGCACGAGCTTGAGCCGATCCTGGTTGTGCTCGTAGTAGGCGAGGCCGAAGTAGCCGAGGCTGTTCGGGTCGGTGGCCACACCCTGGACCAGTACGTTGTCGCTCTCGCTGGCGGTGTAGTCGCCCCGGCTGCTCTTGGCCTTCCCGTTGATGGCTTCGGTGAAGTAGTCGAAGGTGCCCGACGCCGTGCCCGGGCCGAACAGGTGGAGTTCGCGGTCGGGCCAGTCGGGCCGGACCTGATTCCAGCGCACGATCGTTCCCTGCGCGCTCTCCTCCCAGATGCGCCGTAATTCGGCGACCGTGATCGATGTTACCCACGTGTTGTCCGGATGGACGATCACCGAGAGGCCGTCGTAGGCCACCGGCAGTTCGAGGTAGGTGATGCCGGCCGCGCGGCACGCCTGCGCCTCGGTGGCGCTGATCGGGCGCGACGCGTTCGAGATGACCGTCTCGCTGCGGCAGAATTTCTGCATGCCGGCGCCCGTGCCCGACTCGCCGACCGTCACCCGCATGCCGGAATAGGCCGCCTGGAAGGCCTCGGCCACCGCCTCGGTTACGGGGTAGACGGTGCTCGATCCGTCGATGGTGATGATCTCGGCCCTGCCGGCCGAGTCGCCGCCGCAGGCGGCAGACATCGAGGCCAGGGCCAGCAGGGTGGTGCACAGCGAGGCGCGCAGGTTCATCATGCCGCCCACTGTACGGAGCGCCAGTTTCACGGTAGTTTCGGGCATGTAAATTCCGTGTTACGAGGCGTCAGAGGCCCGGGCCCAACATTTTCGGGCTGTCGGAGGCCTCGAGAAACTCGCCGATCTGGCGCCGGAGTTCCTCCTGCAGGGCGTTGATCGACCGGCGGCCCTCGAGCACGCGGAAGCCGAACTCGTCGGCCATGGCGTTGTACTCCTTCAGCAGCTGCCGCTGGTAGGTCCGAAACATGTCGTAGATGTCGTCTCCGGCCTTCAGGTCCATGCCCGACTCCCAGTACGACATGCCGCCGGTCTCGAGCACCCGCCGCGCCAGCGCATCGACATCGAGCTTCAGGTAGAAGACCAGGTGCGGCGCGATCGCGAATCCGTACAACCGGCGAATCCACTGGCTGTCGATCCCGCGCACGCCGGCGCGCGCGATGGCGGTGTAGATGTAGCGGTCGGCCAGCACGATGAAGCCGGCCTTGAGCGCCGGGATCACTTCCTTCTCGAGCCGGTCGGCAAAGTCGCACGCGTAGAGCAGCACGAACGTCAGCTTGTTCAGGGTATTGCTGCTCTTGGCCAGCTCGATGGTCGGCTGCATCAGCGGCGAGCGCGTCCAGCCGGTTTCGACGACGCCGTAGCCCTGGACTTCGAGCCACTCGCGGAGCAGCCGGATCTGCGTGGACCGGCCCACGCCGTCGGTGCCCTCGATGGCGATGATCTTGCCGGGATACTGATCGATGTTCAGGTACGGCAGCCCGTGGCCGTAGTAGTGTCCGGGCGTGACGCCGCCGTGGGCGCCGGGGTCGAGCGGCCGCGTGTCGCTCATGACTGGGCCTCCAGGTATTCGGAGACGAGCCGGCGGAAGATCCGCTGCTGCTCGGTGATGCTGCCGCTCGCGTCGACCACGCGCAGGTCGTGTTCGGGCACGATCTTGTCGTACTCGTCGAGGACCTTCGACTGGAAGATGCGGAAGCTCTCGACGGGGTTGTTGCTCCACCCCATGTCCATCCCGGCTTCGTAAAACTTGAGCTTGACGCGCCGGGCGAGCAGGCGGTCGAGCGAGACGTCGATGGTGACGCGGAAGTAGACCGCCAGATCGGGCTTGACGGCAAAGCTGTAGAGGTCGCGGACCCACTGGCGGTCGACGCCGCGGGCGGCATCGCGGGCGAAGGCGGTGTAGGCGTACCGATCCGCGAGCACGATCATGCCGGCCTTGAGCGGCGGGATGATGCTGTACATCAGCCGGTCGGCGAAGTCGGTCGCGTGCAGCAGGCTGAACGTCATCGGCGTGAGCGCGTTCTTCTTCTTGCCCGTCCGGGTGGCGGCCTTGACGAGCGCCGACGAGTTCCATTCAGTCACGAACACGCGGTGGCCGCTTGCCGCCAGCCACTTGCCGAGCAGGCCGAGCTGGGTCGTCTTGCCGGACCCGTCGATGCCCTCGACGACGAACAGTTTGCCGGGATACGCGTGGGGAGACGTCAGCGTGTTCAGCATGCGTGGATGACCCTTTGCGGCGTGACGGCCGCGCGGCGGCCAGTTCGAAGCGGAGCGTGGCGTCGAACAGGTCGCCGAGCGTGCTGGCATGGCGACCCGCCGCCCAGAGTTCCAGGTCGGCGTCGTCGCGGGCCGTGAGGGTGGCCCGGAGGACGTCGCCTTCGTCGTGGACCGACACCCGCCGGACCGTCTGGGTATGGCTGCGGTCGAGCGCCTCGGCCAGCCGCAGCATGGCCGCGAGCACCCGCACGACGGCGCGGCGCTCGCGCGGGAGGTCGCCAAACCCGTCGTGGCTCTTCTTGGGCGTGGCCTTGCGGTGGTACCGGGCGATGAGTCCGATCGCCAGGACCTCTTCGGGCTCGAAGCCGCGGAGGCCGCCGTGGCGAATCAGGTACTGCGAGTGTTTGTGGTGATCCTCGTAGCCGATGTGGCTGCCGACGTCATGGAGGAGCGCCGCATACTCGAGCCACTCCCGTTCGCGCGCGCCCAGCTCGTGGCGCGCCGCCGTGGCGTCAAAGAGGACGAGCGCCATGCGGGCGACCTGCGCGGCATGTTCGGGCCAGTAGCGGCACCGTTCCGCCAGCTCGATGACGCTGCGCCGGCGCACGTCGGGGTAGCGCTCGGCGGTCCTGATGTGCGCGGCATTGCGCTTGATGTAGTCGAGGACGAGCCCCTCGCGGAGCGCGAAGTCGCAGAGCGTCAACTCGCCCGCCCCGAGCGTCGACAGCAGCGTGTCGGCGAGCACGGCGCCCACGGCCGACAGGTCGGCGCGGCGCGGATCGAGCCCCGGCACGGCGAGGCGCTCATCGAGCGCCATCGGCGCCAGGCGCTTGCGCAGGCGCCGCACGCTCTTGGCGCCCACCCGCATGTTGCGGACGTCGTCAGTCACCCGCGCGCCGGCGGCGAGTGTGCCGAGTGACAAGAGCGTGCCCGAGCACCCGATGACGCGATCGAAGCCGCGCTGCCGGATCTGCCGGGCGTACCCGGCCACCTGGCGCCGGACGTAGCGGGCCAGCCGGCGCTCGTCGTCGGGCGCGAGCGGGTCGCTCTTCGCAAAGCGCTCGGTCAGGCGGATGACGCCCAGCTTGAAACTGTGGGTCAGTTCGGCGCGCGCGGCCGTCCCGAGCGTGATCTCGGTGCTGCCGCCCCCGATGTCGATGACGACGGCTCGCCGCCGGCCGAGCCCGACGGCATAGGCGGCGGCCAGGTGAATGAGCCGCGCCTCTTCGGTGCCGGAGATGACGCGCACGCGAATGCCGACGTCGCGCTGAACGGCCCGGACGAACGCCGGTCCGTTTTCGGCCTCGCGGACGGCGCTCGTCGCCGCCGCGATGATCTCGTCGACCGCGTGCGATTCAGCCAGTCGCTTGAACTTCGAGAGCGTCTGCAGCGCCGTCGCGATGCTCGTGTCCGGGAGCGTGCCGCCCTCGAAGCCGCCGGCGCCGAGGCGAATCATGTCCTTTTCCCGATCGATGACCTCGAAAGACAGATCCGGCCCGATTCGGCATACGATCATGTGGACCGAGTTGGACCCGACATCGATGGCTGCAATGCGCATGTGTCACAGCCGCGTTACACGCGGGAGGCCGTCAACGTGAGTCATGCTACCACGGCGGTTTCGACGCGCCTGGCGCGGCGGATCGAGCGCGAAGCGCGTGCGCTGCGCCGGCATCTCCGGCGTGCACGCGACGGCGACGTCGAGGGCGTCCACCAGGCGCGTGTCGCCTCGCGGCGGCTGCGCGAGATGCTGCCGCTCGCGGGCCTCGCCGCGCCCGACGAGGTCCGCGCCCTCACCCGGGTCGTGCGCCGGGTCGGTCGCCTGTTCGGCCCGGTGCGTGAAATCGACGTGTCGCGCGCCATCTGGGACGCGCAGGCCCGCGATGGGGACTGGCCGCCGGCCGTCGTCGCGGCGCTCGAGCGGCACGCGGTCGCCGAGCGCGCGCATAGCACGCAGGCGATTGCCGACGCGGGCCTGCATGTGGCCGGCACGGAGGTGCGC
>DATKDF010000087.1:0-11900 GCA_035512795.1 Vicinamibacterales bacterium
CCGGCCGAGAGCACGACGAAGGCCGCCACCTCGGTCGTGCCCTCCACGTCGTGCCGGCTGGCGGCGACGTAGGCGGCCACGACGAGCGCGGCCGCGCCGGCCAGCAGGATGGCGGCCGGACCCTCGAGGCCTGTCGTCCACAGCCAGCCAGAGAGCCCGGCGACCAGGCCGAGCATCGTGAACGTCCGGAGGCCGGCAAACCGTGCTTGCGGCCCGTCGGCATGTCCGCTCCACTGACGTTCGAGGCCGACGGCAAGACCCGCCAGCGTCGCGATCGTCAGGTTCCAGAGCGCCGGCCAGTCCATCCAGGTGTGATCTTCTCACGCGAACGCGCGGACCACACGGACCCGGCGGCCGATGTGTGCCGGAACCCCTCCGCGCGCGCCGCGTTCTCCGCGTGAGAAGATCTCGACCTGATTAGAGCCGGGTCAGCTTTGTGAACCCCAGGGCCAGTGAATCCGAGTCGCCGGCGAGGCTGATCCGCACGTGCGCGGCCGAACCGAAGAACGATCCCGGCGCGACGGCCACGCCGTGCCGGGTGAGCAGGCGCTCCGCGAAGTCGTCGCCGTCGGCATCGGCCGGGTCGATGATCCGCGGGAAGACGACCGAGGCTTCCGGTGCCGCCGCCAGGGCCAGGCCGTGGTCACCGGCGAAGAACTCACGCGCCAGCGTGACGTTCCGGCCGAGCAGTCGTCGCGTGCGCTCGGCGAGCTTCGGCAGGTGCGTGAACGCCAGCACGCCGAGCGTGTCGGCCGGCGCGCTGCCGGCGTTCTCGACGACGTCGCGTGTGCGGCGCAACCGCTCGGCATTCATGGGCGAGGCAATCGACCAGCCGCACTTGAGGCCTGCGAGGCCATAGGACTTGGTCAGGCTGCTCGTGACAATGAACGGGCCATCGAGCCGTGCGGCCGAACCCTCGGTGGCCGGACGGCCCGCCACCAGGTTGGCGCCGTCGAGGTACACCTCGTCGACGAGCACCCAGCCTCGCGGCGCCATGAGCGCGCCGAGGGCCAGCAGGTCGGCCTCGTCGATTCGGCAACCGGTCGGGTTGTGAGGGGTCGTGACGATGACGAGGCGCGTGCGCGGCGTCACCGACGCGGCCAGGCGATCGACATCCAGTTGATAGCCGTCTTCAAAGCGCCGCGCGAAATACCGGATCGTCGCGCCCATCAGCCGGCTCGCGCCCACGAGCGGGTCGTACCCCGGCTGTTCGACGAGCACCTCGTCACCTGGCCCGACCAGTCCGGCGATGGCCACGAAGTTGGCGCCCGAACACCCCGTGCCGCTGACGACGCGCGACTCCGCGATGCCGTAATGGGCGGCAATCGCCTCGACGAGTGGCCGATACCCGTTGTCGTTGGCGGCGCGAATCGCGAGGGCTTCGCGCGCGCCGGGCAGGTCGTCGATCGCGCACGGCTGCAGGTTGCTGCCGGCCAGGTCAATCGGCGCCGGGTCGCGTGACTTGGCCCAGAGCAGGTACGGCGCGAGGGGAGCTTCGAGCATCAGGCGATCCGTTGCGACCGGCGGGTGAACCAGTAGTACACGGGGCAGCCCGCCAGGAGCAGCCCGGCGCCCACGGCCGACCGGACCGGCTCGGCCTGCACCGAACTGGCCACGACGACCACCGCGACGGCGACGAACAGTCCGGGCAGCCAGGGGTAGCCCGGCATCCGGTAGCCGGAGTGCCCCGGCTGCCGCGCGCGCAGCACGAAGAGCGCCGCCACCGACAGGCCGAAGAAGATCCAGTCGGCGAAGACGACCGTGCCGAGCAGGTCACCGTACGTGCCCGTGAGCGCGAGCGCAATCGCCCAGACCGACTGGACGACGATCGCGGCGCCCGGTGTCCGATAGCGCCGGTGGAGGCGCGCGAGCGCGGGTGGAAAGGTGCCGTCGGCGGCCATGGCGTAGTAGACGCGCGTCGGCGCCAGCACCGCGTGGTTCAGAAAGCCGAAGGTCGAGATCGCGATTGCCGCGGCGACGAAGCGCTCGCCCGCCGCGCCGAGCCATCCCGCCGCGGCGTCGGCCGCTGGCGTCGTCGTGGCGGCCAGTCCTTCGAGACCGAGAACCCGCAGATACGCGACGTTGACCAGCACGTAGACGGCGATGACGACCAGCGTCCCGAGGATGAGACTCCGGGGCAGGTGACGCCGCGGGTCGCGCATTTCTTCGGCCAGGTAGTTGGCCGTCTGCCATCCGCCGTACGCGAAGAGGATCGGGATGAGCGCCGCGCCGAACGTCATCAGGCCCGTGGGCGTGTCGTCGTCGCGCCCGGTCGTCAGCCACCCCGGCGACGCGGGTGCCATCCAGGCCAGCAGGATGAGGGCGACGAGCGCGGCCACTTTCAGTACGACCAGGACGTTCAGGACGCGGCTGCCGACCGTCACGCCCAGGTAGTTGACGATCGAGACGAGCACCAGCGCCGCCACCGCGATCGGCTGCGGCGAGGCGCCCGTGACGCCGACCAGCCGGAGCGTGTACTCGGCGAAGATGATGGCGACTGCCGCCATCGCGCCCGTCTCGATGAGCAGCAGCAGGGCCCAGCCGTAGAGAAACCCGATGAGCGGATGCCACGCCTGCCCGAGGTAGACGTACTGGCCGCCGGCCCGAGGGAGCCGGCTGCCGAGCTCGGCGTAGGCGAACGCCCCGATGAGCGCGATGGCCCCGCCGGCGGCCCAGGCCGCCAGCACGAGGGCCGGCGAGTCGAGCGTCCGTGCGACCAGGTACGGGTTGATGAAGATCCCGGCGCCGATGATGCCGCCGACGACGACCATCGTCGCGTCGAACGGGCCGAGTGCACGCTTGAAGGTGGCGGCCGTGTCCGATCCCGGCCGGACCTCTGCGGGGGCGTCAGCCATGTTCGTGGAAGAATAAGTGGTGATGGCACGCCGGTGAGCACGGAATGCGGGCGGCCAGGGGGGAAAACCGCGTCATGACGTCCTTTCGCGTCGGCCTGAGTCTCGTCGCCCTCGCGCTCTCGTCGGCCTGTACGGTGGCCGGCGTCGGCTGCAGCCTGCCGTCGGCCCCGCCCGAGGGGGAGGCCGCGGCCGACGCCGTCCCGGCCGAGGGCGGTGGAGCCCCGGTGTCGACGACAGGCGTCGTCGGCATCGCGTTTCTCGGCGACAGCCTCACGGCTGGCTTCGGCCTGCTCTCCGAGCAGGCGTATCCGGCGCTCGTCGAGCGCCTGTTTCATGACGAGGGGTACGACGAGGTGACCGCCATTAACGCCGGTGTCAGCGGTGACACGACGGCCGGCGGGTTGCGGCGCATCGACGACCTGCTCGAACCGCAGGTGCGGATTGTCGTCGTCGCGCTGGGCGGCAACGACGCCCTGCGGGGGCTGACGACCCTGCAAACGCGGGAGAACCTGGCCGCCATCATCGACCGCGCACTCGACAGCGGCCGGGAAGTGCTCGTGGCCGGCATGCTGGCCCCGACCAATCTCGGTCCCGACTACCAGGCGTCGTTCCGGGACATCTTCCAGCGGCTGGCCGTGGCCTATGGCGATCGGATCGAAGTCGTGCCCTTCCTGCTGGAGGGCGTGGCGGGGAACCCGGCGCTCAATCAGGGCGACGGCATTCACCCGACGGCGGAGGGTTCGCGCGTCATCGCCGAACTCCTGTACCCGCGCCTGCGGGTCCTGGTGGACCTCGTCTCGAGCGGTGGGGGCGGCGAGTGATCGAACTCGTCGACGTGTCGCGCACCGTGACGAGCGGTGCCGGCCCCCTGACCATCCTGCATCCGACGTCGTTCACCATCGCGCGCGGAACGGCGGTGGCCATCACCGGGCCGTCGGGCAGCGGCAAGTCCACCCTGCTCGGGCTCCTCGCCGGGCTCGACGCTCCGACCACGGGCCGGATCCGGCTCGACGGCACCGACATCACCGGGCTCGGTGAGGAGCAACTGGCGCGCCTCCGGGGCCGGCTCGTCGGCATCGTGTTCCAGTTCTTCCACCTGCTGCCGTCGCTGACGGCCTTCGAGAACGTGCTCGTGCCGCTCGAGATTGCCGGCGCCCGCGATCCGGCCCGGCGGGCCAGGGCGCTCCTCGACGACGTCGGCCTGACCGGCCGGAGCGATCACTACCCGTCGCAGTTGTCGGGTGGCGAGCAGCAGCGGGTGGCCATCGCGCGGGCGTTGGCCAACGACCCGCCGATCCTGCTGGCCGACGAGCCCACGGGCAATCTCGACACGGCGACCGGGCGGCACGTCATCGACCTGCTCGTCGCGATCAACCGCGACCGCGGGCGGACGCTCGTGCTCGTCACGCACGACCCGGCGCTGGCGGTGCTCGCCGACGAAGTGATCGGGCTCCGCGACGGGCGTGTCGTCGAGCGACGGGTCAGTGCGCCGGCCGTCGAGGCGCGTGCGTGACGTTCGTCCTGCGGATGGCGTGGCGCGAGACGCGCGCGTCGTGGGCCCGGCTGCTGTTCTTTTTCCTCTGTGTGGCCCTGGGGGTCGGCTCGATTGTCGTCCTGCGGAGCCTCGTCGAGAACGTGCGCGTCACGCTCGTCGGTGAAGCCCGCCAACTGGTGGGAGCCGACATCGTCGTCCGGTCGCGTCAGGTGCTCGATTCGGACGCGCGGGCGCGCCTCGACGAGACCCTGAGCGCCGTCGGCTACCTGGCGCGCACCGAGATGGTCGAGACGCAGACCATGGTGGTCTCGGCCGACGGGCGAGGGACGGGCGCGACGCGGCTCGTGGAGATCCGCGCCGTGGCCCCCGGGTTTCCCTTCTACGGCACGATCGAGCTCGACGACGGACGGCCCTGGGCGCAGGGCCTGCTGGCCGGTCGCGGCATGTTCGTGACGCGGGCGCTGCTCGTCGAACTCGGGTTGACGGTGGGCGATGCCGTCAGGCTGGGCGGCGAGACGTTCCGGATCGCCGGCGTCGTGTCACGCGACCGCGTGCAGCGCGACGGGTTCGCGTTTGGGCCTCGCGTGTACGTCGCGCTCGACGACCTGCGCGAGACGCCGCTCCTCGGCTTCGGCGGCCGCGCCACGTCGACGATCATGCTGCAGGTGGCGCCCGAGGCCGTCGAGGAGACGGCCGAAGTGCTGCGCGGGGCGATCAGCCGCGATCTGGCGCTCGTCCGGTCGTGGCGTTCGGTCGAGGACCGGCTGGGCCGCAACCTGACGATTGCCGAGAACCACCTGAGCCTGGTCGGGTTCGCGGTGCTCGTGCTGGGCGGCATTGGCGTGTGGAGCGTCACGCGCATTGTCGTGCAGCAGAAGATCCGCAGCATCGCCATCCTGAAGTGCCTTGGCGCCACCTCCCGGCAGGTGCTCTCGACCTACCTGCTGCAGATGCTCGTGCTCGCCGCGGCCGGGAGCGCCATCGGGCTCGGCCTGGCGGCCATCGCGATGCTGTTCGTGCCGTCGTCGCTGCTCGAGCCGCTCGGGGTCAGCCGCGTCGGGCTGACCCTGTCGGCGGCCGTGCAGGGGACGCTGGTCGGCCTGCTCGTCGCCCTCCTGTTCTCGCTCGTGCCGCTCGTCGAGGTGCGGCGCGTCAAGCCCCTGCTGCTGCTGCGGGCCGACACAGCCCAGACGGCGCGGCGGCGTGACCGGTACAGCGTCGGGGCCACGGTCGTCGTCGTGGCCGCGCTCGTCGCAGTCGCCATGTGGCAGGCCGGGTCGTGGCGGACCGGGCTCTACGTCTCGGCCGGGTTGGTCGCCGTCGGGTGGGCGCTGACCCTGGCCGGGCGCACGCTGGTCCGTGCCGTCCGACCGCTTGCGCGATCGCGCCACTTTCCACTGCGCCACGCCGTTGTCAGCCTCGGCCGTCCGGGCAACCAGACCAACGTCATCCTGCTCGCCGTCGGGCTCGGATGCTGTTTCGTGCTCGGCGTGCGGGCCATTCAGAGCAACCTGCTCGACGAGTTCGCGATGCAGGTCGGGGGCGAGGCCCCGGACCTCGTGCTCATCGACATCCAGAGCGACCAGGTCGAGGGCGTCGCGGCGGCCGCGGCGCCCCACGTCTCCCGGCCGCCGGTGATCGTGCCGCTCATACGCGGGCGCGTCACCGGCGCCGAGGGCCGGCAGGTGCGGCTGCCGACACGCGAGCACCTCCGCCGCGAAGGGCACCTGCTCCGCGAGTACGGCATGACCGCGCGCGGGGCGCTTGCCGACAACGAGCAACTGCTCCGGGGCGAGTTCTGGACCGGCCCGCTCACCACGCCCACGACGCCGGAGGGCTTCGACACGGAAGTGTCGATCGAACAGGACGTGGCGACCGAGGTCGGGCTCGAGCCGGGCGACGTGATGCGGTTCGAGATTGCCGGCAGGCGGCTGTCGGCCCGTGTCACGAGCGTGCGGCAGGTGGTCTGGGGTGAGTCGCAGAGTGGCGGCTTCGTGTTCGTCCTCCGGCCCGGGCCGGCCGTCGAACGCCTGCCCCAGACGCACATCGGCTTCGTCGAACTCGCGCGGGACCAGCCCGATGCGCAGGGCCTGCTGCAACGGGCGCTCGTGGCGTCCTTCCCGAACGTGTCGGTCGTCGATGTCGGCGACGTCCTCCGGTCGATCCGGGCGATCCTCGACAACGTCACGCTGGCCGTCACGCTCGTCGGCGCCGTCACGCTCGTGGGGGGCGTCCTCATCCTCGTCGGAGCCGTGGCCCTCACCAAGTTTCAACGTCTCTACGAGGCGGCCATTTACCGGACGCTCGGGGCCAGCACCCGGTTGCTGGCGGCGATGGTCGCCATCGAGTACACGGTGCTCGGCGCCCTGGCCGGCACGCTCGGCGCGGCCGGCGCGATGGGCCTGTCGTGGGCCATGAGCCGCCATGTGTTCGAAATCCCGTGGAGCCCGACGCCGGGGTTGCTGGCCGGTGGCGTGATCATCACGGCACTCGCGGTCTCTGTGGTCGGTCTCATCTCGTCGCTGGATGTGCTGGTCAGAAAGCCCCTCGCAACACTCCGGCGGGAGTAGTGCCAGGTTCACGCCCCCACCCCAAGGGTGCTATGATCATGGGCTGACACGGCGCGTACGGGCGCCGAAGGACACATGGCCGAACGCGAACTCGACGAAGCGGTCGTGACCGCCCTCAAGGAAGAACTCCTGCGCAAGCGCGGCGAGATCATCGCGCTGTCGACCGGCACGCGTCCGCTGCCGGCCTCGGCCGACGTCAACAGCCGGCAGGGTGACCTGGCCGACCAGGCCAGCGGCAACAACGAAGTCCACATCCAGCTCAAGCTGAAGCAGACCGACGCCAAGATCCTCCAGGCGATCGAAGAAGCGCTGCTTCGGCTCGAAAAGGGCAGTTACGGCATCTGCCGCGACTGTGGCGAGCCGATTGCCGAGGCCCGGCTGCGGGCGATTCCCTGGACCCGCGTCTGTATCACCTGCAAAGAGAAGCAGAATTCGTGAGGACCGCCGACCTGGCTGCCGCCCTCCGCGAGTTCCATCGCGACAAGCTGACGCTGCGCGAGCGGCATGTCGCCGTGGCGGCGCACGTCTCCAATTACGCGTTCAACAACACCTACCAGTACGTCATCGCCCGCGAAGACACGCACCTGGCCTGGCTCGAGGCGGGCCTGGCCGACGTGGGGGCGACGCCCGACACGGTGCCGGCCCCGGCCGTGCGCGCCCGTAGCGGCCACGGCAAGGCCGACAACTTCGTCCCGCTCGTGCGCGACGATGCCCGCACGGCCGGCGAGTTCGTGGCCCGCTGGCGTCCGCGCCTCGCCGACGTGACACACGCCCGGCACCGGCTGATGATGAACGTCGTGATCGGTGAGACGCTCGAGCACCAGCGCTTCTTCGAACAGATCGCCGCGGGGCGCGAGGACGTCCTGGGCCGGCGGGCCAACGGGCCCGGGTCGCCCGGCACCGGCGACGGGGTCCTCGGCGTCCGCTGGCTCGAATGAAGACCCCCGGCGTCTTTTTGACCACTCAAAAAGACGCCGGGGGTCTTTTCAAGGTCGCCATTGCCCTGGGCTCGAACCTGGGCGACCGTCAGGCCCATCTCGACTGGGCGGTGCAGCAACTCGGTGACCTCCTGCAGCACCTGCGCGCCTCGCCCTTCGTCGACACCGCCCCGCACGACGTCCCCGGGCCTCAGCCCCGGTACCTGAATGGCGTGGTGGTGGGGGAGACACGCCTCGGTCCCGCCGACCTGCTCGACCGGCTGCTCGCGCTCGAACGCGCCCGCGGACGGCGCCGGTCATCCGTTCGCGCCCCGCGCACGCTCGACCTCGACCTGATCCTGTACGGCGACCTCGTCCGGGAGACCCCGCGGCTGACCGTCCCGCATCCCAGGTTCCGCGAGCGCCCGTTCGTGCTCGAACCGCTCGCCGTTCTGGCGCCCGACTGGATCGATCCGGAGACGGGCAGGAGAATGAGCGAGTTGGCGAGTGAAGCGGATGAGCGAATGAAATGACGGAATGACGGAATGACGGAATGACGGAAGAAAAACGGGCGCGACGCCTTGCGGCGACGCGCCCGTGCGGTGTACCCGTGAGGAAGGGTGCTACATGCCCTTCCGGTAGTAGCGCTTGAACGTCGTCGCCGGACCACCTTCGCGGCCGGGGTTCGTGGTCGAGACGACGAGCCAGTCGCCTTCCATCGCGTAGACGGCCTTGGTCGTCATCATCGTGCCCTGCATGTCGCGGGTCGTGTTGATCACGATCGTGCTGCCCTCCCACATGGCCTTGGCCGTGCCCATGCCGCCGCGGCCCATGGGCACCTGGGTGTCCGACCCATCCAGCTTGTAGACGACCGGCTGCGCGCCTTCACGGCCGGCCGTGAAGGTGAACGACGTGGCATCCTGCTTGATGGTCATCGCCCCGCCCCCACCGCCGCCGCCCCCGCGTCCGCCGCGTCCGCCGCCGGCGCCTTCCGGGTTGGCCGACGCCGTCTTCTCGGCGTCAAGCGCCCACGTACCCGAAAAATCCGGCTTGGCCTGGGCGTACGCGCCCGCTGCCCACAACACCACCGCTGCCGTACTCAAGACGATAGATACACGCTTCATGGCTGCTGCTCCTGGACTATCGGGGGCGACGAGGCGCCGCCCGCCGAACGTGCGCCCGCTACTCGAAGCGCAGTGCCTCAATCGGATCGAGGTTGGCTGCCTTGCGCGCGGGGTAGAACCCGAAGAACACGCCGACCGCGGCCGAGAAGGCCACCGCTTCGACGACCGTCTGCGCCGGCACGAGCGCCGGCCAGTTGTTGTAGTACTTGACACCTTCCGAGACGCCGTAGCCGAAGGCGATGCCCATCGCACCGCCCACGATGCTGATGACGATGGCCTCGATGAGAAACTGCAGCAGCACGTCATTGCCCCGCGCGCCGATGGCCAGGCGCAGGCCGATCTCGCGCGTGCGCTCGGTGACCGACACCAGCATGATGTTCATGATGCCGATGCCGCCGACAACGAGCGACACGAACGCGACGCCGGCCAGAAGCGTCGTCATTGTCGAGGTCTGGGCCGTGCGGAACGCGATGATGTCGTTCAGCGTCTGGACGAAGAAGTCCGGGTCCTCACCGGGCGGAATGCCATGCGCCGCCATGAGCGCCGTGGTGATGGCGGCCACGGCCTGATCGATCCGGTCGGCCGAGTAGGCGCTGACGATGATGTCGTTCAGGTGCTGTTGGCCGGACAGCTTCTTGAGTACCGTCGTGTAGGGGACGAAGACCTGGTCGTCCTGGTTCTGGCCGCCGGACCCGGCGCCCCGCTCGGCCATCACTCCAAGCACGCGGAACACGTGATTCCGGACGCGGATGATCTCGCCCGTCGGGTCCACGCCTTCGCCGAACAGATTCAGAGCCACGTTGTGGCCGAGCACGATGACCTTCGCGGCGGCGCGCACGTCCTCGGGCGTGAAGAACTCGCCGTACCGCATGCGCCAGGACGTGATCGCCGGCATGTCCACCCCGGTGCCCTGGACGTTGGTGTTCCAGTTGGCGCTGCCGAAGATGATCTGTGAGCGCGTACTGGCCTGTTCGGCGACGAACTCGAGCTCGGGCAGCGTGCGCAGCACGTCGGCATCGGCCTGACTGAGCCGCGTGGACGTGCCGCCGCCGCCCCGGACGCCGCCGCGGTCGAAGCTGCCGGACCGGATCGTGATGCGATTGGTGCCGGTGGACCGGACCTGCTCCTCGATGGCCGCCTGGGCCCCGGTGCCGAGCGCCACCATCGCGATGACGGCGGCCACCCCGATGATCATGCCGAGCATCGTGAGGCCGGTGCGCAGCTTGTTGCGGGCCAGCGCCTTGAAGGCGATACGAAACGTCATCAGAATCGACATGGGTGCGTGCTCCGCGTCTCCTGCGTGTCCGTCAATGAGCTTCGGTCGACGGGCTGTCGGCGTGGTCGTCCACGACCGGCATTTCGTCGGGGGCCGGCGGCGGCAGGGCCGCCAGCTCGTCGGCCGCGTTGCGCCGGTGCAGCACCTTCTGGTCGGCCACGACCTTGCCGTCCCGGAAGCGGATGATCCGCGTGCCGTACTCGGCGATGTCTGCTTCGTGCGTGATGAGGAGCACCGTGATGCCGCGCTCCTCGTTCAGCCGCTGGAAGATCCCCATGACTTCGATGCTCGTCCGGGTGTCGAGGTTTCCCGTCGGTTCGTCGGCCAGCAGGATCGACGGGTGGTTGATGAGCGCCCGGGCGATGGCCACGCGCTGCTGCTGTCCGCCCGACAACTGGTTCGGGAGATGGTGGAACCGGTCGGCCAGGCCGACCGCTTCGAGCACCTCCATTGCCCGCTTCCGCCGCGCGGACGACCGCAGGGGGTTCTTCGCGTTGTAGAGCAGCGGCAGTTCGACGTTGTCGAGGGCCGTGGTCCGCGACAGCAGGTTGAACCCCTGGAACACGAAGCCGATCTTCTCGTTGCGCACGCGCGCCAGGTCGTCCTTCGACAGCTGCGACACGTCACGCCCGTCCAGGAGGTACGACCCGCCGGTCGGCCGATCGAGACAGCCCGCAATGTGCATGAACGTGGACTTGCCCGAGCCGGACGGACCGGTGACGGCCACGAACTCGCCGGCCTCGATCCCGAGCGACACGCCGCGCAGCGCGCGCACCTCAATCTCGCCCACCTGGTAGATCTTGGTGAGGTCGCGAACTTCCATTACCGGCACGAGTCGTTCTCCCTGCCAGCGGTCCGCCGGGCGTTATCGCCCACCGCGCCCGCCACCGCCCTGGCCGGGCATGCCGCGCCCGCCCTGCTGCTGCTGGAACGGATTGGTCTGCGTGGACCCGCGTGAGGTCATCGAGGCCGGCAGGATGATGCCCGTGATGAGCTCCTGCCCGACTTCGAGGTTGCCGGCGATGAGTTCGCTCATCTGGCCGTCGGTCACGCCGACCGTGATGTTCGCCTGGCTGAGTGCGCGCGTCGTCGGATCCCACGTCCAGACCGTCGCGCGCGAGCGCGGCGCGGCCACCGGCGTGAAGTACTGGTCGATGCGGCCCTGGCCGAGATCGACGGGCGCGCCGACGTTGGCCGGCCGCTGGTTGGCGCCACGCCCGCCCGCGCCGCCGCCGCGGCGGCCGCCCCGGGCGCCAAAGCGCTCGGCAAACTCGCGCGCCTGTTCCGGCGTCAGGGTCGTACCGTCCCCGAAACCCTGACGGCCCGTCCGGCCGGCGGTCGCCGGCCCGGCCGCCCCGCCAGGCGCCGGCTGGGCGGCGTCGGGCGCCTGTCCGCGACGGCCGTTCTGCGGGTCGTCACTGCCGTTGCCACTCTGGCGGCCGGCGGCGCCGGCCCGACCCTGTCCGGGTGTCGGCGGGGTGAGCCCGAGCGCGGCGTACATGTCGTTGGTCGGCCGGAACCGGAGCGCCGTGTTCGGCACGCGGACGACGTCGGTGACCCGCGAGATGATGATGTCGAGGTTCGCCGTGAGGCTCGGCCGCAGCTTCAGCTCCGGATTCCGCACGTTGATCCAGACCGGATAGGTCACGACGTTGTTCTGCAC
>DATKDF010000088.1:0-2797 GCA_035512795.1 Vicinamibacterales bacterium
CCCGACGTCGTGATGGAGCGGTACCACAACTTCGGCGGCGAGGGCGTGATGGCCGCGCGCCGGCTCGGCGTGCCGGCGGTGCTCGAGGTGAATGCGCCGGTCGTGGACTTTCCCGGCTCGGCCAAGGCGCGCCTCGATCGCGCCACGCTGGTCGAGCCGATGCGACGATGGCGCGAGCACCTGTGCCGGCAGGCGGCGCTGCTCGTCACCCCCACGGCAGACATCCTTCCTGCGTGTGTCGATCGGACGCGTGTGCTCGAGATCGAGTGGGGGGCCGACGTCACCGGCTTCAGGCCCGACGTGCCGCGGCCGGCCGCGTTTCCGGCCGATCCGGATCGGATCTGGTGTGTATTCGCGGGCGCGTTCCGCTCGTGGCACGGCGTCGTGCAGCTGGCGGCAGCCCTGGCGCGCCTGCACGCGCTCGGCGACCATCGGTTTGGCGCCGTGCTCATCGGCGAGGGTCCCGAGCGGGCGGCCGCCGAACGCGCCGCGCGCGGCGTGCCCGGCATCGTCATGACCGGCGCCATTCCGCACGCGGACGTCCCTGGCTGGCTGGCCGCGGCCGACATTGGCGTGGCGCCGTTCGACCCGGCGCGCCATCGCCCGCTGCGGCTCGGTTTCTACTGGTCGCCGCTGAAGATCTTCGAGTACATGGCCGCCGGCCTCCCGGTCGTGGCTCCGGCGCTGCTACGGCTGCAGCGACTCGTCGAGCACGGCACCGAAGGGCTCCTGTACGATCCGGTCGAACCGCGGGCCCTCGATTCGGCGCTCGTCTCCCTGGGCGACGCGGCCACGCGCCGGCGCATGGGTGAGGCCGCGCGCGCGCGGGTCGTCACCGAGTTCAGTTGGGACGCGCACTGCGCCGCGCTCGACGCGCGGCTGTCCGCCCTCGCAGCCCGATGAGCACCCCCCTGCGCGTGCTCATCGTGACGGACGCGTTTCCCCCCGTGTGCGGCGGCAGCGGCTGGAGCACGTGGGAACTGGTCGGCGGCCTCCTCGGGCGCGGCCATCACGTGGACGTCGTCAAGATCGAGGCCGGCGATCCGACCGGGGTGACGACCGAGGTGTACGAGCAGGTGCGGGTGACCGTCTTCCGGCAGAAGGCGCCGGCCCTGCCGGTGGCGCGCAATCTGGTCAAGAACGAACGGACCTGGGCACGCGCGGCACGGTTTCTCGACGATCGCCTCAGCCAGTCGCCGGTCGACATCGTGCACGCCCAGCACGTGATGAGCACGACGCCGGCGATCCGCGCGGCGGCGCGCACGCGGACGCCCGTCGTCGCCACCGTCCGCGACTACTGGCCAGTGTGCTACTGGGCGGACCTGACACACGATCCGACCGGGTCGTCGCTCTGTCCGGCGTGCACGACGGCCAACATGCGCCGCTGCGTGCTCCCGCGCGCGGGTCGCGCGACGATTGCCGCCTGGTCGCTCATCCCGTACATGCGCGCCAACCTGCGCACCAAGCGGCTGACGCTCGCCCAGGCCAGTACCATCATCGCGGTCAGCAGCCGAATCGCCCACGACCTCGAGTCGCGCACGACGGCCTTCGCCCACACGCCGATTGTGACCATTCCCAACGCGGTCAATCTGACGGCTCTCGATCGGGTCGACCGTTCGGCGGCTCCGATCGAGGGGCCGTATGGCCTGTATGTCGGCAAGCTCGCGCCGAACAAGGGCGCGCAGTGGCTGCCCGGCATCTGGGCGGGGGCGGGCCTCGGCTGGCCGCTCGTCGTTGCCGGCGACGGGCCGCTCCGCCCGGAACTCGAAGCCGATGCACGCAGGCGGGGCCTCGACGTCCGCTGGCTCGGCTGGCGCGATCGTGCGGAGGTCTGGGCGTACATGCGCCACGCGACGCTCCTCGCGTTTCCATCCTACGGTCCCGAGTCGCTCAGCCGTGTGCTGCTCGAGGCGGCGGCCCTGGGTGTGCCGATTGCCGCGATGAACACGGGCGGCACGGCCGACATCATCCACGACGGCACAACCGGCCTGCTGTCGGATTCGCCCGACGCGCTCGCGCGCGATCTGGCACGGCTCGGCCACGACGAGATCCTGCGCGGCGCGCTCGGGCACGCGGCCCGCAACGACGTGCGCGCGCGCTTTTCGACCGACTCGGTCGTCGACCGCATCGAACAGGTGTACCGCGGCCTGCTTCCGCCGAGGGCGGCATGACGTCACCGGATCCAGGGCGGCGTCCGCGTGTCGCCGTCGTGTCCCGGGCCGTGATGCCCCTGCACGGCATGGGCGGGCTCGAACGGGCCACCCGCGATCTGGTGCGACACCTCGCCGCGCTCGAGTGCGATGTCACGCTCGTGACGCCCCCTGCGACCGTCGATGCCCACGCAACCGGCGATGACCCGTTCGCCTCGCGGCGCATCACCATCCGCCACGTGTCCTACATCACGTTCCCGTTCGCCAATCGGCGCGGGACGACGATCCTCGACCGGAATACGGCGTACCTCGTGTGGGCGCGCCGCGCCGGCCGGCGCGCCCTCGCGCTCGTCCAGAGCGGCGATGTCGACATCGTGCACAGCCAGGGCGCCGCCGCCGAGGGCTACGCGCGCGCACGCCTGCGAGGCAAAGCGCCGGCGCCACTCGTGCTGAATCCCCACGGCCTCGAAGAGTTCGGCGCGACCGGTCCGCCGCTGCCGCCGGCACGACGGCTGGGCTACGCGCCGCTCCGGCGTGCCGTCCGAGCCTGTGCCCGCGCGGCCGACGCGGTCATCGCCACCGATCGCTCGCTCGAGGCGGTGGTACGACGCCACCTGCGCGTGACCGACGACCGCGTGCAGGTCATT
>DATKDF010000089.1:0-3454 GCA_035512795.1 Vicinamibacterales bacterium
CCGTTAGGTGTCCAGGCGGCGCGCGCCTCCGTCCGGGTGGTTTCCGCCATGACGGCCGGGCTGGAGCAGCTCCGGTGATCTCCCGGCTCTGCCAGCGCCTGGCCGCGCGTGTCCTGGAGCGGGCGCTCGGCCCCGCCCGCGGCGCGGCCGTTCTCGGCGATCTCGAGGAAGACCTCGCCCGGCGTCCCGCCCGGTTCCCGGGCGCCTGGTTGCTGCACCAATCCATCACGTTTGCCTGGGCGGCGAGGCGGGGCCGCCCGCCCCGACGTCTTCCGGAGGCCACCACAATGCTGCGCGAGATTCGTCAGTCAATTCGAAGCCTGTGGGCCGCGCCCGCATTCACGGCCGTGGCCCTCGTCGTCCTCACGCTCGGCATCGGCGCGAGCACGGCCATTTTCTCGGTGGTCGATGCCGTCGTGCTCCGGGGCCTGCCGTATGACGAGGGCGACCGGCTGGTGCAGGTGACGGTGCACCAGGAGCAGACCGGCAGTTACCGCAGCGTCCACACGCCGCAGGACTTCGCCGACTTCCGCTTGCGGCAGGACGTCTTTCAGTCACTTGCCGCGACCGGCAGCGGTGGCGGCTTCACCGTCGCCGATGGTGGTCGGCCGGAGGACCTGCGGACGATGCAGGTCACGGCCTCGTTCTTCGACGTCTTCCGCGTCCAGCCGCAGGTCGGCCGTCCGTTCGCCGTCGAGCACGAGGTCGAAGGCAACCACTTCGTGGCGCTCATCAGCGACGGCCTGTGGCGGCGACGCTTCGGCGCCGACCCCGGCGTCGTCGGCCGGACGATTCAGTTTCCGGCGGGCAGCTGGCAGGTCGTCGGCGTGATGCCGAGCGGATTCCAGTATCCGGCGAGCGCGTCGCGGCCGTACGACCTCTGGGTACCGTACGTCGTCCCCGAAAACCAAAAGCAGCGGGGCGACTCGCGCAGGTTCCACCTCACGGTCACCGGCCGGTTGAAGGACGGTGTGTCGGTCCAGCAGGCCGATGCGGGCATGCAGGCGCTCGTCGCCGCGCTCGCCGTTGACAGCCCTCACTGGTTCCGGGGTCAGACCGGCAGCGCGCGGTCGCTCTACGAAGCGACGGTCGGGCGCGTGCGGTCGTGGATGCTGATGTTGCTCGGCGCCGTGGGCATCGTGCTGCTCGTCGCGTGCGTGAACGTCGCCAGCCTGATGCTCGCGCGTGCCACGGCGCGCGGACGTGAAATCCAGATCCGCGCCGCGCTCGGTGCCAGTCGCTGGCAGGTGGCGCGCAGTCTGCTGGTCGAAAGCCTCGTCCTGTCGACGGCCGGCACGGCCGCCGGCGTGCTGGTCGCCCTCTGGGGCGTCGAAGTGCTCCGCGCGGCGCTCCCGAGCACCCTGCCGCGCATCGCGAGCGTCGGCATCGACCTGCGAGTGCTCGGCGCCGCGGCACTCGCGGCGCTGGCCACGGGCGTGTTCTTCGGCCTGTTCCCCGCGCTGCAGTCATCGCGGCCGGATCTGTCCGGTGCGCTCCGCGAGGGCGGGCGTGGCATGACGGGTGGACGCGCGCGCCTGCGCTCGGCGCTCGTCGTCGCCGAGGTTGCGCTGGCCGTCGTGCTCGTGGTCGGGGCCGGCCTGTTTGTCGCGAGTTTCGTGCGTCTGACGAATGTCGAGATCGGCGTCGACCATCGCAACGTGATGACGATGGGCGTCTGGCCGCGCGTTGATTCGACAAAGCCCGGATGGTTCAAGCCGGCACAGGAGCAGGCCGGCATCGCGATTCCGGCCATTGTCGAACGCGTGCGGGCGATCCCGGGCGTGGAGCACGCAGGCTTCATCTCGGGCGGGTTGCCGCTGTCGGGAGACTGGAGCCGGACGGACGTCAACGTGCCGGGGCGCGAAGAGCCGTTCAGCGGCGACGATGCCGTCGAGATCCGCGAAGTGACCGCCGGCTACGCGCTGGCGATCGGTGCCGTCGTCCGGCGCGGGCGCCACGTCGCCGACACCGATACGCGCACAGCCGTGCCCGTTGTCGTCCTGAACGAGGCAGCCGCGCAGCGCTACCTGCCGGAGCGGGATCCCCTCGGCGCGACTGTCACCATCAGCGACATCGATCGTACCGTGATCGGCGTGGTCGCCAACGTGCGCCTGGGCGGGCCCGAGAGCACCGTCCGGCCCGAGGCGTACGTACCGATCGCGCAATCGGCCATCGTCGGCGGCGACCTGGCGATTCGCACGGCAGGTGACCCGCTCGCGATTGCCGAGCAGGTGCGCCAGGCGATCTGGGCGTCGTTGCCCGACGTGCCGGCACCCGAGGCGCAGACGATGACGTCGCTCCTGCAGGGGCTGGTCGCACAACGCGAGTTCAACATGCTGATCGTCAGTTTGTTCGGCGTGCTCGCGCTGGCGATCGCGGCGGTGGGGATCTACGGCGTCATCGGCTACACGGTGGCGCAGCGGACGCAGGAAATCGGCGTGCGCATGGCCCTCGGCGCCGTGCCGGCGTCGGTGCTCACGATGGTGCTGGGACGAGCGACGCTGTTTGTGGCGATTGGGCTCGGCCTGGGCCTGGTGGGCGCGTGGCAACTGGCGCGGTTTGTCGAGGCGTTCCTGTTCGAGGTCACACCGCACGATCCGGCCGTGTATGCGGCAGCCGGGGGCGTGCTGCTTCTGGCCGGGCTCCTGGCCGCCTATCTGCCCGCGCGGCGCGCCTCGCGCGTCGATCCGGTAATTGCACTGCGGGGCGACTGACCTCGGTCCAGTCCTCGGTACAATGATCCGGCATGCTCGCCGGACCGGTCCGAGCCGTTCTCGTCGCGCTTGTCGTCCTGGCGGCGGCCTGCGGGCAGCCTCGTGTCACCGACTGGCTGGGTCCCGCGTCGGAGATTGCGCCCGGCGTTCAGCTCTATCGCTCCACCGACACCTCGCTCCTCGAGCCGGCCGGGCCCGTTGTGGTGCACCTGCTGCGCCTCGATCCCCGCCGCACGCGGCTCGCGAGCGTGTTGTCGAGAGACGCCGTGCTCGGCGCCGAGACGGTCGGGGGCATGGCGGCGCGTCATGGCGCGGTGGCGGCGATCAACGGCGGGTTCTTCAACGTCGGCACGGGCGAGCCGACGGGCCTGCTCAAGGTCGCCCGTCAGCTCGTGAGCGACACGGGCGTCGCCAGGGGCGCCGTCGTCATTCGAACCGCGGATCAGGTGAACACCGAGCTTCTCTTTGACCAGATCTCCGTGCGGATGACGCTCGCCTTCGAAGCGACCGGCGAAACCTGGGCCGTGCCCATCGACGGCGTGGACACGACGCGCGCGCGCGGCCGACTGATGCTGTACACGCCCGCGTATCACGGCGACACGGACACGGCCGCCAACGGTACCGAATGGGCGCTGTCGGGCGATCCGCTCACAGTCAGGGAGGTACGGCGCGACCTCGGGCAGACACCGATTCCGCAAGGCGGCGCGGTGCTGTCCTACGGCGGGCTCGACCTGCCGGCC
>DATKDF010000090.1:0-14449 GCA_035512795.1 Vicinamibacterales bacterium
TTCATCTCGTACACGCCCTGCGGGGTGTGCATGTACTTGTTGTTGACCACGCGCGAGACGGTCGATTCGTGCATGCCGATGTCGGTGGCCACATCGCGCAGGACGAGCGGCCGCAGGTGCTCGATGCCCTGATCGAGGAACCCCCGCTGGAAGTTGATGATGCTCGTGGCGACCTTCAGGATCGTCTTCTGCCGCTGGTCGACCGACTTGAGCAGCCAGAGCGCCGACCGGAACTTGTCCTTGACGTAGGCGCGGGTCTCGTCGGACGCTTCGCCGCCCTTTTCGAGCAGCCGGCGATACACCGGACTGATCCGCAACTGGGGCAGGCCGTCTTCGTTGAGCAGCGCCCGGTAGCCCTCGTCCGTCTTGACGACGTAGACGTCCGGGATGACGTACTGGGAGTCGGCCGGACTGTAGCGGGCACCCGGCTTCGGATCCAGGTTCCGGATGAGCTCGATGTGCGCCTTGATCTCTTCCGGCTCGATGTTCAGCTGCTTGGCCAGCTCCGGGATGCGGTGGTTCTGCAACTGGCGCAGGTGATCGCGCACGAGCATCTCGACGGGTGTCCCGTCGAGGCCGAGGTGACGCACCTGCAGCAGCAGGCATTCCTGGAGGTCGCGCGCGCCGACGCCGATGGGATCGAATCCCTGCACGTGGGCGAGCGCCCGTTCCACGGCCGCTTCGTCCCACTCCCCGAGCGCCGCGATCTCCCCGACCGACGCGACGAGGTACCCGTCGTCGTCGATGTTGCCGATGATGATGGCCCCGATGTCCTGCACGACCGGATCGCTCGTCTGCAGGTTCAACTGCCACGCGAGATGATCGGCCAGCGAACTGCGCGTCGAGAGCGTATTCTCGATCGGCGGCAGTTCCTTGACCTCCATCGCCTGGCGCGGGCGGTAGCCTTCGTCGAGATACTCGCCGAAGAAGTACTCGTAGTCGGCGTCGTCCCAGGTCTCGCGGGGGTCCTCAGGCGGCTTCTCCGCCTCGGGGGCGGCCTCGGTCTGGGCGGCCACTTCCGCCGCGGCCGGATCCTCGGTGGGCACCTCCTCGAGGAGCGGGTTCTCCACCATTTCCTGGTTGAGCAGCTCGGCCAGCTCGAGTGTGGTCATCGGCAGCAGCTTGATTGCCTGCTGCAGCGAGGGGGTCAGAATCAGCTTCTGAACCAGCCGGGCGTGGAGTCGCTGGTGAATCGCCATGTCGATGCCGGTGCGCCGCCCCCTAGTCTAGTCCAGGCGGAAATCGGCCCCGAGGTAAATCCGTTTGACGTCCTCGTCGGCGGCCAATTCCGCCGGCGTCCCGCTGCGGAAGATGGCCCCGTCGTGCACGATGTAGGCCCGGTCGGTGATCTTCAACGTCTCGCGGACGTTGTGGTCGGTGACGAGAACGCCGATGCCGCGGGCCTTCAGGTGCACGACGATCTTCTGGATGTCGGCGACCGCGATGGGGTCGATCCCGGCGAAGGGTTCGTCGAGCAGCATGAACTTCGGGCGGTTGACGAGCGCGCGGGTAATCTCCAGGCGCCGGCGCTCGCCACCCGACAGCGCGTACGCCATCGACCGCGCCAGGCGCTGCAGGCCGAGCTCGGCCAGCAGCTCTGCCAGCCGCGTGCGCCGCTCGGCCGCGGGCATCGGTAACGTCTCGAGGATCGCGAGGACGTTCTGTTCCACCGTCAGCCCCCGGAACACCGAGGGTTCCTGCGGCAGGTAGCCAATGCCCTTGCGCGCCCGCACGTACATCGCGTCGTCGGTCAGGTCGAGATCGTCGAGGACGACTCGCCCGTTGTCGGGCCCCACCAGCCCCACGACCATGCCGAACGTCGTCGTCTTGCCGGCGCCGTTCGGGCCCAGCAGGCCCACGATTTCGCCCGACGAGACGTCGAGATCGATCGCTCGGACCACGATCCGGCCGCCGTACGACTTGGTCAGCGCTTCGGCACGGAGGGTCGCCATCAGCGAATGGATCCCTCACACGACACCTTGCGGCTCTCGACCACGCCCGACACCGGCTGCCACCTGGCCGTGCGCCCGGGCGCGAGCGACACTTCCGGCCCGATGGTCAACAGACAGTCGCCCCCGGCTTCGTTCGGCGAGCGCGCCTGCGCAGGTTTGCCCGAGAGCGTGTAGAGACGGGTCTGGCCGTCGTAGGACAAGCGCTCGCCGCGCGCTTCGTGTCCTCCGACGAGCTTCGCGAACACGAGCGGACCGGTCGCCTCGAACGCCTTCACCGCGCGGTGCTCGTCGAGCGAGAGGACGAGCGTCTCGGACTCGGTCTCGCTCTGGGCATCCTTGTAGACGACCGATCCGGTGTACGTCGCCAGGCCGGCCGCATCGTCGTACACGAGACTCGTGGCGGTGATCTCCGAGCGCCGGGGCGCCGCTGACGCGTCGGCGGGCGTTTCGAGGAAGGTGGATTCCACCGCGGTCGTCGCCCGAAGGTTATTGGTCGACTCCTCGAGGACCACGGTGACGCCGAGCACCCGGTTCTCGCCCTGCGTGAGCCGCGCCGGTCGGTCGGCACTGCCGGAGTAGGTCGCCACGCCCCCGGCCGCCTCGTAGTCCAGCCGATCGCCCGCGCCGTAGACCGGCTGGTCGGCCTCGAACATCGCAGACCGCCGGGCCTTCCCCGTGCCGCCTCGCATCGACGAGGAGACGTTGCCGCTGGCCAGCAGATCGTCGGTGTCGATCGACAGATCGATGAGGTCGGCGTCCACGGTGAAGGTGCCGTCGGCACGTCGCACCCGTGGACGACCTGCCGATGCGCCCGGCGGGCGTTCCAGCACCAGGCGACTCTCGCGCGCCTGATAGCGCGCGGCTCCGGCCTCGGCCGCCATCGAGCCGGACACGAACGTCACGTTCCGAAGGAATCGTGCGTCGGTAATCGCGTCAAAGCCGCCGTCGAGCGTCAGGGTCATCTCGTCGGATCGTCCGGACCGCTCCTCGGCCGCCTGCTGCCCCACGGCCGCCCGGCGTTCGATGAAGACGACCTCGCGCTCGAACCGGGCCGACTGCAGGCCGCCTCCGGCGACGCCGCGTGTGGTCAGCAGCGCCGATCGAATCTCGCGGCCCGGGGTGCCGGCCTTGGCGGGCAGCATCACGACCACCCCATCGCGGCCATCCAGGCGCGTCACGGTCTGGCCATCCGGGGCCAGGTGCAGATCGAGCCAGGACGCGCGGACCGAACGCTCGCCCGCCGGCTCGCGGAAGCGGATGGCTGCACTGCCCGTGAGCGTCGCATGCTCGAGCGTGCCCTCGACCGCGTGGAAGCCGAGCGTGATGTCGGTCGCCGTCATCGCCGGGACGGTCGACGCGTCGTCGGTCGGCGTCACGCTGGCGTGCCCCCGAAGTTCAAGGGACCGGAGGTCCGTCAGGTCGGCGCCGAAGGTCATCGTGGCCCGGTCGCCGGCGAGCGTCTCGCCCGGTCGAACGATTTGGGCATCTCCATCCAGTTCCAGGTGGTTCTGGGTGCTGGCCAGGCTCATCCGGCCGGCCGTGAGGGTCATCCCGGGCGCCTTGCCGTCGTCGCCACCGAGGGTCGCCCGGGCGTCGCTCAGGATCCGGAACAGATCGGCCCCGCGGTCGTACGTCGCCCCGACGCCCGCGCCCGACAGCCCACCCTTGCGGAACTCGACGGCCCCCGGCACGTTCAGCAGACCCGCCCCATCGTCGTAGGTCGCCTCGGCCGTCCGGACGTCGAGGTCGTCACCCTGCACGAGCGACACGTTCCCGCGGAGCAGGAGCTCGACGGGCGCCGATTGGTCGCCGAGCTGCCCACGCGTCTCAATGGTGTCGGCCCTCACCTGCCGGCCGCTCTCGGGGAACACGACGTGGGCGGAGAGAAACGCGGCGCGTCCGTCCGGGTAGCTGCGCTGTCCCTGATGATCGATAGTGAAGCGAACCACTCCTTCACGCATGTGGACCAGCCGGCCGCCCGAGCTCTCGGCCGATGCGGCCGGATCGGTCACCAGACCCGGTGCCGGCGCGGATGACTCGGGCGCCGGTTCGCGCAGGACGAAGAGCGCCACGGCAAAGCCGATGCCGACCACGGCGAGCAGGACCCGCATGGGGCGCTGCCACTTCACGGCTTCGCCTCGGCAGCCAGGCGGACATCGGCCACGGTCATCTCAGTGATCTTCTCACCTCGGAACTCGTTCTGCTCCAGCGAGTAGGCAACCTCGAGGCCGTTCCGGTTCGCGTTCAGATACGACTCGCGCTCGGCCGCCCGCCAGGCAATGGCCCTGAACGATCGCCCGTCCTGCCTGAACCGCAGGGCCAGGTGTCGCTCCTTGAGGCGCCGCGGCGCGTCGACCAGGCTCACCGGCGCGGCCCGAAAGACCGGCTTCGGGTTGGCCGCGCCAAACGGGCCGAGCCGGAGGAGGCCCTCGATGACCTCGCCCGAGATCTCGCGCAGACCGAGCGGGGCGTCGATTCGGAGCCGGGGCACGAGATCGGCCGGACTCAGGCGGTCGTTGGCAAAGGCGGCCAGCCGCCGCCGCAGTTCCGGAATGCGACCCGCCTCGATCGTCACCCCGGCGGCCTGCGTATGGCCGCCGAAACGGATGAACAACTCGGCACAGGATTCGAGCGCGTCCAGCAGATTGAACCCGGGGATGCTCCGTCCCGACCCGTGACCGACGCCGTCAGCGACCGCGATGACGAGCGTCGGCTTGCCGTAGCTCTCGAGCAGTTTCGAGGCGACGATGCCCACCACCCCCCGGTGCCAGCCCTCGCCATCGACCACGAGCATGTTCTGGCCGCCGACGTCCGGATCGCGGTCAATCACGCGACGGGCTTCGCTGACGATGCCCGCCTCCTGTTCCTGTCGCCGTACGTTCTCGGCGTGGAGCTGGCGCGCGAGTTCCCGCGCGCGGGCACGCGTCTGCTCGTCGCGGCCCCGGAGCAGGAGCAGGTCGAGCGCCAGTTGCGCTGACCCCATGCGGCCGGCGGCGTTCAGCCGGGGCGCCAGCAGGAAGCTCACGTGAAAACTGTCGAGCACCCGGCCGAGAAGGCCCGTCTCGGCCAGGAGCGCCTCGATGCCGGCGGCGTGGCGCCCGCGGCTGAGCAGGGCGAGACCGCAATAGGCGATCACGCGGTTCTCGCCGACGAGTGGCACGACGTCGGCGAGCGTGCCGATGGCGGCGACCTTCACGAACGGCGGTAACCACTCGGCACCACGTCCGCTCGCAATGCCGAGTGCCTGCACGAGCTTCAGCGCGACGCCGACGCCGGCGAGGGTCTTCTCCGGATAGGTGCAGTCACGGCGCTTCGGGTTGATGACGGCCAGGGCGGGCGGCAGGTCCGCTTCCGGCTCGTGATGGTCGGTGATGATCAGGTCGAGGCCGATGGCACGGGCGCGGCGCGCGGCCTCGCCGGCCCGGATGCCGCAGTCGACCGAGACGACGATGCGAGCGCCGTCGGCCTGAAGCCGCTCGATGGTCGAGGCTTGCAGGCCGTAGCCATCAGCGAACCGGTCCGGCACGAAATGGCCGACGTCGGCACCGAGCAGCTCCAGGGCCCGTTGCAGGATCACGGTCGACGTCACGCCGTCGGCGTCGTAGTCGCCGTGGATCACGATTCGTTCCCGCTGCGCCACGGCCCGGAGCAGCCGGTCCACAGCCACGCGCATGTCGGCCAGCCGAAACGGGTCGTGCAGGTGGTCGAGTGACGGACTCAGGAACCGGGCCGCATCGTCTGGCGCCGACAGGCCTCGTTGACACAGGAGTCGCGCGATGACGGCCGGCAGACCGAGCGCGTCGGTCGTCCGCCGAACGTCGGCCGCGTCGACCGGGACGTCCTCCCAGACGCGCGCGAGCATCAGGAGGCCGGACCGCCACCGGCGTGCTCGTAGCCCACGCCCAGCCGGCCCATCTGCCGGAACTTCCCGTACCGCGCGTCGAGGCGCTCGGCGGTCGTCCGGCCGGCGAGGTCATCGAGATGCCGCCCGATGGCGTCGCCGACCACGTGCGCCGCCAGGTCGTAGTCCTGATGTGCGCCGCCGGTCGGCTCCTTGATGATCTCGTCGATGACGCCGAGGGCCAGCAGGTCGGGCGCCGTGATCTTCAGGGCGGCGGCGGCCTCGACCTTGCGCGCGGCATCGCGCCAGAGGATGGCCGCGCACCCTTCGGGCGGAATCACGCTGTAGACCGAGAACTCCTGCATCAGGATGCGATCGCCCACCGCAATCCCCAGGGCGCCACCGCTGCCGCCCTCGCCGCAGATGACGACGACGATCGGCACCGGGAGCATCGCCATCTCCCGCAGGTTGAACGCGATGGCCTCGGCGACGCCCCGCTCTTCGGAATCGACACCGGGATAGGCCGCCGGTGTGTCCACGAAGACGACGATCGGCAGGTTGAACTTCCCGGCCAGTTGCATCACGCGCAAGGCCTTGCGATAGCCTTCGGGACGCGCGTAGCCGAAATTGCGGATGATCTTCTGCTTGGTCTCTCTGCCCTTCTGGTGACCCACGACGGCCACGGGGGCGCCGCGGAAGTATCCGAAGCCGGCGACGATGGCCTTGTCGTCGGCAAACCGCCGATCGCCATGCACCTCGATGAACGGCGGCAGCAGCCGATCCACGTAGTCGAGCATGCACGGCCGATTCGGGTGCCGCGCCACCTGGACGCGCTGCCACGGACCGAGGCCGGCGAAGATCTCGGTCCGCAGTTCCTCGACCCGCCCGATGAGCCGGGCGATCGTGGCCACCCGCTCAGGCGTCTGCGGCATCAGCCGCAGCGCCTCGATCTCCTTCTGGAGAATGGCGACCGGCTCCTCGAATTCCATCGTGTCGGTGCTCATGGCTGTCCTCATCGCACGGCGCCGTCTACGACCGCAGGCGGACGGATCCAGGGCCGCAGACCGACTCTACATCCTTGACGAACGTCTCGCTTGGGCGAATGCGACGCGCCGTGGCGGTCCGCACCCGCATCGGGCGGCCTCCGGTGAGCTCGACGACGAACGACACCCGCCGGTCGCCTTCGTGCCGATCGAACACCCCGGACAGTCGTCGCATCACGTCCCGGCCGGCGTCCGATCCCGCCAGGCAGATCTCGACCTCGCGCACGGCCCGATCCCGCACGACGTCGAGCGGCGTGATCTCGGTGACCTTCAACCGGGTGGATTCCTCGTCGCGTTCGAAGTCCCCACGGACGAGCAGCATCGCATCGTTGACGATGAGCCCGCCGAAGCGCGAGAACGGCTCGGGAAACACGACGGCTTCGACCTTGGCCGCTTCGTCCTCCAGCATGAACACGGCCATCCGGTCGCCGCGCTTGGTCTTGAGCGGCCGCACGCCCGTCACGACGCCCCCGATGGCGCACCCGGCCACCGACTCGGTCAGGTCGGCCAGCCGCCGCGCACCGGCCGCCGCCAGCACGTCGGCATAGCGGGAGAGCGGATGGCCACTCATGTAGAGGCCGAGCACCTCCTTCTCGCCGGCCAGGGCCTCCGTTTCCGTCCACGGGCGAACCGCCGGCAACGCCTCGTCGTCGGCCGGACTGGCGCCCTCGTCGGCCGCGCCGAACAACTGCGTCTGACCCTGATCGCGATCGCGCTGATGCCGGCTGCCGTGATCGAGGATCCGATCGAGCCCGGCGACCAGGCGCGGCCGCCAGGCCAGGTACGCCTCCGCTCCGTTCGGGCCGAGGGCGTCGAAGGCCCCAGCCTTGATCAGGCACTCGAGCACCTTCTTGTTCACGAGCCGCAGATCGACCGCCTCGGTCAGTTCGAAGACGGACCCGATTCTGCCGAGGGCCTGCCGCACCGCCAGGACCGACTCGATGGCCGACGCACCGACCCCCTTGATGGCGCCGAGGCCGAACCGGACGCCCCCGGGCTCGACGACGAAGTGGAGGGCGCTCGCGTTGATGTCCGGCGGGAGGACCGGGACGCCGAGTTCCCGGCATTCGGTCAGGTAGAGCGCAACCTTCTCCGAGTTCTGCGACTCGATCGTCAGCAGCGCGGCCATGAAGTGGCGCGGGTAGTTCGCCTTCAGGTACGCCGTCTGGTAGGCCAGCAGTGCGTAGGTCGTCGAATGCGACTTGTTGAAGCCGTAGCCGGCGAAGAACTCCATGAGGTCGAAGATCTTCACGGCCTTCTTCGCCGGAATGCCGCGCTCGGCGCAGCCGGACAGGAACCGCTCGCGCTGCGCCTGCATCTTGGCCGCGTCCTTCTTGCCCATCGCGCGGCGGAGTTCGTCGGCCTGCCCCATCGTGAAGCCGCCGAGCTCGCTCGCCAGGCGCATGACCTGTTCCTGATAGGCGATGACCCCGTAGGTTTCGGCCAGGACCGACTGCATCTGCGGCAGCTCGTACGTGATGGCGACCCGGCCGTGCTTGCGGGCGATGTAGTCGTCGACGACGCCGCCCCGAAGCGGGCCCGGCCGGTAGAGCGCGTTGAGCGCAATGAGGTCCTCGAGGCACTGCGGCCTGGCCTTGCGGAGCACGTCCCGCATGCCCGAACTCTCGAACTGGAAGACGCCGTGGGTCTGGCCGTTCTGGAACAGTTCGTACGTCCGGGCGTCGTCGAGCGGCAGGTGTTCGAGATCGACGACAGCCCCGGTCGTCTCCCGAATGTGGGTGACGGCGTCGTCGAGCAGGGTCAGCGTGCTCAGGCCGAGGAAGTCCATCTTCAGCAGGCCGATTCGCTCGATCTCCTTCATCGCCCACTGCGTGGTGATCTCGCCGCCGTCCTTCTGGCTGCGGTAGAGCGGCGCGAACTCGGTGACGGGCCGCGGAGCGATCACGACCCCGGCGGCGTGGACCGAGGCATGCCGCGTCATCCCCTCGAGCCGGCGGGCGGCCGAAAGCAGCTCGGCGACACGGGGATCTCGCTTCTCGAGATCGGCCAGCGGCGGCGACTCCTCGAGCGCGCGATCCAGCGTCATGTCGAGCTGGCTCGGAATGAGCTTGGCGACCCGATCGACCTCCGAGACCGGCATTTCGAGCACCCGGCCCACATCGCGCACGACGGCGCGCGCCTTCATCGTCCCGAACGTGATGATCTGCGCGACGTTCTCCCGCCCGTACCGTTCGGTGACGTAGGCAATCACTTCGCCCCGCCGGCGCTCGCAGAAGTCGATGTCGATGTCGGGCAGCGTGACGCGCTCCGGATTCAGGAAGCGCTCGAAGTACAGGTCGAAGTGCAGCGGATCGACGTCGGTGATGCGCAGGCAGTAGGCCACGAGGCTCCCGGCGGCTGATCCCCGTCCGGGGCCGACCGGGATCCGCCGGTCGCGCGCGTAGCGGATGAAGTCCCAGACGATCAGGAAGTAGCCCGCGTAGTTCATGCGGCGGATCATCGCGATCTCGTAGGCCAGGCGCGCCTCGTAGTCGGCCAGTGGCCGCCGCAGCTCGCCCCGGGCCTCGATCGCCTGCAGCCGGACCAGCCGCTCGGCGAAGCCGGCCCGCACGATCTCCTCGAAGTAGGTGTCCACCGTGTAGCCCGGGGGCACCGCGAAGTCGGGCAGGTGGGCTTCGTCCTTCGGCAGCGTGACAGCGCACCGCTCGGCGATTCGCACCGTGTTGGCCAGCGCCTCCGGAAAGTCGCCAAACACGCGTGCCATCTCCGCGGCCGTCTTCAGGAAGAACTGGTCGCCGTGATACCGCAGCCGCTTCTCGTCACTGACGTTCTTACCGGTGCCGATGCACAGCAGGATGTCGTGCGGCCGCTGGTCCGTGTCGCGGAGGTAATGGACGTCGTTCGTGCAGACGAGCGGCAGGTCGAGGTCGCGCGCGAGCGGCAGCAGGCCGTCGTTGACGACCTTCTGCTCGGGGATGCCCTGATACTGCATTTCGAGATAGAAGCGGTCGCGGCCCAGGATGTCGCGGTAGGTGGCCGCGGCCTCGCGGGCCCTGGCGACGCGGTCGGTCCGCAGGCCGGTCGCCACTTCGCCCTTCAGGCAACTGCTGAGGCCGATGAGGCCCTCGGCGTGCGCAGCCAGCAGGTCCTTGTCGATCCGGGGCTTGTAGTAGAAGCCGTCGGTATAGCCGGCCGAGACGAGCTTGATGAGGTTCTGGAAGCCCTGTCGCGTTTCGGCGAGCAATACCAGATGGTTGGCCGTCTCGCCCGGCTGACCGGATCGGTCGCGCCGGTCGCCGGGCGCGACGTACACCTCACAGCCCAGAATCGGTGTGATCCCGCGCTTGCGGGCCTCGTCATGAAACGTGACGGCCGAAAACAGGTTGCCGTGCTCGGTGACGGCGACGGCCGGCATTCCGAGCTCGGCGACGCGGTCGAGCAGCTCGCCGATCCGACAGGCGCCATCGAGCAGCGAGAACTCGGTGTGCAGGTGAAGATGAACGAACTCAGGAACGCCCACGCGGCTACCTCGCTGCGCTCGCGCGCCCTACTCCCACTCGATTGTGGCCGGCGGTTTCGAGCTGATGTCGTAGACCACCCGGTTGATGCCGCGCACTTCGTTGACGATGCGTGACGACATCGCCCCGAGCAGCTCGTGCGGCAGCCGGGCCCAGTCGGCCGTCATCCCGTCGCGGCTCTCGACGGCTCGGATCGCGACCGTGTGCTCGTACGTCCGGCCGTCGCCCATGACGCCCACGCTCTGGACCGGCAGCAGGACGGCGAACGACTGCCAGACCTTGCGGTACCAGCCCGCCTTTCGAATCTCGTCGGCGACCACCGCGTCGGCCCGCCGCAGCAGATCGAGCCGCTCGCGGGTGAGCGGGCCCAGGAGGCGCACGGCCAGGCCCGGTCCCGGAAACGGCTGCCGCCAGACGAACTCGTCGTCGAGGCCGAGCGCCGTCCCGAGCACCCGCACTTCGTCCTTGAAGAGCTCACGCAACGGTTCCACGAGCCGGAACCGCATCCCCGCCGGCAGGCCTCCGACGTTGTGATGACTCTTGATCGACGCCGACGGGCCGACGACGCTGACGCTCTCGATGACGTCGGGATAGAGCGTGCCCTGCGCCAGAAAGTCGAAGTGCCCGAGGGCCGCCGCACGCCGCTCGAAGACGTCGATGAACGCCGCGCCGATCGTCTTGCGCTTCTGTTCCGGGTCGCTGACGCCCGCCAGTCGCTCGAGGAAGAAGTCCGCGGCGTCGACAAAGTCGAGCGGCAGCGCCAGCCGCTCGAAACGCGTGCGGACCTGCGCCGCCTCGTCCTGCCGCAACAGGCCGTTGTCGACGAAGATGCACGTGAGCCGGTCCCCGATCGCGCGGTGGATCAGCACGGCCGCCACCGTCGAATCGACGCCACCCGAGAGCCCGCAGACCACGCGGCCGTCCCCGACCGTCTGCCGGATCCGCTCGATGCTCTCATCGACGAACGACGTCATCGTCCAGTCGCCCCGGCACCCGCAGACGTCGAAGGCAAACCGGCGCAGGATGTCGAGGCCATGCTCGGTGTGAGCGACTTCGGGGTGAAACAGCAGGCCGTAGATTCCCCGCGCCCGATCCTCCATGGCCGCGATCGGCGCATTGGCCGAGGTTGCCACGACCGCAAAGCCCGGCGGGGCGGCCGCCACGAGGTCCCCATGGCTGGCCCAGACACGAATCGACGCCGGCAGCCCCTCGAAGAGCCGTCCCGGTCCGACGTCCACGCGGGCGTGCCCGAACTCGCGGTTCGGCGCGCCGCCGACCGCGCCGCCAAACGCCGTGGCGAGCAACTGCATGCCGTAGCAGATCCCGAGCGTCGGCACACCCAGCGTCACGAGATCCGGATCGATCGTCGGCGCACCGGGTTCGTCCACGCTCTTCGGACCGCCGGACAGGATGATGCCGACCGGCTGACGCCGGGCAATCTCGGCGGCCGTCGTCGATGGCGGCAGGATTTCGGAGAAGACGGCGAGCTCGCGCAGCCGACGCGCGATCAATTGCGTGAACTGTGACCCGAAATCGATGACGACAATGGACTGATGCACGGGGTGGTGATCGCCGACGAGCAATGACGAGGCCGTGACGTCGCGCGAATATGGCTATTATAAACGGGTGCTGCGCGCGACGACCACGATATGTTGCGGTCTGGCGATCGGCGCAGGCCTGCTGCTACCCCAGACGCCCCCAGCGCCGCCCGCGCCGGGGCAGGCAGTTCCCGCACGGAAGGCGCCGGCGCCCACCTGGCAACTCGAACTGCCGACCGGCGGCGACGTCGCGCTGGCCATCGGTGACGACGCGGTCTTCCTCGGGGATACCGCGGGCACGATCCGCGCGTTCGTCCTGACTGATGGCTCGCTGCGCTGGGAAGTGCCGACGGCCCCGGGCATCCGATTGGCGGCTGGCCGCGACGCCGTGTTCGTCGTGGCAGCGGGCACGCTGGCCTCCCGCGCGGCAGCCGATGGCCGGGTGCAATGGACGCAGCCGATGCCGGACGGTCCGGTGACGCTCGCCTGGCACCTTGATCGCGTCGCCGTGACGAGCGGTGCCCATGCGCGTCTCTACGACGGCCACGGACAGGTCGAGGCGACGCTCGCGTTTCCGGGAGAGCTCGCCTTCGCTCCCGTCCTCGATGCCGACCGCGTCGCTGGGGCGATCGTCGGCGGAGGGCTGGCGGTCTTCGAGCGGCCTTCTCCGACGACGCCAGCCTGGACGAGTGCACCGCTGCCGGGCCCGATCGATGCCCTGACGCTCGACGGCGATCGGCTCCTTGCAAGCGCGGCCGATGGCAGTCTGAGTGCGTTCGCCATCGGCCGACACGGCCACCACGCGAGACCCGAGTGGCGCTATGAGCTCTACCGACAGGCCAGCGGCGCGCCGGCAGTCGACGGCCGTGCCGTCTTCGTCGCGACGCTCGACAACACGCTGCACGCGATCGACCGGCTGTCCGGCAGCCGTCGGTGGCATCGGCCGCTCGGCGGCCGCCCGATCGGTGCCGTCCTCTCGTCGGGCGAGCGGGTTGTCGTGCTGGTCGCCGATGGCTCGGTCGCGGTCATCAACGCCCGGACCGGCGCTGGTATCGCCCGCCTGGCGATGGAGGGGCAGACCGAGCAGCTCCTTGCCGCCGGCCTCGTCTCGGGTGAGGCGCCGGCCGTCGTGACGGTGACGGCCAATACCAGCGGGCTGAACGTCCTGCGTCTCTGGCGACTGGATCCGTGACCTGGCTGCCCCGGCGTCTGGTCGCGATGTGTGTCGGGGCCGCGCTCGTGGTGGCCGGCGCCGGCTTCGCTTGGGAGTTCATCCACTTCGGCACGTCGGTCGAAGCGTCGGCCGCCCGGCTCGAGCGGGAAGTGAAGCGCCGCTTCGCGAACCAGACGCGCCGTGTCGAGGCGCTCGCCCGCAGTGTCGCGACCGAAGGCCCGCGAGTCCTGGCGGCCCAGGCGTCGAGCGACGATGTGCCGGCGCTGTTCAGTCGGCTGCTCGATCTGGCCAGTCCCGTTGGATTGGCCGGCACGTCGGCGACTATCTACACGGCGACGGCCGGCGGATTCCGGGTGCTGGCCTGGAGCGACGGTCCCGCCGAGGACCTGACGCCCGATCGCCTGCAGGGCCCGCGGGCGCTGTTTGTTGCACCGGGCGCGTCGGGCCTTCGCCTGGTGGCCGTGCACCCGATCGAGGTCGACGGCACGCGACGGGCCGTGGCGGCGGCCGAGGGTGTGCTGGCTGCGCCACTGCCCCAGGCGATCACGCGATCCCCGGGGGCCTGCCTGGGCCGGCTCGAGACGTCTTATGGCCCTGTCACCGCGGTCGGTCCCTGCGGTGGCGCCGGGGTCTCCCCGCCGGGCGCGGATGGGTTCGTCATCGAAGACGACGCCGGCGCCGTGCTGCTCGAAGTCCGGTTCGATCCGCAGCAGTTGACCGCGCAGCGCAGCGGCTTTCGGCGTCGGCTGACGGCTGTCGCGGCCGCGCCGCTCGTCGTGCTGCTCCTGATGTCGAGCGGTCCCCTCCTCACGCAGCGGAACAGAAGCCAGTCAGTGCTCGCGTGGGTGCAGTGGACCGCCGTGACGGCCAGCGTGCTCCTGGCAGCCGCGCTGGCCGCGGCCGGCCTCGCCTTCCTCGCGGGCCTGGATGCCCTCGTACCGGCCGTGACGGGGTTGACGGCCGTCGCCATGGCGGCGCTCGTGGCCGGCGGATGGTGGTGGCGGCCCGTGCGCCGCCGGCCGCCGACCCTGTCACGTGTCCGATTCGTCCTCGAGCACGCGATGGGCGGCCTGGTCGTAGCGGGCGCGCTCGTCGGCTCCTCGCGGCTGGTGCAGGGGCGCATCAGCAGCGAGTCGATTGCCGTCTGGCAGTTCCCCCTCTTCCCGTTCGACGGCACGGCGGTCATTCGCCTGCTCGGCATCATCCTCACGCAGATCGCGGTGTGCTGGGTGGTGGCCGTCGTGCTGAGCGTCCTGGCCGACCGGTGGCGGCTGGGACATCGCGGCGCGTGGGCGGTCCTTTGGGCCGTGCTGCTCTGGACCGTGCCGACAGCCCTCGTCGTCAGCACCCGTCTCGACGCCTCATGGGCCGTTGCGGGCCCGTGGCTCGGGGCGGCGGGAGCCCTGGCGGCCTTCGGGGCCC
>DATKDF010000091.1:0-2606 GCA_035512795.1 Vicinamibacterales bacterium
GGCCGCGAGACCAGCCGCCCGCCCAGCCACGCCGCCGGCAACTGAACCGCGACGCTGGCCGCACTCATCCAGAGCGGGTGCGGAATCGTGATGACGTTCACGAGTGCCCCGAGCGTCAGCACCGTGCCGACCAGCGCCGGCTCCACCGGGCGGCCGCGCGCCACCCGGCCGGCCACGGCCCCGCCGGCCAGTCCCCCGCACACGTAGGCCGCCAGGACGAACAGCAACGCGCCGGTCGGCAAGTGCGCCACGATCGCGGCCATCCCTTCCGGCGTGAGGGGATCGAGATCGGGCGGCGGCGGGTAGATCGTGTGGCCGACGGCCTCGACCACCGTCATCACGGCGAACGCCGCGACGAGGCCGGCGACGACGGCGGCCAGGCTTCGGATCATCCGAGGACTCCGCGGCTGACGATAAACTAGCCGCCGCACGATGTCGATGCTCACGCCGGATACGCTCGTCCGCCTCGAAACCCTCGCCCGGGAGGCCGGCGCGGCCATCATGCCGCACTACGGCGGACCGGTGGAGACGGAACTGAAAGCCGACCGGAGCCCCGTGACCGCCGCGGACCGGGCCGCCCATCACGTGATCGTCGCCGGCCTGACGGCCTGGGACGCCTCGATTCCGATCGTGTCCGAGGAAGGACACGTGCCGTCGCACGACGAGCGCGCCGGGTGGACGCACTTCTGGCTCGTCGACCCGCTCGACGGCACGAAGGAGTTCCTGAAGCACCGCGACGAGTTCACCGTCAACATCGCGCTTGTCGAAGGCAACGCGCCGGTGCTCGGCGTCGTGTTCGCGCCGGCGCTCGATCGGCTGTATGTCGGCGGCCGCGGGCTGGGCGCGTGGAAGGTCGTTCACGGCGCGGCACGCGAAGGCCTGGCGTCGACCCCTCCGGCACCCGGTGCGCCGCTCGTCGTCGCCGAGAGCCGGTCGCATCCGTCGGCGGAACTCGAGGCGTATCTGGCGACGGTGCCGATTGCGCGACGTGTCCAGGCCGGCAGCGCCCTCAAGTTCTGCCTGGTCGCCGAGGGCTCGGCCGACATCTATCCCCGCTTCGGGCCGACGATGGAGTGGGACAGCGCCGCGGGCGATGCCGTGTTCCGCTACTCAGGCCGCAACGGCGAACGGTGGTCGCCCCTGCGCTACAACACGCCAACGTTGACCAACCCGCCGTTCGTCATCGGACTGCCGGATGCCGGGGCACTGCCCTGGCGGACATAATGGCGCCGGGTACGCCGCCGCTGACGCCCACGATGACCGGCTGCGTCCGTCACTGAACGGCTGGCTGCACGATCCTGAAAAGCACGTCCATCTGGGTGAAGCCGTCGAGCGAGGTCACGACGAGAAGGCCCGTGATGCGTTCGCCGGTGGCACTCGACGTGCGCAGCCGCGTCACGGCCATCGTCGCCGCCTCCGACGACCGTCCTTCGATCGTCCAGCCGGCCGCGGTGAGTTGCCCGGCGTAGTGCGCGGCCACCTCGGCAACGCTCTGGCGTGTTTCGAGCCGCACGCTCGAGTACATCGCCTCGGGCGTGCCGCCGAGGCTGGCGTGGCCGCCGCGCGCGCCGGCCGGCGGCACGAGCGCGGGCACTGGAACGGACGATGCCGTGGCCTGCGGTCGCGCCACACAGGACCGTGCCGTGTCGGTCACGACCGACGCGCGCACCCAGGTGCCCCCTTCGCCGCGCTGGGCGAAAGACACCGCTGCGAACAAATCGCCGCGGCACACGACGATCCGCGACTGCGCCGCCGGCGCCGAGAATCCCATCGGCTGCATCGGGTTGATCCAGCCGGCCTGTTGCAGGCGCCGTTCGAATGCGGAGCGGTCCTCGGACGCAAACCGCATCAGGGCCGCGACGACCGCGGCCACCCGATCGCCGCCGGCGCTCACCTGCACGGCGGCGCCGGCCGGCAGGACATCGACGGGAAAGTCCGGCGGCGTCGCGGCCACCCGCAGGTCGAACGGCCGCGCCGCCAGGTTCTCCGGGCCCGTCAGGAGCAGCGTCATCGCCTCGCGCGGCACCGCGGTCGCCTGCGCGGCGCCGGCCGCCACCATCGGCAACATCGAAGGCACGAGAACAACGAAGATCGGAAGCACGAGCAACGCGGCACACAGACGACGGCTCATGAGCACACCTCGATGCCGTGATTGTCCTGCCGGACGCCGACAGGCCCCAAGGAGAAAGTGATCTCACTTCTGTAACGGAGCGTCCGCTCACAGGAAGGGCGTAGAGACAGGAGCGTCCTGTCACGCGCTCTTGTTGATGACGCTGAGAATCGCGTCGCCGAGTTCGGCGGCCTTGCGCGCGCCGATGCCGTAGACGGCGTGGAGCGCGTCGGCGGTCCGCGGCTTCAGGCGTGCCAGGTCGCGCAGCGTCGTGTCGTGGAAGATGACGTACGGCGGCACGCCCCGCTCGCGAGCCAGCTCGAGACGGAGTGCCCGCAGCTCGTCGAAGAGAGCCCGATCCACGCCCTCCCACGACTCGGTCTCCACCTTCGACCGCCGCGGCAGCCGGTCCTTCTGCGGTTTCTTCTGCCGCGCCAGCTCGAGGTCGGCCACGGCGCCGGCGTCCTTCAGGAGCGCCACGCCGTCCTGTGTGAGC
>DATKDF010000092.1:0-5339 GCA_035512795.1 Vicinamibacterales bacterium
GCCAGAGGTCGGTAGGGTATCTGACCTGCCGACCTCTGGCCCCGACTTGGGGCAAACTGTGCAAAACACCTCCGACCCCCTATGCTGCTCCTCACAGAAAACGACGTCCGGGACCTCCTGCCCATGCCAGACCTCATCGAGGCCATGGCCGGCGCGCTCTCGGCCTGGTCGGCCGGCCAGGTCACACAGCCCGTGCGCACCGTCATCGAAGTCGGCCACGACCGCGCGTTCTTCGGCGTCATGCCCGCCGCGTTCGACGCCCGACAGGTGGTCGGCGCCAAGCTCGTCACCGTCTACGAACGGAACCACGACCGCGGACTGCCGTCGCACCTGGCCACCGTCGTCCTCCTCGACCACGCCACCGGCGCGCTCGTCGCGCTCCTCGACGGCCGCTACATCACCGAAGCGCGCACGGCCGCCGTGTCGGCCGTCTCGGTCCGCCTGCTCGCGCGACCGGACGCGGGCGTACTCGGCATCATCGGCAGCGGCGTCCAGGCCCGGAGCCACCTCGACGCGGTCCGACACGTCCGGCCGCTCGACGAGGTGCGGGTGTGGAGTCCAACGCGCACGCGTCTCGACGCGGCTGTCGATGCGATGCGCCGCGACACCGGACTCGACGTCCGCGCGGCCGACTCGCCCGCCGCAGCCGTGCGCGGTGCCCACATCGTCGTCCTGGCCACTTCGTCACGTACCGCCGTCGTCGAGTCGGACGACATCGACGCCGGCACCCACGTCGTGGGCGTCGGCGCGTGCCGGCCGGATCAGCGGGAGATGCCCGCCGCGCTCGTCGCGCGGACGCGGTTCTTCGTCGACTCGCGCGCCGGCGCGCTTCGAGAAGCCGGCGACCTGCTGCTGCCGATCGGCGAGGGCGCGATCACCGAGGCGCACATCGCCGGTGAACTGGGCGAGGTCGTCGCCGGCCGCGTAGCCGGGCGCACCAGTGCGGATGAAGTGACCGTCTTCAAGTCGCTCGGCATGGCGGTCGAGGACCTCGTGGCCGCCGACCTGGCGCTTTCCCGTGCGCGACACCTGGGCGTGGGCCGGGAGATCAGCCTCGCCTGAGCTGCCCATGCGACTGGTGACACGAATCGGACTCGCCCTCGCACTGATGGCCGCGGCGGCCAGGCCCGTGGCCCAGTCGCCGTCTGCAGGCGAACCACAGGACGTCCGCAGGACGATCGACCGCGCGCACACGGCGGCCTTCAACCTGGACCATGACGAGGCGCTTGCGCTCGCCCGACAGGCCGTCGCCCTGGCGCCCGACGTCCCGGCGGCCCATCGGGCGCTCGCCACCGTGCTCTGGACGAGCATCCTGTTCCGCACCGGCGCCGTGACGGTCGATCACTTCATGGGCAGCCTGACCAAGTCGCGCGACAGCCGGCCGCCGGTCCCGCCGGACCTGCTGGCCGAACTGACCTCCGCGGTCGAACGCGCCATTGCCCTCGCCGACGACCGCGTCGCGCGCGATCCGGAGCGCGTCGACGCGCGCTACGAACTCGGCGCCGCCTACGCCATTCAGGCATCGTTTCGCGCGTCGGTCGAGGGCAGCGTCCGCTCGGCGTTCGGTGCGGCGCGCCAGGCGTACTCGAATCAGGAGCGGGTGCTCGCGCGCGAACCAGAACACCCGGGCGCCAACGTCATCGCCGGCACGTACCGATATGTGGTGTCGGGCCTGGGGCTGCCGACACGGTGGCTGGCCTACATGGTCGGGTTCGGCGGCGACCGTGAGCGCGGGATCGCGATGATTGAAGCCGCGTCGCGCCACACCCGCTCGGAGGTCGACGCCCTGGCCGCGCTCCTGCTCATCTACACACGGGAGGATCGGCATGCCGATGCGCTCGCGGTGGCCGAGCGACTCGCCCGCGCGTATCCGCGCAACCGGCTGTTCGCGCTCGAAGTGGGATCGGCCGCGCTTCGGGCCGGGCGGCCGACGCAGGCCGAGCTGGCGCTGTCGGCGGGCCTCGTGGCACTCGAGCACGACCGCCGCCCGCTGGCCCCGGGCGAACGGGCGCTCTGGCACTACAAGCGGGCTTCGGCGCGCATCGCGCTCGGCCGCCTGCACGACGCCGGGCGCGATCTGGAGGCCGCACTGGCGGCCGGCCCGCTCGTCTGGATCAGGGGCCGGATTCACCTGGAACGGGGCAAGATCCACGATCTCGAGGGCCGACGGGACCAGGCGCGCGCGGCCTACGATGTGGCCCGCCAGATCGCGGCGGCCAACGACGACCCGATTGGACAGGCGGCCGCCGACCGGTACCGCAACCGCGCATTCGTCAGGGATGAAACATCCGGGGGCCCTGGGCCCGTAGACTGAGGGAGACGTGGCGTCGCGGAAGACATGGATCTGGGTTCTGGTGGCGGCATTCGGCCTGTTCGTGCTGGCCATGACCGCCGTCGCGGGGCTGGGCATCTACTTCGTGGCCTCGAACGTCAGCACGGGCAGCTCGACGGGCGCCGACGCCCTCCGGACGTTCGACCAGGTGCGGGGCACGTTCGGCGACGCCCAGCCGCTCCTCGAACTCGATCGCGATGAGCAGCCGCGGGCGACGCGCCGGCTGTCCGATCTGCCGACCTCGACGCGCAAGCCGACGACCCTGTGGATTCTCGCGTGGGATCCGGATGAGGAGCGCCTGTCGAAGGTGTCGCTGCCGTTCTGGATGCTCCGGCTTGGCCGGAACAAGATCGACGTCCGTCACCGCGGCCGATCCGGCGCTGACTTCGATCTCGAGGATCTCGATCTCGACTTCGGCGAACTCGAACGCGTCGGTCCGCTGCTCGTCTTCGACCTCCGGTCGAATGACGGCCGCCGCGTGATGGTGTGGACGGAGTGAGGCTCGGGCAAGTCCATGCATGGGTGAGACCTGTTTGCCGAGCCCGGCGGCCCTTGTGATCTGAATGGTACCGGTACGGGGTCCTAGGCATTGCCCGCCGATTACCCCCATCGGCCATGCGTTCCGTCGTGGGCGTAGTGCCAGAAATCGTCGTCGCCGCGTTCGGTCAACTTATCGAAGAAGACCACGTCCGTGGAGCGATGCTGGCGGCGCTCGTCCCGCGCCCGCGGGTCAACCTGGTGCTCTATTACGGCGTGCTCGCGCCGCGCGCGGCGTGGCGGCAGGCGGTCGTGCCTGCCACGCACGGGACGGGAACCGGTGACGGCCCGTCACGCATGGCGAGCGGCGTGACGACCGATCCTGCCGGGCGCGCGCCCAATCGGACCTGGGCCGAGCTCATGCAGCGGAGCTTCCGCCTCCGCCACGGCTACGGCGGACTCGCCGAAGCGCTCGCGCGCGAAGGCGGTCGGATTCGATGTGCTGGCCTGTCCCCGGTGCGCGGGCCGCCTGACCCTCGTCGCGCTCATCCACCAGCCGGTCGTCATCGGGCGGATCCTCGAGCACCTGGGGTTGCCCGTCGAGCGGCCGGCCTTCCTGCCCGCACGGGACCCACCGCTCGTCTTCTAGGCCGCTGGCGCGGACAGCACCTAGCACGACTGAGCGTGGACATCGCTGCCGACTCGGCGGTGCGCCGGAGGTGCGCCCTGCGGCCGGCCAGCGCCGCGGTGGGCCCCTTTCTTCTGGCTCGAGCTTGCCCGATAATGGGCGCTGTCGATAAGGGATCCGCGGTTGGGGGTCTCCAGGGTCCAGGAATGGGGATTACGTTACGCCGACAGGGCCCTAATAGGGACTATCGGCCCTCGAGTGTGTCCAGGAGCTGAACGGTGTCGGCCTTCGCCAGGGCGCCGCTGCGTAGGTCCTCGCGCGACACCAGGCCGAAGTCGCGCAGGACGATGCGCAGCAACTCCGGGCCCGTCACGTAGGGGTTGAGGACGAGGCACGAGAACGTCCGCTCGCCCAGCGCCTCGATCACCGCCCGGCACAGCGTCGTCTTACCCGTGCCCGCCTCGCCGACGAGCAGCACGAGCGCCTCGTCGCGGCGGAGCCCGGTCAGCAGCTCGTCGTACGCCTTCTCGTGCGACGCGCTCATGTAGAGGAAGCACGGGTCGGTCGAGATCGCGAACGGCTGCTCGGTCAGACCGTAGAAGGTCTCGTACAGGGTGTTGGCTTGCAGTTTCGGGCGAGCCGCCGGCTCCACGCAGCGATTATACGGGTTGTCGCGGCTACGACTCGTCGCCGAGGCCCTCGGCCTCGACGACCCGCGAGTAGCAGTCGGGGCAGATTCCGTGCGTGAAGCGCGAACTGGTCCGCGCGGCGACGTATCGATCGAGCCCCTGCCAGTAGTTCCGGTCGTCGCGGACGCGCTTGCAGTACGCGCAGATCGGCACGAGCTCGCCGAGCTCCTTCAGGTCCTTCCGTGCCGACTGCAGCGCGGCGAGCAGGCGTTCCCTCTCCGCTTCGGCTTCCTTCCGCGCCGTGACGTCGAGCATCACGCCCTGCCAGCAGATGGGCGTGTTCGACGGGCCGATCACGAACCGCCCCCGGTCGTGAATCCAGCGCGTACCGCCGTCGCCGGCGATCACCCGGTACTCGAAGTCGCTGTCGCGCTGGTCGTGCAGGCACTGCTGGCTCTGGTCGAGCACCCAGTCGCGGTCGTCGGGATGGAGGATCTTGACCCAGGCGTGCGGGTCGCTGAGCCACTCGTCGTGGGCGTAGCCGAGCTGCGTGATGCTCCGGCTGATGTAGATCGTCGCGTACTGCGGGCGCGGCTCGGCGACGTAGACGATGGCCGGCAGCATGTCGACGAGGCTGCCGTACATGGCCTCGATGTCGCGCAGCGACCGGCGTCCGCCCGGACCGTCGGTCCGGGCGCCGTTGGCGGACCGCGTCACCAGCCGTTCTCCATGGCTCGCCTGAAATCGTAACCCACCCCGGCCGGCCGCGGGACGGAATTGTCTGTTATAAGAGATCCGATTCCGATGCCCGAACGCTCGTCGCGCGTCGCCTTCGTCACGGTCAGCGTGGCGGTCTGGTTCGTGATGACGGCGATCCTCGTCGTCGTGCCCGACCTGCTGTCGATGAGGGATCCGCGGTTGGGGGTCTCCAGGGTCCAGGAATGGGGATTACGTTACGCCGACAGGGCCCTGATATGGAACGACCTGTCAATTAGCTTGTTGTTTCGTGCTCCTTCTCTGTCCGAAGGCACGCAGCAGCGGTGGCGGTCGAGGCAGCTGTCGCGACGGTTGATCACTCTGATATTCGCGGGTCGAAACCGCATAATCGTGATCCGTCGGGAGCTACCTCGGACTAGAAACGCGGGTTCGGCCCGGAGGCCTACCGCATAGGCCGCTCGAGGGTTCTCCTTTCCGTGTGCCTCTCGGCCGCCATCGTTGCTGCCTTCCTGTTTCTCTCTGTCTCTCTCCGTGATCCGCTACGCCGCGATCGAGG
>DATKDF010000093.1:0-18178 GCA_035512795.1 Vicinamibacterales bacterium
CTGGGTCAGCGCCAACTCGAGCACGCCGAGCGAGTGCGGAAAGAAGGTCCGCTGGCGGACGTCGATCCCGGCGCCCCGGCCGACGCCCCACGACGTGCTGACGAAGTCGCCGAAGCCATCGATGGCGCAGACCGCGGCTTCGTCGAACGGCGAGACGAAGAACGTGCTCGCCAGGTGCGCCGGGTGATGCTCGACCCAGTGCACCGTCGGGCCGCGCGCGCCAGCCGGCAACCCGAGCGCCTCGCGCACGGCCGACGGGATCCCGCCCACCCGCCGATAGTTGTCGGCGCGGTCGCGGAGCATCCCGCCACCGGGCCGGTGCCTCAGCGCAAACCACGCCTTGCGCCAGAGGTGCGCGCGTGGATTGCGCGACACGCCGACGTGATGGATGTCTCTCCCCGACAGGCCGGCCATCGACAGGCATGTGCGGATGGCTTCGGTTGGGAAGCCGGACACGTGCTTGATTCGGCGGAACCGCTCTTCCTCGACGGCGGCCACCAGTTGGCCGTCGCGGACGAGCACCGCCGACACGTCGGCGTGATAGGCATTAATCCCGAGAATGTTCATGATCGCGAACCGACCCAACCGAACGGCGGCCGAACCCTGAGCCAGCGGCTGTTGCCGGTCGCCAGCCACCAGGCCGTCGCCGAGAGCGGGCTGCCGACGCTCGAGAGCGCGGCCCAGGTCGCCGCCGAGAGCGACATGTCACCCCGCGCGGCGGCGCGCAGCGCGTGATGCGCGTACTTCGAGTGAATGTGACGACGACGGAACCGGGTCGCCAGCGCCTGGCGATCCGGCCCGAGGCGGCCGAAGAGCGTTTCCAGGATGGGCTCGTTCTCGCGGATGAACCACGGCATCACATCGCGGCCGCGGCTGAACTGACCGTCATGCACCCGCAGGGCCATCAGCGGCTCATCCAGCCGCCCGATCGAGTGGCGCTCCGCAATCCTGACCCAGAGGTCGAAATCCCCTGACACCTTCAGGGTCTCGCGGAACCATCCGGCCTGGTCGACCATCGCACGGTCCAGCAGGACGTTGGAGATGTTGCCGGTAATCGACCCGTGGAAGAACATGATCTCGCTCGCCTGGTCGGGCGCCAGCACGACCGGCGTGGCGTCCGGTACGAGGGCGGTGTCGACGCGCCCGGCCGCGTCCATCGTGTGGTACCGGCAGTAGCTCATCGCAATACCGGCGTGGGCCCGATGGAACTCGACGTGCCGTTCGAGCCCGCCGGGATACATCCGGTCGTCCTGCGCCCAGAGACGCACGAGCGGCCCGCGGCTGTCGGCGACCAGCCGGTTGAGCGTCGTAAACAGGCCGCGGTTCCGGTCATTCCGGAGTACGCGCATGCGCGGGTCGCTGCAGGCCGCGACGACGGCAGGCGACTCATCCGTCGAGCCATCGTCGCAGACGACCAATTCGAACGGCGTGAACGTCTGCGCGAGGACCGAGTCAATCGATTCGCGCAGATGCCGGGCGCCGTTGTGCACCGGCAGGAGGACGCTGACGGCAGGTGTGTCAGCCATGAGGCGTCTCGGTCGGGCGGCGACGCGCCGCCCGCGACAGTTCGTCGCGGTTGATGTCGACGAGGAGCCGGTACCAGAGGCCTTGCATGAAATGAAAGACGAGGCCCTCCTTGCCGTCGAGGAAGCCGAGCCGGATGACGTAGCGATAGCCGAAGTAGAGGAACGGCCGGACGTAGAGCGGCAATCGACGCCACCGCGCCTTCAGCCACCGCATCCGTTCGTCGCGGTGTCCCCAGAACCGCCCCGGCTCTGAACCGGTCCCGAGAAGGAACAGCTCCTCCTCAGCCTGGAGACGAGCATAGCGATTGTGTTTCGAGATCCAGTCGCCAATCTTCCGCTCATTGGCGTTGTCCTCGACGAGATCGCCCTGCAGGTGGCCCACCGGACCGGCCACCCTGAAGTGGTGGTCGACCCGTTCGGCAGGATCGAGCGACACGGCATCGCGCCGGAAGACCTTGAGCAACGGCATCGGGTAGTAGCCGCCATACCGGATCCACCGCCCCCTGAACACCTGCCGCCGGTTCACGTAGAACCCGCGGTGCGTACCCGGCGCGGCCAGTGCGTCGCGCAGGCTGGCAGCCAGGTGGGGTGTGACCCGCTGGTCGGCATCCAGGGCGAGGATCCAGGAGGCCTCGAGTGGCAGCGACGCGAGCGCCCAGTGCCATTGCTTCGCATGCGTCTCGAACGCATGCCTCACGACCTGGGCACCGGCCGCGCGCGCCAGTTCCACCGTGGCATCCGTGCTGCCCGAGTCCACCACGAACAACCGGTGCCAGAGGCCCGCGACGCTGGCCAGGCAGGCGGGAAGGTTCGCTTCCTCGTCCCGCGTGAGGACGACCACCGTCAGGTCGGAGGGCGCCGGCGCGTTCATGCGGCCAGATCAATGCCCGCGTGCTCGATCCAGGCGTCGAGCGCGACGAGCATCCAGATCCGCGCCCACGTCACCGACGACCGGCCCGTTAGAAACCCCTGCCACAGTCGGTCGATCGCGGCCGCGTCGAACAGTCCGCGGCCGCCAAGGCCCTCCGGTCCCAGCCGGCGTTCGACAAGGGGGCGCAGCGTCGTGCGCATCCAGGCGTCGAACGGGAGCACAAACCCGCGCTTGGGCCGGTCGACCAGCGCCGCCGGCAACGGCGCCGCGAGGCTCTCGACCAGCAGCGACTTCGGTCGAGGACCGTCGAGGCGAACGGCGTCGGGCAGGCTCATCAGGTACCCGGCCAGCCGGTGATCGACAAACGGCACTCGAACCTCTAGTCCGTGCGCCATGCTCATCTGATCGGCGTCACGCAGGAGCACATCGTGCATGTACGCCCGCGTTTCGGCATACGACACGAGGGCGCCGACCGACGCACCTGGATGCCGCGCGGCCGCATCGGCGAGGAGGACGGCGTAGGCGTCGGCACTGGCGGGCCGGGCGAGCAGACGTTGCCGATCGCGCGCACCGAAGAGTTGTCGCGTCACCGGCCACGTGCTCGCGAGCGAGCCCTCGCCCTCGACGGCCTCGACGAGCTTGTCGGCCACGACCGAGGCCGGGGCACCGCGGCGAACCAGCGCCGCGGTGGCCGACCGCACCGATCCGGGCATGCGTCCCCACTGGGAGAGGACCGGCAGCGTGCGTCTCAGCCGCGCGAACGATGGATAGCCACCGAAGAGCTCGTCTCCCCCAAGCCCGGACCATGCCACCTTGATGCCGGCGGCGCGGACGAGCCGCGACACGATGAAGGTGTTGACGCCGTCGCCGCTCGGGTGATCGACGGCCGCCAGGACGGCCGGCACGCTGTCGACAATCTCGTCGCCGGTCAGGGTCCAGGCCGTGTGCGCGGCGCCGAACCTGGCCGCCGCCAGCCCGGCCTGGGCTGATTCGTCGCGGGCCCGATCCGTGAATCCGACGGTGAAGGTCTGTGCCTGGACTCCGGAACTCGAGAGGACCGACAGGAGTGCCGTCGAGTCGAGCCCGCCGGAGAGGAAGATGCCGACCGGGACGTCGCTCACGAGATGGTCACGGACGGACTGCTCGAGCAGCTCCCGCACACGCGCCTGAGCCGTGGCGCGCGTGTCGCTCGACTGGTCACGAGTCGCCTCGAGCAGGTCCCAGTAGCGCTCGGACGCCGTCTGCCCATCGGCGTCAATCGTCATCCAGGTACCGGGCGGAATCATCTCGACACCGTCGACGAGCGTGGCCGGCGTCGGCGCGGTCTGAAAGGCCAGATAGTGCGCGACGCCCGAGGCATCGATGCGGCCCGGGATGAGACCCGACGCCAGCAGCGCCCGCACCTCGGAGGCAAATCCGATCGCGCCGGCCGTGCGGGCCACGTAGAGCGGTTTGATGCCGAACCGGTCGCGCACGAGCGTCAGCCGGTGCCGAGCGGTGTCCCAGATGGCGAAGGCGAACATCCCGGTCAGCCGCGAGAGGCAGTCGGGGCCCCACGTGTCCCAGGCGTGCAGCAGCACCTCGGTATCCGAGTCGGTCGAGAACACGCGTCCGCGCGACTCGAGGTCGAGTCGGACCTCGCGAAAGTTGTAGATCTCCCCGTTGTAGGCGACGACCTGGTCGGCCCGCAGCATCGGCTGCCGGGCCCCGTCACTGAGGTCGATGATGGCCAGCCGTGTATGCGCCAGGGCGACGCCGACCGGCGCATCGGGGGCCGACGTCCAGAGTCCCCGGCCGTCGGGCCCCCGGTGCGCCAGCCGATGGCCCATCCGGGTGGCACCCTCGACGGACCGGTCCGCCCGATCGCGGTTCCACCACATCACGCCGGCGATGCCACACATCGGATCAGCTCGCGCGGTACATTCGAGGATCGCGCGCCACCTGTTCGTACACCGCGACCAGCCTTGCCGCGGTCGCCGGCCAGGTGAAGGCGGCAGCCATCGCTCGGGCGGCGGCGGCGCGCTGCGACCGCTCGCCTGCGCTCCCGATCGCCGCCCCGAGTGCCTCGGCGACGCTCGCGTGGTCGGGAGCCGTGACCCATCCCGCGCCGGCCCGCTCGACGTCCTCGGCCAGGCTCACGCCGCGTGCGATCACGACGGGAACGCCAGAGGCCATGGCCTCCAGAACCGAAACTCCGAAGCTCTCCTGGTGCGACGGCTGGACGAACACCGACGCGCGAGCGAGCCAGGCGCGTGCCGTGGCTTCGTCCATCCACCCGGGGAACGAGATGCGATCATGCGCTGGTCCTGCGGCGGCGAGAGCCTGGAGGTGCTGTCGGTACGCAGTCTCACCGTCGCCGGCCACGACTAGGTGCCACGCGCGCGCCGCCTCTCCCAGCAGGTGGAACGCCCCGATCGCCGCTTCCAGGTTCTTCACCGGGTGCAGTCTGGCAAGGGCGAAGACAATGGGTTCTCGCTCGGCCGCCGGCACGACCGGCTGCCCCAACCACTCGTCCCCCAGCCCTGGCGGGAGCACGAGGCGGCGCGTCGCGCCGATCGTCGATTCGGTGAGGCGCGCCTCAGCCTCCGTCGTGTAGTGGACGACCGCCGCGCGGGCGATCATCCGCCGGCCGGCGACGCGAAGGAGCGCGCGCTTCTGCCATCGCTTCTGCTCGAGCGCCCAGGGCGCCAGCGTTCCAAGCGGCCGCAGCACGTACGGCACACCGTGGCGCCAGCAACTTCGGGCCGCGGCGATCGAGGCGTGCGAAAAGACGGCATGGATGTGCACGACGTCGAACTGCCCGACAGTCTGCCGCAGCCATCGCGCCAGGTCCGGTGAGTACTTGAAGCCGTCGCCGCCGCGCCGGGCAAAGAAAATGGCGCGGGTGCCCTCGAACGGGACGACGTCGCCGAGAGGCACGTCGAGCCGTCCGTCACCGTCGGCGTCGGTCGAGGCGACGAGCACGTCGAGGCCGTGCGCCGCCAGCGCCCCTGACAGCGCCGTCACTACCCGGCTTGGCCCTCCGTACCGCGCCGCGATCCCGGGGATGACCTGCAGCACGCGCAGCGGCCGCGTACTCATGCCGGTACCTCGGCTTCAAACGCGGCGTCGAGCAGCGACGTCATCCGGCTCTGGAAATGCGCGAACGTGAAGAGCCGGCGCCAGCGTGCATGGCCGGCATCGCCCATCCGGCGCCGCAGGGCCGGGTCTCCCAATAGCGTCGTGATGGCGTGGGCCAGCGCCTGCGGGTGGCCGGCGTCGACGAGCAGGCCCGTCTCGCCATCCAGCACGACCTCGCCGGCCGCGTCGTGAATCGATCCGACACACGGCAGGCGGTGGGCCATGGCCTCCAGGTAGACGAGGCCGAAGCCTTCGTTTCGACTGGGCATCGCGAAGACCGCCGCCTCGGCATACAACTCTTCGAGCGCGGCCCGGGAGACGAAGCCCGCGAACCGGATCCGGGCGCCGCCCGGTGTGGCACGCGCGAGCGCTTCAAGTCGCAGCCGGTCATCCCCATCGCCCGCAAAGACAAGCTCGGCCTCTGGTTCCTGCCGGAGGACGGCCGGCCAGGCGGTGATGAGTTCATCGTGTCCCTTGTAGCGTTCCCCGGCCGCCATGCGCCCGACGACCAGCACCATGCGGCGCTCGCCGCGCGGCCCGCCTGACGTCTCCGCGCCGGAGCCGAACGCGAGCGGGCACACCTCGACGGGTCCGATGCCCGGATTCGCCTCGGCCGCCCGCCGGGCCGTGAACTGCGAGTTGGCAATCCGAAGCCGCGCACCAGCCAGGAGGTCGCGGTCGGCCGACGACAGTGGCTGCCAGGCTTCGACGCCGTGCAGAAAGACCGCGTACGGCGCGCGGAGTCCTCGAGGCACCCACCGGTCGACCCGCGCCAGCCCGAGATGGGCGAAGAGAATCCACCGGGCCCGGCGCACCATCTGACGAGCGTTGACCGAGCACCCGAACGACACCTTGTCGATGAGCGTCGGCGACCGCCGATGGTCCGGCAGGAGCCGCACTACCGAGGTCTGGCCCGGCCAGGCGTTCTCCATGGCACGCTGCAGCAGTCCGGAGACCTGCCCCACCCCGCCGCTGCGCTCACCGAGCAGCGGCACGGCCAGGACCCGTGTGCCCTGATCAGCTCTCATACGAACGAGGGACGCGCGCCCTCGACCGGCTGCGAACGAACGATCTCCCCGTCGTCACCGGCCACGACGACGGGACGGACACCCAGGGTTCGCGTGAGGACCGGCTTGAGGACCGCGGTCAGCAGCAGCAGGAACAACACGCTGGCATTCAGCGCTGCGAAGCCCTTGATGAACTGATGCTCGAAGTCGGCGACGACGAGCATCGCGACAATCAGCAGCCCGGACCGCAGGGCGGGCATCGGATTGACGAAACGGATCACGGCCGCCATCATCCCGATCCAGCAGCCATACAGGAAGATGGACAGCCACATGCCGCCGTATCCCCAATCGGCGTAGAACTCGGCCATGTACCCGATGCTGATCGACGTCAGCTCTTCGGCCACCGCGACGCCGGCAAACCGCCGCGTGTAGTACGAGTCGGACGGCAGGACCGGCTTCTCCGGAAAGAAATACCGCGGCATCGTCGAATTGGTCACCGCCATGCGCAACAGTTCGCCGCCGGCGTGGGGCTCGCGAGAAGGCACGTAGTCGAAGACCAGCGACAGGAACGTGATGTAGGACAACCGCTCCACGAGCTTCTCGACGTACGGCTCCGGGTCGGCGAACAGCTGCGGCAGGTCCCGCCGGACGCCTTCGGCGAAGGTCGTCACGCGTTCGGCGGGGGTGACCGGGGTATGCGCGTTGTCAATCGCTTCGCGGGTCTCGTGCTTGAGGCCACCCTGCCAGATGAGCAGCACCACGACCAGCACGACGAGCGCCGGACTCATTTTGGCGACCGCGAGCAGGCTCTTCGGCCACCACTGGCGATCCCACGGTCTGAATGTCGCGGCATAGATGATGAGAAGCAGAATCACCGGACTTTTGAAGTCGGAGAAATACGCCCCCAGACGGGACACGAACGCCCAGGCCAGCGCCACCCAGAGGTAGGGATACCCCGCCTTCCGGCGGAGAACCTCTGCCAGCAGGACGACCAGCAGGACCTGGCGGAAATCCAGGACGCGCTGCAGCGCGACGTCCAGTCCGGCGAACAGACGCGTGTTGAACAGCCAGAGGTAGTCGGCCGCATAGGCGGCGATCACGAGCACGAACAGCAGCCGGATGTTGACGATCTCCCATGTCCCGCCGCTCCGTGCCGCTACCGGTGACCGATGCTCGCGCCAGGCGGTCAGGCCGTGATACGACCCTCTGATGCCGAGTGCGAGCAACAGCAGGCCGGTGAGCGCCACGAGGGACGTGTGATGAGTGTCACCCGGGCGATAGAGACCCGGAAAAGAGCCGGTCACCTGTTCGAACCAGTAGCCGGCCGTCACCGCCAGCCACTGGTAGCCGAGGATGAACGGAAAGATCGGCGGATCGTCACGTCGCCAGGTCAACCCGATCGTGGCCAACAGGACGAAGACTGCATAGCCGGCTACCCCATCGTCGGCGAGCACCGCGACAGTCATCCCGGCCAGCCCCCCGAACAGCAGCCACGTGCCTGTGAGCGGGTACGAGGCCGTCACGCGGGCGGGTGTCACGATGCCAACGTCGGACGTCATGCCCGGGCCGCCATCGACCGCGGCCGAACGGCCGCAAGCGCGGCGAGCGTTCCCTCCACGGCCTGCTCGACGCTGAATCGCTTCATCATGGTGGCCAGGGCCTGTCGCACGGCTTCCGACTCGAGCCTGACGGCCTCGAGCATGCACCGCACGGCGGCGGCGAGCGCCGACGTATCGCCGGCGGGATAGACGAGGCCCGTCCGGCGTCCGTCGGTCAGATCGCGCCCGGCACCGACGCCGTCACTCACGATAATCGGCACGCCACACGACATCGCCTCGTTGCAGACGAGCCCCCAACTCTCGGCGTGCGACGGGAGCACGAGCACGTCAGCGGCGGCGTAATAGGCCGGCAGCGCCGACTGGTTCTGGAACCCGGCAAAGGTCACCGGCGCGCCGGCGGCCCTGGCGGCCGTTCGCAGGCGTCCTTCCAATGGTCCGGCACCGACGATCACGCCGTGCACGCGGGCCCCGTCGGCCGCCAGCCGGCCCATCGCAGCCACGAAGTCTCCCGGCCGCTTGATGTCGATGAGCTTGCCCACAAACAGGGCGACCCGCCCGTCCGGATCGATGCCCCACTCACGGCGCAGCGCGCTCGCCTGTCCGCCCCGTCGCGCCTCATTGGCACGACCGGCAAACCAGCCTCGGTCAACGAAGTGCGGCGCGAAAAACAACCGCTCCTCCGGTACACCGTAGTGGCGCAAGTACGCGCGGTTGGCCGACCCGACAAACAGGTGCGCGTCAATCCGGCCGAGCAGCCACCGGTACGGCAGATACTTGGCGGCCCGCGTGACGGTTCGCCTCGGCCCTCCGAGGTGGGAGTCGCCACGCGAGAGTACCGCCACGCCGAGACGCCGGCAGGCGCGGATGGCCTGCAGGTAGCTCTTCAGGTACCACCCGCTCACGATGCACGCGTCGAACCGCCCGTCAGCGAGCCGGTCGGCGACCTCCGGCGTATCGCAGCCACCGAAGCGATCGACCGACGGCTCGCGGGCCCGATTCTCGAGCCAGCTCGACCGGTAGCCTTCGAAGAGCGGCACGTCCCAGTCGAAGGCCTGGCCAAAGCCGGCTGCGGCCTGCCCGGCCCCGTCCTGCCGGTGACAGAAAAACACTTCGAGGTCGACTGCCTCGGCCAGGGCCCGGAACCACGGTGCCTGGTACTGAATCGGGTGACTGGCGACGACCGCGACGCGGTGTCTCACGACGCCACACTCGCTCGCTGACGATCGCCGAGCACCCGATTCACTTCAGCCACCAACTTCTGCGCTTCGACGTCCCAGTTGAACCGGACCTCTCCCCAGCTCCAGGCCCGTGCGGCCGCCTGCCGCCGGCCGGCCCGATCGCCGGCCAGCCGGGCGAATCGTTCGGCAAGCGCTGGCCAGTCACCGCGGGGATAGGTCCACCCCGCGCCAGGTGCTTCGGCCAGTAGCTCGACATGTCCGGCCGTGTCACTCGAGAGTATCGGTACCCCGGCCAGGAGATACGTGTACGCCTTGTTCGATTGCGCCAGGTTGCTGTTGTTCGTCTCGCCGGTCTCTGTCACTAGACCGATGTCCCAGGCCGCCGCGAGGCGCACCATCTCACCGGGATCAGACGGGGAATGCCAGACAATCCGTGTCCGCTCCAGACCGGCAGTCCGGGCGACGCCCGCCAGCGTGTCCTCGAACCGGTCCCACCAGGCACCGCGCAGATGCAGCTCGACCGTCCCATCGGGAAGACGACCCATCGCCCGGACCACCTCCTCGAGCCCTCGATTCGGCCCAATGGTCTGAGAGAACCAGTACAACCGCAGCCTGCCGTCGGTCGATCCGCCGGGCGCCCGCGCCGGGCGGTCCGCCAGCGGAAACACGTTGCGGATGAGCGTCGGCGGCCGACGACTGAACGGTGCATACGCGGCGGCGATGCCTGGCGCCGCAGCGGTCACGTAGTCGCACTGCGGAATCCATGTCCGCTCGGCCTGGCAGGTGGCGCGCCAGGCCGCCGATCGATCCGCGGCTGCAAACTGTCCACTGTGAAGATCCTCGGCGTCAAATCCCAGGCAAGCGCCCCAGCGGGCGGCGGCGGCAGCCGCGGCCGGGAGGGCACCGAGATTGTGCGCGATGAAGAGGTCAGCCCGACGCCGTCGCGCGAGCGTGGTCAGCTCCGGTGTGATTCGGCTGGTCGCCGCGGGAAGCAGGGCCCGGCCGAGCGCCGGCCATCCGATGGCCGCGCGCGCCGCGCGATGACGCCCTCGCGTCCACCAGAAGCGCGCCGGGGCATCGGCCCGCTTCCACCGCAGGACCTCACCGTGCCAGGCGCGGCCGGCCAGCAACTTCTCGTCCGCTTCGTCAGCCCAGTCGGCCCACTGCGCGCCAATCAGCCGTACGGCATGCCCGGCCGCCGCCAGCGCGTCGGCTTCCTTGACCGCCCGCGGGTTGGTCGACGGTTGCCCGGTCGTCACGATGCAAATGGACGCCTTCATCGCTTCCCTGTCACGGCACCGGCCCGCCGGCCGAGTGGGTGGCGACGTCAGAGGGAACCGCTGTCGCACCACGCGCCATCATCTCCCCGTAGATCGCGACGCACGCGTCGACCAGTGCCGTCGTGCTGAAGCGCACTTCGGCCGCCCGCCGGCAGTCCTCGCGCCGCACGGTGTCGAGTGCACCGGCGCGGCTGACCATGTCGTCGACGGTCTCACAGACGAAGCCGGTCTGCCGATCGGCGACCACTTCGGGGACCGCGCCGCGCGCCAGCCCGATGACGGGCGTCCCGCAGGCGAGCGCCTCGGCCATGACGATGCCGAAGGGCTCATCCCAGAGCAGCGGCATCAGCAAGGCGGCGGCTCCCCCGAGCAGCACGGCTTTGGCGGCATCGTCGACCGGGCCCACAAACTGAACAGCAGTTCCATCGACGTGCGGCGCGATCGCCGTGTCGAAGAACGCCTGATGAGCGGGCTCCACGTTGCCGGCAATCACCAGTCGCCGGCCTGCGCGTCTGGCGATATCGATCGCCAGATGCGGCCCCTTGATGGATTCGATCCGGCCCAGAAAGACCAGCGGGGCATCGGCGGACACCGAGGCCCGGAACGGATACCGCTCGACCGGTACGCTGTTGTACAGGACCCGCCACCGTCCCACATCAGTCACGGGGGCGATCAACCGTCGGCTGCAGCCCGTGAACGTGAGGGTTCCGCGCGAGGCGCGATGCGCCCAGACTACCCGGCTCCGTGTGATCGCGCGCTGGTACGACATCACCTTCGGCACCGGGGCCGGCAGAAGGGGCGACAGGTAGGCGAGCCGGTCGAAGCTGTGAATCACGGCCGGCCGCCGACGCAGGTACTCGCGTGCCAGGAGCGCGGCGTGCGTCGCCGTGGCGGCGGCACCACGGCTTCGGCGCGAGGGGTACGCAACCAGCTCGCCGGCCGTGGCCGAGTGGGCGTGCGCAAACAGGACGACACGATGGCCCCGCGCGGCCAGCCCGTCGACCAACTGGGCAACCACCCGTTCGATGCCGCCGTAGAGGACCGGCGGCACGGGCAACTCGGGATCGGCGGTGACGAAGATCGTCAGTGGCCGCTCGCTCACGTCACACCCTCAAGGCGAAGCAGGCGGCTGAGGCGAGCCGGTTCAGGCAACTGCCGCACCAGTTCGTGCACCTGCCGCCTGAAGAGTACGCGCAGGACGATGCCGTACGTCACGCCGAACAACGCGACTGCCGGCACGAGCGTATCGGGAGTGCCGGCGCCGCCGGGCAGCCATCGAGTCGCCACCTCGGCAACCGTCACGCCCGCCCCGGCCGCGACCAGAGCCGGCCAGCCCGCGTCGACGAGCCCCTGCCGACTCACGGCCCGGGCGCGCTCGAGCCAGAACAGGATGAGACCGAGCGAAACAGCATGCACGACGGCCAGACCGGCCAGATACTCGCGCAGGCCGACACCAGCGAGGACGCCGAGTGCCGCCACTGTTCCGACAAGTCGCCACACATCGGCGACCAGGCACTGACGCTGGCCGTTATGTGCGAGCAGCAGCACGTAGCCGGCCTGGACCGCAGCCAGCACCGAGGCGCCCAGCAGGGCCCACGGCAAGAGCGGCGCGACGGCCAGCCAGGCCGGGCCGTACAAAAGGGCGACGATGATCTCGGCGAGCCATGCACCGGCAATCGCGAGCGGGACGACCAGCCAGACGACGCCTCGGAGAAAGAGCGCACTGGCCTGGCGATAGCTGTCGCTCCGCGGTGGAATGCGTGCGAGCACCGGGAAGATGGCCTGCGCCAGCAGACCCGCAATGCGGCCGCAGAGCAACTGGCCGAGGCCCACCGCGCGGCCGAACACACCCAGGGCCGCGAAGCCGACCGCGCTGATCCAGGACGCTTCGATCAAGGTCCCGGCGCTCGACGCCGAGCCTCCGGCAATCCGTGTGACGCCGAAGTGCCACGCCGGCCGGAACCGCGGCCACTGCCACGACCACGTCGGCCGGAATCGCTCGCGCACGAACAGGTCCCAGGTGAACACCAGATGCACGGTGAGCGTCGGCAGGATCAGCGCATACACCCCGGTGCCAGCCAGGGCCAGGGCCACCGACAGCCCGGCGGCCGCGACGAGCGCGATGCCGTGCAGCAACCGCAGCCGGCGCCAGTCGAGTTGACGTTCGAGCATCCTGACCCGGAACTCCGACGGGAGGTCGAGCAGGAAGTGCACGGACATGACGTGCAGAACCGGCGCCACCGTGGCGTACTCGGGAACCTGTCGCAGCGCCACCGCAATCACATTGGCCACAAGACACACGGCCGCCTGGAGCACCGCGCCGGCCGTGAAGTGGTCCTGGTAGTGAACCTGGTCGGCCTCACGCACGACCAGGGTGTAGGCGAGAAACTCGCGGAAGGAGTAGAGGGTGAGAAACGCGAGGAGCGCCGTGAGAAAACCGAACTGCCCGTAGACCTCCGCCGGCAGCAGCCGGACCAGGACGAGCATGAGCCCGAACTGGAGGACGTCCCGGAAGATCTGGAACCCCGCCGTCCAGGTGATGGCCTGACGGGCGCGGCCGCCAAAGCCCGCGGCCGGTAGATTGGGCGTCTCACTGGCCAGTTCGCTACCCTCGTGTCGGCCCGTCGCGACGGACCGGGTCGGGCGACGAAGCCCCGCCCGGCTACTGGCTCCGGATGTACGCCTGCGTGTAGTCCTTGCGGTGGTACGGCGCGTAGTAGTACGAGTGCCGCTGGACGTTGGCCCGGTTGAGCACGGCACCGATGATCTTGGCGCGCGCCGAGGTCAACTGCTCCACGGCCGTCTGCGCGGACCGCCGCGGTGTCATCTCCGCTCCGATCACGAACACGACGCCGCTGGCGCCGTTGGCGACGACGGCCGCATCGGTCACCGCCATCACCGGAGGCGCGTCAATGACGATCCAGTCGTAGTCCTGGCCCAGTTCCTCGAGCAGCCGCCGGTAGCGCGCTGACCCCAGCAGTTCGGCCGGGTTCGGCGGAATGTGGCCGGCCGGTAACACCGCCAGATAGGGGTTGCTCGTCTGCCGGATGGCGCTCCGCAACTGGGTCGTGCCGACGAGGACGTTCGACAACCCGGGCTCCTGCGTGCAGCCGAACACGTCATGCACACGGGGACGGCGCATGTCGCCGTCGATGACGAGCGTCCGCTGCTCGGCCTGCCCGAGCGCGCTCGCCAGGTTGGTCGAGACGAGCGTCTTGCCCTCGCTCGGCGCCGTGCTCGTGACGACGACCGTCCGCGCGCCCTCGGCGGCGGAGGAAAAGACCACGGCCGTGCGGATGGCCCGCATGGCCTCGGCAAAGGCCGGCGGGGCGCCATTGTCGAGCAGCGGCGACTGTCCCCCCGTCTCCTTGTCGGAGACGGCCGGCACGAGGCCGAGGAACGGCAGGCCCAGGTGCAGCTTGATCTCATCCGGCGTCTTGATGCGGTTGTCGAGATACTCGAGCCCGAACGCCAGGCCGATCGCCAGCACGAGGCCGGCCATCAGCGCAAAGGTGATGTCGCGTCGGGTGTTCGGCAGGATCGGCGATCGCGGCACTTCCGCCACGTCGACGACCTGGACGTTGCTCCCTCGATACTCGCCCGTGACACCGGTTTCCTGCGCGCGGAGCATCAGGTTGTCGAACAACTGCCGCGCACTGGTGGCTTCCCGCTCGAGCGCCAGGTACGAAATGCCCTGCCGGTCGACTGACAGCGACTCGCTCGTCTGCATCGCGTACTGCTCTTCGAGGGACGTCTCGCGCGCGCGCGCGACCTCGTACTCAGTGCGCACCGAATCGACCACCTGCGTGATCTGGGTGTCGAGCTCGCGGCGCTTGTTGTCGAGCTGGGAGGCAATCGCGACGCGTTCACCGAAGTTGGGCCCCAGGTTGCGCGCCACCAGTTGCGCATCCTGGCTCTCGAGGGTCGCGATGTCGGCTCGCGTCCTCTGGATGACCTGGTTGTTGACGATGGCTGGAAAGGTGTCGATGGCGGCCGGATTGCCCTGCGCCTTGGCCAACTGCTGATAGAGCGCTTCCTTCTCGATGCGCTCGAGCCGGGCCTGGGTGAGTTCCCCGCTGAGATCGGTCAGCTTCTGGACCTGGATCCGGCTCTGCCCGTCGCTGACCGCCACGGCGCCGTAGCGCTCCTTGAAGGCCTGGAGCGCCTCCTCGGCCTGCTGCACCTTCAAGCGCTGGTCCTCGAGCCGCTGGCCCAGGAACTCATTGGTCTCCTTCGAGGCGAGGAGCCGCATGCTCAGGCCCTGATCCCGATACGCCTCGGCGACGGCGTTGGCGGCCCGCGACGCCATGAGCGGGTCGGGCGAGCGATACCGGACGTTGACGAGCCGGCTCTGCCGGACCGGCTCGATCTGCAGGCCCCCGAGGAAGGCATCGACCTGCTGCGACTGCCAGGTCGTCTCGTCACCGGCGGGCGGTTCAATCCGCGCCGGCGCGCCGACCAGTCCGGCCAGCCACTCGAACACGCCCCGATCGGGCCCGGCGGCCTGCGGGGCAGCGCTCGCAGGCGGCGGCTTGGCCAGGCCAAGGGCCTGAATCGTCCGCCAGGCGAGGGCACGACTCTGCAGAATCCGGTACTGCGTCTGGTAGAAGTCGTCGTCGTACCAACTGTTGTTGTCCTGCAGGACCGAGCTCAGCGAATTGGCCCGCCGCATCTCCACATCGATGAGCAGCTGCGTGCTGGCCTCGTAGATCGGCGTCTTCTTCAGGCTCGTGACCGAGCCGTACACGAAGACGACCAGAAACATCAGGCCGGCAATCCAGCGGCGCTTCGACAGAATGCGCAGGTAGTCGGTGACGTGAGTCGCGTGAGTCATGACGGGAACAACCTTTGTGACGACCGGCGCCCCGGCGGGGTCCCGGCCTGCCGATGGCCGGCTACATGATCGAACGATTGACTTTGATCGTATCGCCGGGCTTGACCAGGTCGTCGAGCTTGACGCCCTTCAGCGGCTCGTCGAGGCCGACGCGCTTGATCTCGATTCGCCGCGTCGAGCCGCGCTCGGTGAGGCCACCGGCCAGGGCCAGAGCCTGTTCGATGGTCAGTCCGGCCCGGGCCGGAAAGCTGCCTGGCGAGCGCACTTCCCCGTAGATGAAGAAGTCCTGCGCCTCGCGCACGATGACCGTGTCGCCGTCGTGCAGCCGGAGATTGTTGGTCATATCGCCGTTGCGCAGCGCTTTCAGGTCCACCGTGAGAAACGCCGGCAGCGCCGGGTCGACCGGGTCGGGGCTGCCGTTGCCCGAGGCGCCCGGAGCCCGGATGATCAGGACCTCGTCGCTTGCGGCCGTGGTGGCCTGGCCGGCTCGCACGATGGCCTCGAAGACGGTCAACTCACCGGCAAACTGGATCACGCTCGGGGCGGCCACGGCGCCCGACACGGTGACGCGCTGATTCTCGGCCTGCTCGAGTGCCACGGTGATCTGCGGCGCCTGCAGGAAGTAGCCGCCGTCCTTCAGCCGCCGGGCCAGGTCGGCCTCGATCTCGCGAGTGGTCAGCCCCGCCACCTTCACGGTCCCGAGGTCCGGGAAGTCGAGCGTGCCATCGGGCGCCACCGGATACCTGCCCGTGTAGAGATCGACCCCCCAGACCCGAACGTCGAGCTGATCCCCGGCCGACACCTTCGGCGGTGCCGAGGACGCCGGCGCCTGATGGGCGCCGGGTGTCACACCCAGGACCAGGACTGCCACCGCTGCCACCGCCACCTGCCGCATGTCGTCAAAAGCCATAGGTCACCGATCCCCCTACCCTGAACCCGTCATAGCCGCGCCCCGGCGCATTCGACTCCCGCGTGGAGTAGATGACGTCCACGCCGACGCGCACCTCGATGCCGAGACGACGACCTACTCCCACACCATACACCCAGATGCGGTCGCGCCTCGGCGGCGCCGTAATGCCGGCATTGGGTTGGTATTCCAGCCGGTTCTGCGCCACCTGCCCCCGGACGTCCCACTCGTATGTGATGGCCTGCGTCAGCTGGACCTGCCAGCCGGTGTCGAGGTACACGGGCTGGTCGAGCTCGAACGAGTACTCGACGTCACGCACGGCCCGTACCTCGACCTTTGTCATGTCGCGGGCCACATATTTCAAATCGACCGCCGCGACCACGCCCTGAAAATCCCGCGACCCGGGCTCACGCATGTCAAAGGACCGGTAGCCCACATGGGCGGATCCCGAGATGAGGGCCGACGGCTTGAATTCGAGGCCGGGGAGGATGCTCCAGCTGTCCGAGTTCCGGACGTCGGACTGGTCGAACTCGTCCGTCTCCCGGACGAGGCGCGCGACGACCCGCGTCAGCGGGGTGACGGCGTACCCGACGTTGAGTTCGGTCGCCGTGTTGTCCCGATCGAGCAGCGTCGCCAGATCGACGCCGACGATCACTTCGTCGCCAAAGCGATACCGCATCCGCCGATACTGGAGGTCGACATCGGTCCGCGGGCCCGGATAGACGGTCACGCCACCGGCGTACCCGGTCGTCTTCTGCCGGACGCGGGCATCGAACTCCGACGTCTGCCGCCGCTTCGTGTTGTCGTACGTACCCGAGGCGTACGGCGTCAGGTACGCCAGGAGCAGCTCGACCTTGGCCGTTTCGCTCACGCTGAACGAGCGCTGCTCGTCGGTCTTCTGGAAGTACTGCCACTCCACCTCGGTTTCCGTGCTGAGCCGGAGACGCCCGATGCGCAGCCACCCCAGAACGCCGGGCACGAACGACATCGTGAACTCGGGATCGCTGTCGGGCGTGCCCAGCACGTTGGTATCGACGCCGACGTCACGAATCGCCAACGTCGGTGAAATCGCGAGCGAGCCGAAGCGCATGGCCGCAAAGACGGATGGGTCTTCGCGCTGCGTCTGCGCGCCGGCCGGGACCACGGCCAGCGACACGAGCAGAAACACGAGCACGCCCACGGCGCGACAGGCCAGCACAGTCAGTGTCTGCGAGGAGGTGCCGGGCGCCCTGGTGGGCACCCGGCGAAGATGAACGAACGCGATGAACGAGCCGGAGGCGCGGACTGCCTCCGACGACCTTACCGATCCGAACTGCGCGGGTTGGCCACGACGGCGGGCAGACCCGCCGCAGCGAGCAGCAACCAGGCCGACGACGTGCCACACTCAATCCGCACGCCCGTCCGATTGACCTGGTTCGGCGCGCGAAGCGTGTACGGCCCTTCGGTGCAGACGATGGTGTTGCTGGCGATGTTGACCAGCTCGACCACGTGGGCCTGCCCGAGGGGCACATTCGGCACCGTGAACGTCGCATTGGCGCCGAGTGACTGCGTGCTCACAACCGTCCCGGTCGCCACCGAGCGCAACTGCACGCGGTATTCCTCGTAGGGCGGCGAGGCTTCCTTCGCGGCCGTGCCGCTGATGACACCGGTCGCGGCCGGCTGCTGGGCCAACGTCGTGGCCCCGCCCGCCGCGAGAACCGCCACCAACGCTCCTGAAATCACTCGTCGGATGAACATATTCCTGTCCTTCGCCGCCGGGGCGCCCTGTCGCGCCTGACAGAACCGGCAGCAGGCTTTCATCTTCAGCCCGGCGCTCGCGGCTGTCAAGCCGTCCAAGGCACGAAATGTATCGGAAATCCGGCGGGCCTGTTCCGGATTCGATACAGCGCCCCGCGG
>DATKDF010000094.1:0-14754 GCA_035512795.1 Vicinamibacterales bacterium
GTCGTGCTCATCGGCGAGCACTACAACATGATCCAGCGGCTGCTCGAGGCCGGCGAGCGCGTGCGCCTGCGCGTCAACGTGCAGGGACGCCTGCACGACGACCGCAACACCTACAACGTGCTCGCCGAGATCCCCGGCACAGATCCGGTGCTCCGCGACGAGGTCGTCATGCTGGGTGCGCATCTCGACTCCTGGCACACCGCCACGGGCGCCACCGACAACGCCGACGGCTCGGCCGTCGTGCTGGAAGCCGTGCGGATCCTCACGGCCGTCGGCGCCGCGCCGCGGCGAACCGTGCGCGTCGCGCTCTGGGGCGCCGAGGAGCAGGGCCTGCTCGGATCGCGTGCCTGGGTGACGCGTCACCTGGCGGGCGAGGCCAACACGGCTGCGCGCGAGAACCTCGTCGTCTACTTCAACATGGACCCTGGCAAGGGGCCGATCTACGGCTGGTTCATGCAGGAGAATGCCGGCGCACGGCCCATCTTCGATGCGTGGCTCGCGCCGTTCCGCGACCTCGGCGCCAGACGGAACGTGCACCAGGGCATCGGCAGCACCGATCACCTGAGCTTCATCCGCGAAGGCGTGCCGGGCTTCAACCCGGTTCAGGACTACGTGGGCTACGACGTCCGCGAGCACCACACGCAGGTGGACACGGCCGAGCGCATCGACGAGGCCGACCTGAAGCAGGCGGCCGTCATCATGGCCTCATTTGTCTGGCATGCAGCCGAACGGCCGGACAGGATCCCTGCGCGGTAGGGCGCCTGTGCCATCGTCATTGCAGGAGACCAGATATCAGCGCCTTTGCCTGCGACAGCAAGGCGTCGATGCCGGCGGCATCCTTGCCTCCGGCCTCGGCGAAGTCGGGCCGGCCGCCGCCCCGGCCGCCGACGGTCGGCGCCAGTTGCTTGACGAGATCGCCCGCCTTGACGCGGCCGGTCAGGTCCTTCGTGACCGACACCACGATCTGCACCTTGTCGTCGGTCTCGGCGGCGATGACGACGACGCCGCGCTGGAGACGATCGCGGAGCGAGTCGGTCAAGCTCCGCAGCGCATCCTTGTCGAGTCCGGCCACCCGGCGCACGATGACCTTCGCGTCGCCGACCACCAGGACGTCGTCGTCAGTGCCAGCCCTCGTTCCGCCACCGAGCGCGGCCTTCAGTTTCAACTGCGCGTTCTCGCGACTGAGCCGTTTGACCTCGGCCTGCAGTTTTTCGACCGCTGACGGCGCCTGATCGGGCGGCACGCCCAGCGCGCCGACCGTCCGGCCGAGCAGCGCCTGCCGGACCTGCAGGTACTCGACCGCGCCCGCGCCCGTGAGCGCCTCGATGCGCCGCACGCCGGCGGCCACGCCCGATTCCTCGGTGAGGACGAACGGACCGATGTCACCGGTCGCCCGCACGTGTGTGCCGCCACAGAGTTCGACGCTGAAGCCGGGAATCGACACGACGCGCACCCGGTCGCCGTACTTCTCGCCGAAGAGGGCCATCGCCCCGGCCTGGATGGCCGACTCGGTGTCCTGCACCTCGGTCTGCACGGGCGTGTTCCGGACGATCTGCTCGCTCACCACGCGTTCGATCTCGCGCCGGTCGTTCTCGTCGAGGGCCGACGTGTGGGTGAAGTCGAAGCGGAGCCGATCGGGTGCGACGAGCGAACCGGCCTGGCGAACGTGCGACCCGAGCCGCGCGCGAAGGGCGGCGTGCAGGAGGTGCGTCGCGGTGTGATTGCGCCGGGTGGCGTCGCGTCGCGCGTGGTCGGCGCGCGCGGTGACGGTCGTGCCGGCCGAGAGCGGGCCCGCGTCGATTCGCACGCGGTGCAACCGGGCCCGTCCGGGGCTCCCGACGACGCCCTCAACGGTCGCGCGGCCCCCGTCGGCCCATGCGAACGTGCCGGTGTCGGAGACCTGACCGCCGGCTTCGAGGTAGAACGGGGTTCGATCGAGCGCGGCGAAGCCCGCTGCGCCGGTCATCAACCGATCGACGAGGCGGCCGTCGTCATCGAGGAGGACCGTGACGCGAGCATCGGCCTCTGTCGTGTCGTATCCGACAAACGTCTCCTGGGCCTCGGCGAGCGCGGCCGCCGCGTCGGCGGCGACGTCCGCCGACCCGGCACCCGCCTTGAACGCACCGGCGGCCCGCGCGCGATCGCGCTGCGCGGTCATCGCGGCGTCGTAGGCCTGGCGGTCGATGGAGAGGCCGCGCTGTTCGGCCAGGTCCTCCATGAAATCGATCGGCACGCCGAGCGAGTCGTAGAGTCGGAACACGTCCTCGCCGGGCACGATCGTGCTGCCGGAGGCTGCCACCCGATCGATCAGGTCTTCCAGCTTCGGCAGGCCGGACGTGAGGACGGCGTCGAAACGTTCTTCCTCGGCCCGGATCGTGCGGACGATCGCATCGCGGTGGCGACCAAGCTCCGGGTACGCGTGGCCCATCTCGGCGATGACCGTTTCGGCCAGCCGGTACAGCACCGGATCGGCATAGCCCAGCTTCTTGCCGTGCCGCATGGCGCGCCGCATGATCTTGCGCAGCACGTACCCGCGCCATTCGTTCGACGGCATCACGCCATCGGCGATGAGAAACGTCATCGCCCGCAGGTGGTCGGCGATGACGCGCATCGACACGTCGGGGTGATCGACCGGTCCTGCGGCGGCGGTGTACCGGCGCCCGGCCGCGTCGCCGATCGCGCCGAGAATCGGGGTGAAGAGGTCGGTGTCGTAGGTGGCCAGCCGGCCCTGGATGACCGACGTCACCCGCTCGAGGCCCATCCCGGTGTCCACCGACAGGGCCGGCAGCGGGGCCAGCGTGCCGTCGGCCTGCCGGTCGAACTCCATGAAGACGTTGTTCCAGATCTCGACATAGCGATCGCAATTGCACTCGAGGCCCCGGCAGGCCGGCTCCTCGCACGGAATCGCCGGGCCGCGGAAGTAATAGATCTCCGAACACCGGCCGCACGGTCCCGTGTCGCCCATCGACCAGAAGTTGTCGGCGAGGCCGAGTTCGTGGATCTGCGACACCGGAACGAGCGTGGCCCAGACGGCGTACGACTCGTCGTCGCGGGGGATGCCGCCCTCGCCCTTGAACACGCTCGGGAAGAGCCGCGCCCGGTCGAGCGCCCAGACCTCGGTCAGCAGCTCCCACGCAAACGGAATCGCCTCGCGCTTGAAGTAGTCGCCGAACGAGAAGTTGCCGAGCATCTCGAAGAACGTGTGGTGCCGAAGCGACGGCCCGACGTTATCGAGGTCGTTGTGCTTGCCGCTGACGCGCATGCACTTCTGCACCGTCGTCGCGCGCCGGTAGGCCCGCTCCTCACGGCCGAGGAACAGGTCCTTGAACTGGTTCATCCCGGCGTTGGTGAAGAGCAGCGTCGGGTCGTCGGCCGGCACGAGTGGCGACGATGGGACGATCCGGTGATCGTGGCGGGCGAAGTAGTCGAGGAATCCCTGACGAATGTCCCTGGCGGTCAGCACGACCCTAGATTGTATGACTGGTGGCGCATCAGCGGCCGTGCGGCCCTCCGGCTCGCCCCGGCGTCTGCCCGGCCCTCTTCACGTCCGCCGGCGCAGGGTGTCGGCAATCAGGTCGGCTGGGAACCCCCGGCGGAGCAGATGCTGGAAGAGCCGTCGCCGCTCGATCATCGAGAGGCGAGCGGGCAGGCGTTTGCGCGTGAGCAGCCGTTCGAGCGCCGTCCGCTCATCGTCATCGGCCTGGTCGGCCATGACCGCGGCCACCAGGTCGGCGTCGAGGCCGCGAGCTGCCAGTTCCCGGGCGATGCGAACCCGGCCGCGCCCCTTCACGTCGCGGGCCACGCGAATGTGCGACAGCGCCGTCCGGCGGTCGTCGGCCAGGCCCTCGGCGACCAGCGAGGCGACCACGGCGGCCACGGCCGTCGTGGGGTAGCCGCGCGCCTCGAGGCGCGTCGTGAGTTCGGCAACCGTGTAATCGCGGCGCCCGAGCAGGCGCAGGGCCGCCGCACGGGGGGATCCGGATGGCGGTGAGACCGTCGCGTCCCCGGCCGCGCGGCGGGTGCCCATCAGGAGCCGAGGCGGGTGATGCGCGGGCCGTCGTCGGGTGCCGCTGCCAGCGACGCGGTCGTCGTCCCCGACGTGATGCCGCGCAGGCGCATCTGGAACTCCTCGACGTTGGTCACCGACCGCAGCGCTTCCTCGAGTGTCACGCGGCCGGCCTGGTAGAGGGCGAGAATGGACTGATCGAAACTCTGCATCCCGTACTGGACCGCGCCGGCGACGATCGCATCGGCGATGAGCGGCGTCTTCTCCGGATCGGCGATGCAGTCGCGAATGTACGCCGTGCTGATCAGGACCTCGGCCGCCAGGGCCCGGCCCTGGCCGTCGGCGCGGGGCAGCAGGCGCTGTGAGATCGCCGCGCGCAGCACCCGCGCGAGCTGCTGGCGGATCTGGCCCTGCTGGTGCGGGTTGAACGCCCCGATGATGCGGTTGATCGTCTCGGGCGCATCCAGCGTATGAAGGGTCGAGAAGACGAGGTGGCCGGTCTCGGCGGCCGTGAGCGCCGTCTCGATGGTTTCCGGGTCGCGCATCTCGCCGATCAGGATGACGTCCGGGTCCTGCCGGAGCGCGGATCGCAGGCCCGACGCATACGACGGCGTGTCGAAGCCGATCTCGCGCTGGGTGATGACAGCCAGCACGTCGTCGTGCACGAACTCGATCGGGTCTTCAATCGTGAGGATGTGGACGGGGCGCGCCCGGTTGATGCGGTCCACAAGGGCGGCCAGCGTCGTGCTCTTGCCGCTGCCGGTGACGCCGGTCACGAGCACGAGGCCGCGCTGTTCGTCGGCGAGGCTCACGACCGAGGGCGGCAGGCCGAGGGATTCGACGGGCGGCACCGTCGCAGGAATCAGCCGCAGCGACAGGGCGACGGTGCCGCGCTGGCGGAACACGCTGGCGCGGCAGCGGCCCACGCCCGGGGCCTCCCAGGCCACGTCCACCTCGAGTTTGTCACGCAGTTGCGCCTGGCGGGCCGGCGGTAGCAGCCGTTCGGCGATCGCTTCGAGGTCCTCCGCGCTGACGGCGGCGACCGAGTCCCAGCGCTCCAGGTTGCCGCCGACGCGGACGAGCGGGCAGTGTCCGGCCCGCATGTGGATGTCCGAGGCACCCTCTTCGGCGGCAGCGGTCACCAGCTCGTCGAATGTCATGGCCGGTCGTATTGCAAGAATGTTGCCGCCCGGGCGCACGGGCGGCGTTCTGCTCCGGCGTCAGTGGCCCGCAGCGGCCGGTTCCGGATTTGTCGAGGGGATCTCGACCGGCGTGAGCCAGCCGTGGCGGTCGGGCACTTCGCCCCTGACATACTCGAAGAACGCGCGCTGAATGGTCGCGGTAATCGGCCCCCGGCCGCCCGATCCCACCTCGATCTTGTCGATGGATCGGATGGGCGTCACTTCGACGGCCGTGCCGACGAAGAAGGCTTCGTCGGCCAGGTACAGCATCTCGCGCGGCAGGTCCATCTCGCGGACGCTGAGGCCCAGGTCCTGCGCGAGCGTGACGATGGTGTCGCGGGTGATGCCGGGGAGGACCGACGCGGCGTTCGGTGCCGTGTACAGCACTTCGTCACGGATGAGGAACAGATTCTGTCCGCTGCCCTCGCTCACCCGGCCCGCGACGTCGAGCGCGATGCCTTCGGCATAGCCGTCGAGCGTGGCCTCCATCTTGATCAGGCCCGAATTGGCGTAGTTGGCCGTCGACTTGGCCATGGCCGGGAAGGTGTTCGGTGCGGCCCGGTTCCACGAACTGACGCAGACGTCCACGCCGTTGTCGAGGGCCTCGGTCCCGAGATACGCGCCCCACTCCCAGACGAGGATCGCGCCCTCGACCGGGCAGGGCATCGGGTTGACGGTCAGCACCTTGTAGCCGCGATACAGGATCGGGCGGATGTAGCAGGCCGGCAGTCGGTTGGCCTGCACGGTCTCGACGACGGCCGACGTGAACGCCTCACGGTCGACGCCGTAGTCCATCCGGTAGATGCGGGCGGAATCGTAGAGCCGGCGCAGGTGCGCCTCGAGGCGGAAGAACGCCGAGCCCTGTTTCGTCTTGTAGCAGCGCATCCCCTCGAAGACGCCGGATCCGTAGTGGATGACATGGGATGCCACGTGGATCCGGGCGTCGGCCCAATCGACCAGCGTGCCGTTCATCCACACTTTTCCGGTGCCGTCGAAGGCCATGGGGTTCCTCCAGGAAAGTGCGCGCGGGCGCGTGAACCAGCGGGATCTTACCAGTACGAATTATTGCGTTTCACCACAAAACGGACAGCGCGCACTCCGTGAGGGCAGGGGTTTGCGGCACTGCCAGCAGAACCGGCCGACCGCCAGGTCTCGGGCCCGCGTCTCGGCCGCCACCGGACGCGGCGCGGTGGCGACCGGCACGGGTCGGCGCATGCCGGCGGCCGCGACGCCGGGCCGGGCCTTCAGGCCCCGGCGAGCCAGCAGCAGATCCCGCAACACGTCGTCGGCCTGCTGGTACCGGTCGGCGACTTCGCCGGCGAGCGCCTTGAGCACGATGGCTTCGATCGAGGCCGGAATCGCCGGATTCCGTTGGCGCGGGGGGTCGATGAGCTGGCCGTGGCGCAGCTTGTCGAGCTCGTGCGGCGGCGGCATGTCGTACGGCAGGTCGCCGGTGAGCATCTGATACATCGAGACCCCGAGCGAGTAGATGTCCGATGCGAAGACGGCCCGGCCCTCGAACTGCTCGGGCGCCATGTAGGGCGGACTGCCGATGACCGTCGTGCCGTGCGCGGCGATCTCGAGGAACCGCGACGTGCCGAAATCGCCGACCTTCAGGACACCCTTCTCGGTGACGAACACATTGGCGGGTCGCAGGTCACGGTGGATGACGCCCTGCCGGTGCGCGTGATCCAGCGCGTTGGCGATCTGGCAGATGTAGTCGAGGCCCAGGGGCAGGTCGAGCGCACCGCGTGTCAGGATCACGTTCTCCAGCGTCTCGCCGGGCACGTACTCCATCACGATGAAGAAGACGTTGTCCTGCTTCTCGGCCGTGATGACGGTCACGATGTTCGGGTGGTTGAGCGCGGCGAGCAGGCGTGGTTCGCGCAGCAGCTCGCCGAAGTCCAGGTTCTGGCGGTGCGGCACCTTGATGGCCACTCGCTTGTCGATCCAGGTGTCTTCGGCCAGGTACACCGTGCCGAACCCGCCGCTGCCGAGCGGCTCGATCACGCGATACTTGCCGAGCGTCTGTCCGCGAAAGACCATTGCGTGCGCAGTATATCGCCTGCATGATACGTCCATGGCCGTCTTCCCCCGGTGCTTTGCGCCCGATGCGGGACCGGCGCGTACCATCACGCTGCCGCCCGACGACGCCCACCACCTGGTGAACGTGCTCCGCCTCGGTCCGGGTGACGCCGTCGGATTGTTCGACGGCATGGGCGGCGAGTGGGTGGGCTTCGTGCAGGCGACCGCACCGGACGTGCGCGTCGATATCGTGCAGGCGGCATCGCCCGCGCCGGAGCCTGCCGTGCGCGTCACGCTCGGTATCGGCCTGCTCAAGGGGGCGCAGATGGACGCCGTTGTCCGCGACGCGACGATGCTCGGGGTCTTCGCCATCGCGCCCATCGTCACCCGGCACGTGGCCGTGCCGCGCCAGAGCTGGCGCGTCGGCTCGGCCGTCGAGCGCTGGCAGCGCGTGGCCGTCGCCTCCGCGCGCCAGTGCCGGCGCGCCGTCATACCGGTCGTGGCGCCCGCGATGACGTTCAGCGACCTGCTGACCAGCTCCTCGGCCGGCGCCGTCATCCTGTGTCTCGAGCCGGGTCAGGCGGCCGACCTGGTGTCGACCGATCCAGGGCCGGTTCCCGAAACTGCGCTCGTCCTGGTCGGACCCGAAGGCGGCTGGGCGCCCGAGGAAGTGGAAGCCGCCGTCGCCCGCGGCGCCCGGCTTCTGCATCTCGGTCCGCGGACGATCAAGGCCGAGGTGGCGCCGATCGTGGCGATGAGCGTCATCTGGTCGCGGTGGGGCTGGTAGCGGTACGGACGAGCCGCAGGCCCACCCATCCGTCTTCGAGGTCGCGTGCCGCTTCGCGCCAGCCGGCGTCTTCGAGCGCCTGCAGAACGTCGTCGATCTCGTCGACCTCGATCCCGCTGGCGATGAGCCAGCCATCCGGCCGCACGAGCGCCGCCAGCTGCGACGCCGCGCTCCGGATCGTCGCGCCCGTAAGGTTGGCCAGGGCACCCGCAAAGACGCCCTCGGCGCCGGCCAGGTTCGAGACCTCGCACGTGCGGAGCTCGATGCCCGTCATCGCGTTCAGGGCGAGGCTGTCCCCAGCCGAGCGAATGGCGTCGGCGTCCGGGTCGATTGCAACGACGGTTGCCGCGCCCAGCCGGCGGGCGGCGATCGCGAGCACGCCGGATCCGGTGCCGGCGTCGAGCACTCGCGCGCCGGTGAGATCGATCGTCTGCAGCAGCGCCAGGCAGCGGCGGGTGGAGGCGTGGTGACCCGTGCCAAATCCCATCGACGGGTTGATCACGATCACGTGAGCCACGCCCGGGTCCTGCCCGGCCGGATCATCGGCGCGCCACGGCGGGACGACGACGATGGAACCCACCCGGACGGGGCCGATCGCGGCCTGGCTGCGCTCGGCCCACAGTTCATCGGGGACGTCGATGGCGCGGGCGGCTTCGACGAACGGGTATCGCTGCAGTGAGGTGAGCGTCTGGTCGCGCGCGGCCGGTGACTCGAAGTACGCGCGCCAGATCCGATCCCCGGGGTCGTCAATCGCCGTCAGGGTGCCGTCGTCCAGGTCGGCCGTCAGGCGACCGAGCGCGTCGTCGTCCGGGCGGATGTGGAACGTGAATTCGATCGCCGCAGACCGGCGCTCCGCCATCGATCACCCGAACAGGTCCTTGACCCGCTCGAAGAAAGGCTTCTCGCGGTCGTGATCGGTGGGCGTCGGCTCGATGCGATCGACCGGCATGGTCTGGCGGAGCTCCTCGAGCAGTTTCTTCTGCTCTCTGGACGGCTTCCGCGGGACGTCGACGACGAGGCGCACGTGCAGGGTGCCTCGGCTGCGGCCTGAGACGTTCGGCATGCCCTTCGACTTGAACGAGACGATCGTGCCATTGGCCGCGCCTGGGGCGACGTGCACGTCGATGCTGCCGGCGGGACTCTCGAGCGTGAACGTGCCGCCGAGGGCCATCGTCGGGTAGGGCACCGCCACTTCGGCCACGAGGTCGTCCTCCTCCCGATGGAAGACCGGGTGCGGGGGGACGTGGATGACGACGTAGAGGTCGCCGGGCGGTCCGCCTGCCGCGCCGTGTTCGCCTTCCCCCTGCAACCGCAGCCGCTGGCCATCGGCGATCCCGGCCGGAATTTTCACGGTCACGCGCCGGTCACGGGTCTGCCGTCCCGTGCCCCGACAGGCCGGGCAGGGCGTCCGGACGATTTCGCCGGACCCGCTGCACTGGCCGCAGGTGCGGGCGACGACGAGGAACCCCTGCTGGTAGCGCAGTTGCCCGGCACCGCGACATTGCGGGCACGTCTCGCGCGAACTGCCCGGCGCGGCGCCCGTGCCCGTGCAGGTGTCGCAGCGCTCTTCGCGGGGAATCTGGATCGTCGTCTCGGTGCCGGCAAACGAGTCGTCGAACGAAATCTCGAGGTCGAAGCGGAGATCGGCGCCGCGCGCCGGGCCGCCGCGCCGCCGGCCGCCGCCAAAGCCGAAGAGGTCGCCGAAGATGTCGGAGAAGTCGGCGAAGATGTCGGGGTTGAAGCCCTGGGCGCCTGGCCCGGCCCCGGCGACGCCGGCGTGGCCGAACCGGTCGTAACGCTGGCGCTTGTCGGCGTCGCCCAGCACCGAGTAGGCCTCGGCCGCTTCCTTGAACCGCTCCTCGGCGGCCGTGTCGCCGGGATTGCGGTCGGGGTGGTACTGCAGCGCGAGCTTGCGGTACGCGCTCTTCAGTTCGGCTTCGCTCGCGGTCCGTTCGACGCCGAGAACCTCGTAGTAGTCGCGCCGGCTCACGCCCGGGCCACCCGCACCATGGCCGCCCGCAGCAGGCGCTCGCCGAGGCGATAGCCGCGGCGGACTTCGGTTACGATCTCGCCGTCCGGACGGCCGTCAGCCGGTTCGTGCCCCACCGCTTCATGCCAGTTCGGGTCGAACGGTTGCCCGACGACGTCGAGGGCTTCGACGCCGCGGCGGCGGAGCACCTCGAGCATCTGCCGATGGATGAGATCCACGCCCTGCCGGAAGGCGGCGACCGGTCCGGCCTCGGCGCGCGCCTCGGGTGCGGCGGCGGCCAGGGCGCGCTCGAGGTCGTCGACGATCGGCAGCACGTCGCGGATGATGTCGGTCGCCGCGGCTTCGTGCAGGTCGCGGCGTTCGCGATCCGTGCGCTTGCGATAGTTGTCGAACTCGGCCGTCGTCCGGAGCAGGCGGTCGCGAAGGTCGTCGCGCTCCCGTTCGAGCGCAGTCGGCAGGCCGGGGTCGGCCGTTTGTGTCGGGTCGTCAGCCGTGGCGGACGTCTGCGTCTCTGGGGTCACTGGATCGGACATGGGACTGTCAGGGTCGGTTCAGGCGCCTTCGAGGACGCGGGTCATGACGCGCGACACGCCGTCAACGGCCGAGATGGCTCGATCGTAGCGCATCCGGCGTGGGCCGATGACACCGACCGTGCCGGACCGCCGCCCATCGCTGAACGGGGACGCGACCACGCTGAAGGCGCGCAGTTCGGGCGGCTCGTGCTCCGAGCCGATGACCACGGTCAAGCCGTTGGCGTTGAGGTAGTGGGTGAGGAGTTCGACGAGCCGGTGCTTCTGCTCCATCGTGCGAAACAGGGCGCGCAGTACTTCGAGCGTGCGATCCCGGTCGTCGGCCGAGCCGAGCAGGCCCTGGACGAGAAACGACGTGCCCTGGACATGGATCGTCTCTTCCGGGGCGATGCCGGAGAGGCCGGACCGCGCCAGCCGCAGCGCGCGCGCAAAGAGCGCGTCGTACAGGATCCGTTCCTGCTGCAGGCGTTCGAGGAGCGCCGTCCGGACCTCGTCAATCGTCCGGCCCGCGAACTCCCGGTTGATGTAGGTGGCCGCGGCGGCGAGCGCCGTGGCGTCGACCGGTTCGTCGAGATCGACGACCTTGTGCGTGACCGTGCCGCCGGTCGCGACGACAATCACGAGCACGCGGCCGTCGGCCAGCGGCGCAAAGTCGATGTGCCGGAGTTCCACGGTGGCGCCGGCCGGCGCCAGCACAAAGGCGATCTGCTGCGAGGCCGCTGACAGCACCTGCGTCGCGTCCTCCAGCACATCGTCGACCGTGCCGGCGCGGCGCAGGCGCGCCTCGACGTCGCGCAGCGGACGCGTGCGGCGTCGCGACTCGAGCAGCCCGTCGACATACTGTCGATACCCGGTGTCGGTCGGCACCCGGCCGGCCGACGTGTGCGGTTGGGCCACGAGGCCGAGTTCCTCGAGGCGAGCCAGAATCGTCCGGACCGAGGCCGACGACAGGCCGAGGTCGCTGTGCTCGGCCAGCCAGGCGGACGAAACCGGGGCACCCTGCTCGATGTAGCCGGTGATGAGTCGCTCCAGAATGCGACGCTGGCGTTCGACGAGATCGGGTGTCATGGCTCAGGTATTGGCAGTCTCGCGCCGAGAGTGCTAGCCAGAGTATAGCAAACCGCGCCGCCCCGCTTCGAGCACCTCCTCGTAGTAGGCCTCGTAGCGCGGCACGACCACGCCGCTGCAGAAGGACGTTCGGGCCCGCAGGCAGGCCGCCTGCCCGATCCGCGCCCGCAGCGCCTCGTCGGTGAGGACGGCCACACTCCTCGCGGCCATCCCGTCCACGTCTCCGGGCGCGCAGAGAAAGCCGGTCACCCCGTCCTCGACAAGCTCCGGCAGGCCCCCGACCCGGGAGGCAACCACCGGCACTTCGCACGCCATGGCCTCGAGCGCGGCCATGCCGAAGCTCTCCTGCGCCGACGGCAGCAGCAGGAGGTCGGCCGCCGAGAGCCACGACACCAGGTCGAGCTGTTCCCCGACAAACTCCACCGACTCGCCGAAGCCCTCGGCCGCGGCGCGATGCTCGAGCGCGCTGCGATCGGGACCGTCGCCGATCAGCACGAGCTTGGCTGCGACCTGCTGGCGGATCCGCGCGAAGATGTCGAGCACCTGGCCGACCTGCTTCACCGGCCGAAAGTTCGAGATGTGCACGACGAGTGAGTCCCAGCCGCCGGCACACCAGTGGTCGCGAATCGACGAGTTCGGCTGCCGACGGAAGTCGTCGCAGTCGAGAAAGTTCGCGATGACGCGGATGTCGCGCTTGATGCCGAGCGATCGCACGGTGTCGTCCCGAAGGCTTTCGGACACGGCCGTGACGCCGTGCGACTCCTCGATCGAGAAGCCGACGACGCCGGCATAGGACGGATCGCTGCCGACGAGCGTGATGTCCGTGCCGTGGAGCGTGGTCACCGTGCGGGGCGCCTGGGCCGGGTCCGACGCCGCCAGAATCTGGTGGGCCAGATAGGCCGCCGTGGCGTGGGGCACGGCATAGTGCGCATGCAGGATGTCGAGCCCTCGTTCGTGGGCGACGCGGACCAGCGTGTTGGCGAGGCCCAGCAGATACTGCGGCTCGCGGAAGAGGGGATAGTCGGGTGCCTGCACCCGCTCGAATGACAACCCACGGATCGGACGCCACCGGAACGGCAACTCGCTGCTGATGAGGTGGACTTCGTGGCCGCGCAGGGCCATGGCATGTGCCAGCTCGGTCGCCACCACGCCGCTGCCGCCAACCGAGGCGTAGCAGATCATTCCGATCTTCATGGCAGGTCCTTCCGCAGGCTGGGTCGGCTCACCGGCTCGCGCACGACGACGCCCTCGGCAAACAGAACGCCGCTGAGCGCCCCGAACTGCGCATCGCGACTTTCGATGAGCTGTCGGAACGTCGGTGCCGTCAGCCGCGTGGGCGCGGCATCCGCGCCCGCCGGCGTGAACTGGCTGCGGTGGCACGCCAGGGCGGCGCGCTTCCGGTCGTAGTGCTCGGAGACATCGACGACAAACGACGGCGACGCCCCGTCGTTGATGAAGTAGTAGCAGACCCACGACGGCCGCCACGGCGGCAGGTCGGGCGCGTACCGGAGCAGCCCGGCCTTGAAGATGGCCTCGTCGAGGACCTGGCTGGCGGCGCGATGGTCCGGGTGACGATCCTGCCAGTACGGAATGGCGATCGTCGCCGGCCGGTGCGTCCGGACGAGCGTCACGACGGCGTCGACCGCCGCCGGGCTGGCCGTGATGTGGCCGTCCGGCCAGCCGAGGTTCACCCGCCAGGCCGCGCCGAGCAGCCGGGCGGCCTCGTCGGCCTCGGCCAGCCGGATGTCGGGCGTGCCGTTGGTGCCCAGCTCGCCGGCCGTCAGGTCGCAGAGCCCCACCACACGGCCCGCCGCCGTCTCGCGCGCGATCGTGCCGCCGAGTCCCAGCTCGAGGTCATCAGGGTGCGGGCCAAAGACAAGCAGGTCCAGAGTCATCGACGGCGCTCAGGGCACGACGACGTAGTGACAGCGCGCGTCGGTCGGCAGCTGCTCGAGCAGGTGGTCCACGAGGCTCGGGCCGTACTGGTTGAGGATCGCCGCCACGCCAAGCACACGGTCCTGGGGCGAGCCATCGGGGAAGGCCGTGGTTCGGGCGTGTGTGAACTGCCGGCGCAGGGTCCCGTCGCGGCGCTTCACGGCGCGGACGATCTTGTCGTGCAGCGTGTCGAACGTCTGCCGCACGCGTCGGCGGGCTGTGTCGGCCGTGGCCGCCAGTGTCGGGTCGACGGTGGTGGTCACGGTCCGGACCGCGTCGAGCCGGCCGTCGATCGCCTGCGCCGCCTCGTCGAGGATCCGGCCCACGGCCGGGTCGATCTCGCGACGCACGATGGCGTTCAGGACCGAGTCGTCGCTTGCCGACAGCCGATCGAGCGACAGGCCATGGCGGTCCAGGAACCGGGCCGTCGCCGCATCGACAATCGTCGCGCTCGCGCGTGACGCGAGCAGGGGGCGCTCGACGCCACAGGCCGCGTAGACGCCCCCGAGTTGCGCGTGGTACGCCAGCTCGCCCGGTCCCGCCACGTAACAAATCGTCGGGAACAGGCAATCCTGCACGACCGGGCGCAACATCACATTGGGGCTGAATCGCTCCGGGTGGGCGTGGGCCTCGGCGACCAGGTCGGCACGCGTGCGGCGGGTCTCACCAATGACGAAGGCGTCGCGCGCGAAGCGAATCGGGTGACGGCCGTGCGCGTCGAGATAGAACAGCGCCGTTGCATGCTCGGCCGGTACGAGCTGCGGGGGGTGTCCGAGCGCGCGCAGCTTTTCGCCCATCTCTCGTACCAGGCCGGCCGTCCGTTCCGGGTGCTCGAGCTCGTCGGCGAACAGGCTGGCCGCCAGGGGTTTGGCGCATGGGTCGGCGCCGTCGAAGACGACCAGACCATGACGTCCGAGCAACTGGTCGAGCCACCCGGCCAGCGCGGTGCCGGGATCGCCGCCCGGTGCGTACAGGTGCCTGAGGCTGGCCAGCAGGTCGCTGGTCCAGGTCGATCGGGGCAGGGCGGCGTCGAGGTCGGCGAGTGTCCGGGTGATTCGCTCGTCGAAGGTCAGCGCGCCGACCGGTCGGAGTCCGGCGCCCTCGACATCAGGCGCGGTGACCTTCACCGCGGCATCGTCGGCCGTCACGACCGTGGTCGATCGCACTTCGTCCCAGTCGTGGTCTTCCGATGCCACCCAGAACACGGGGACGACGGGCACTTGTTCGGCGGC
>DATKDF010000095.1:0-23260 GCA_035512795.1 Vicinamibacterales bacterium
CCGATGCGGACGCGCGACAGGGCCTGGCCGGCGTCACGGTCCACCTGGCCGAACGAGGCCGCCGGGTCACGGTCGAAGCCACCCACGAGCGCGTGCGCAATCCGCCCTACGCCGTCACCGTATCGTACGCGGTGACGGCGCCGGCGGCGACCAGCGTGACGATCCAGTCACTGACGGGCCACGTCGAGGCGTCGGGCATCACCGGCGAGCTTTCGGTCGACACGACCACCGGGGATGTCGAGATTCGCGACGCCCCGCGGCTCAGCCGGGCGCGAACCGTGACCGGCTCGATCGATTTGACCAACGTGGCGCACGACTCGGCCCTCGAGGCCGGCACGATCGCCGGCCCGGTCACGGCCACCGGCATCCGCACGCGACGCCTCCGCCTCGACACGGTCACCGGCGGCATCACCGCGCGCGACGCGACGGCCGATCGCGTGGAGATCTTCACGACGCAAGGGAGCCTGACCTACGACGGCGCGGTCGCCGCCGACGGCCGGTACGAGATGCGGACGCACTCGGGCAGCATCCGGTTCATCGCGCGGAGCGGATCGGGATTCGAACTGCGCGCGCAGACGTTCTCGGGACAGATCGAGACGGCCCGTGAGCTGGGCCTGACACTCGTCAGCCGCAGCCGTCGCGAACTGGTCGGCTCGGTCGGCGACGGCCGGGCGGTCGTGCTCCTGACGACCTTCTCCGGACAGGTCTCGGTCGGCCGGCAGTAGACGAGCCCGCTCAACGCGCGGGCGGAATCGACAGGTGTACGAGGTAGTGCGTGCCGGCGCGGTTGATCCACACGCGCAGGAAATCGCCGCCCTTGAGCAGCTCGACCCTCGAAGCGCCGGAGGCCGGCCCACCGCGGCCAGCCACTTCGACGACGGCCTCGCCGGCGAGCACCGTGGCCAGTTCGCGGCCGCGCGCCTGACCGCTCTGGAGAAACTCCACCCACCGGGCGCCATCCGGCGACTGCCCCACGACGGCCGACACAGCCGCGTCACTGAGCCGGACGGCGTACGTCCCGGCCGCGAGCGCCTCCCCGTTGGCCAGGACCGCTCGCGTGATCCGGACCGTGCCGAGCGACTGCGCCTGCGCGATCCCCAGGGCCGGCCACGAGAGCGCCACCACCGCACACACCGCCACAAGCCGTCCCAGTCCCGTCATGCGAACCTCCGCTCTCATGATACTCCTCTGTCCTCTGCCCTCTGTCCTCAGATCGCCATGACATCGAACTGCTCGTGATGGAGCTGATCGTCGGCGCGAATCGTCACGGCGCGCCCGACGGTCGATTCGAGCTCACGGAAGACCGACCGGCTCTCTTCACGAAGCGCCCGGGCAATCTCGGGGTTGACGCGCAGAACGAGGCTGTAGCCATCGAGGTCGGTGCTGACCTTCCGCACCTCGGTCAGGATGTCGTAGCAGATGGTCGAACTCGTGCGGATCGTGCCCGTGCCGGAGCAGTACGGGCACGGCTCGGTCAACTGCCGCTCCAGGCTGCTCTTGACCCGCTTGCGCGTGACGATGATGAGGCCGAAGTCGGAGACCTGCACGGCCTTCGACGGGGCGCGGTCCTTGCGCAACTCCTGCTCGACCGCCTGCGCCACCTTCTGGCGGTTCTTCTTGTCCTCCATGTCGATGAAGTCGAGGACGATGATGCCGCCGAGGTCGCGGAGCCGGACCTGCCGCACGATCTCGCGTGCGGCTTCGAGGTTGGTCTTGACGATCGTGTCTTCGAGCCGGCCCGCCGTCTTCTTGCCGACGTAGCGCCCGGTGTTGACGTCGATGGCCACGAGCGCCTCGGTCTGGTTGACGACGATGTAGCCGCCCGACTTGAGCCAGACCTTGTTGCGCAGCGCCTTGTCGATCTCGGCCTGCACGCCGTATTCGTCGAAGATCGGATAGTCCCGGGTGTACCGCTTCACGCGGCCGACCATGTTCGGCATGATGCGGCCCACAAACGCCGATACACGAAGGAACTCGGCCTCCTCGTCGATGCGGATGGCCGTGAACTGCTCGGTGAGCTGATCGCGCAGGAGCTTGGTGACCAGGCTCTCCTCGCGGAAGAGCACCGCCGGCGTCCGCTCGGTCTCGCGCCGGCGCTGGATGTCGGCCCACACCTGTTCGAAGTACGTCAGGTCGGTCAGGATGTCTTCCTCGGACCGGTTCGAGGCGGCTGTCCGGATGATGACGCCCCCCGGCAACCCCGATTTCTCGCGAAACCGCTGGATGATGCCGCGCAGGCGCCGACGCTCGTCGCGCGACTCGATCTTGCGCGACACCCCGATATGGTCGACCGTCGGCATATAGACGAGAAAGCGGCCGGGCAGGCTCAGGTGCGACGTGATGCGCGCGCCCTTGGTCCCGAGCGGCTCCTTGACGACCTGCACGACGACTTCCTCGCGCTCCTTGAGCAGGTCCTCGATCTTGTCGGTCGGCCGATCCTGCCGATCGCGACCGCCGCGCCGGCCGGTCCGGCCGGCCTGGCCGGCCTGGCCGTTCGGCGGGGCGGCCGCCGGCGCACGGTCGGTCTCGGCCGGCGCCTCCCCGGCAACCGGATCGGCCCCCGCCGCGGCGGCCACGGCCGCCTCGTCGACGTCGGGGGGCTCGGGCCCCTGCGTCGCCGGAATTTCCTCGTCCTCCTCGAGCGCCTCCTCGGTCGGACTGATGACGTCGGTCACATACAGGAACGCGTCGCGTTCGAGGCCGATGTCGACAAAGGCCGACTGCATGCCCGGCAGGACCTTCGAGACCCGGCCCTTGTAGATGTTGCCGGCCACCCCGCGCGAGTGTTCGCGCTCGATGAAGATTTCGACCACCTGGTCGTCTTCGAGGATCGCCACGCGCGTCTCATGCGGCGTCGCCGCGATCACCATCTCTTTGTTCATGACTACGCCCGGAATGTCAGTTACTGAAACGGCGCATCCGCACGTTGAGGATGAGCCCAAACGCGGCGAGCGTCGACACGAGCGACGACCCGCCATAGCTCATGAGCGGCAGGGTCAATCCCTTGACGGGTGCGAACCCGGCCGACATGGACAGGTTGTACAACACCTGGAAGCCGAAGCCCGACACGAGGCCCACCACCAGGAACGCGCCGACGCGATCGCGCGAGAGGCGCGCCGCATCGACACTTCGCACGAGCACGAACAGGTACAACGCCAGCGTGACGAGCACGCCGACAAAGCCGAACTCCTCGGCAAACGACGAAAACACGAAGTCGTTGTGCGCTTCGGGCATGAAGCCGTAGCTGCTCTGCGTGCCGGCGCCAAAGCCCTTGCCGGTCAACCCGCCCGATCCAACCGTGATCTTCGCCTGAATCTGCTGATAGCCCGCGCCCCGCGGGTCGTTGGACGGATCCAGGAATGTCTCGATGCGCTCCCGCTGGTAGTCCTGGAGGCCGTACATCCAGACGACCGGCGAGAACAGCAGCCCGGCGACCACCGCGGCCGCCATCCAGCGCAGCGGCAGGCCGGCCACGAACACGATGCCGACAAAGACCGGGACGAGCGTGACGGCCGTGCCGAGATCGGGCTGGCGATAGATGAGGTACGCCGGCAGGCCGACGAGCAGGGCGCCTCCGACCAGTTGCCCGGCGGTGCGTGCGCTGCGCCGGTTCTCGCCGTAGAAGGCCGCCAGCACGAGCGCGACCACGATCCGGCCGAACTCCGACGGCTGGACCGTCACGCCCGCGAGCGAGAGCCATCGCCGGGACCCGCCCCGCACGACACCGAACTGCCAGACGAGGAGCAGGCCGACAATGAGCAGGCCGTACAGGATGAGCGACCGATCCGACAGCGATCGGTAGTCGACCAGCAGGCAGACGGTGAGCGCCACGAGACCGACCGGCAGCCAGTACACCTGCGTCCAGAACTCGCGGCCGCCCTGGCTGACCGAGTAGAGCGTGACGAGCCCGATCCCGCAGAGCGCCAGGATGCCGCCGAGGAGCGGCAGATCGAGATGCGGCAGCGGGCGGCGGTCGACGATCATCACTCGTCGCCCTCGCCACCGGCCGGCGCCGGGGTTGCGGTCCCGGCCGGCGGCGGCGCCGGCTGCGCCGAGGCGACCGCCCGCGTGTTGCGCCCGATGGTGTTGGGGTCGAGCGGGGGCAGCGGCCGGCCTTCGCGCTTGGCGAAGAACGTCTCGAGCACATGGCGCGCGATGGCCACCGAGGTGCCCGCCGTTTCGCCGTGCTCGGTGAAGATGACGCCGGCCACCTGCGGGTCGTCGTGCGGGGCGAAGAAGACGAACCAGCCGTGCGGCCGCAGGTCGCGGGCCACCTGGCCGGCCGCGGCCCGGCCCTCGCGCGAGATCATCTGGGCGGTGCCGGTCTTGCCGGCCACGTCCCGGTCGGCCACCCGGGCCCGCCAGGCCGTGCCGCCGTCGGCATTGACCGCGCGCCAGAGCCCGTCGTGGACCGCCGCCAGCATGTCGGGCGCCAGATCGACCCGGGCGCGCGCCGGGGGTGGTGGCACCGGTGCCCAATGCTCGCCGTCGTACCGCGCGCGAATCAGGTGCGGTGTGACGAGCGTCCCCCCGTTGGCCACGGTCGCCATCATCGTCGCCAGCCCGATGGGCGTCACGTCGACGGCGCCCTGGCCAATCGCCACCGAGATGGTCTCGCTCGGGTACCAGCGATCGTTGTAGACGCGCCGCTTCCACGCCTCGGTGGGCACGCGGCTCTCGACCTCGTTCGGCAGGTCGAGCCCGGTCAGGCCGACGAGGCCGAGGCGGCGGGCGTACTCGTGAATCGTGTCGACCTTCAGGCGATCGCCAATCGTGTAGAAGAAGACGTTGCAGGAGTACTTGAGTGCGTCACGGACGTTCATCCAGCCGTGTCCGCCCGGGCGGTTGCACCGGAAGCGGCGGCCGTAGAACGTGGCCGAACCCGGGCAGTACACCCGTTCGGTGGTCGTCGTCACGCGCTCGGCGAGGCCCGCGACGGCCATGACGATCTTGAACGTCGAGCCGGGCGGATACCGATCCTGCACGGCGCGGTTCCGGAACGGTCGCAGCGGATCGGTGTTGAGGGCCGTGAAGGCGCGCCCGTCAATCCCGACCGCAAACGCGTTGGGATCGTAGGACGGCAGGCTCGTGAGCGCGAGCACATCGCCGGTCGACGGTTCGAGGAGCACGCCGGCGCCCGCAAACCCCGACACACGGAACGCCTCCTCGAGCGCGCGCTGCACGTCGTAGTCAATCGTGAGCTGCAAGGGCTCGCCGTCGATCGGTTGCTGCTCGTCGAGCGTCTGGATCTCGCGACCGACGCTGTCGACGACGACGAAGCGGCTGCCGTCTTCGCCCATCAGCCGCCCGTTGTAGGTGCGCTCGAGCCCGGTCTGGCCCACCAGGTCGCCGGCCTCCAGCCCTTCGAACTCCGGCTGGTGGAGCTGCGCCTCGCGAATCTCGGTGACGTAGCCGAACAGGTGCGCCGCCAGCGCGTTGGCCGGATAGCTCCGCGTGGGCACGTTCTGGATCAGCAGTTCCGGCAGTTCGGCCTGGCGGGCCGCGACGGCGGCCACTTGGGCGAACGTCGCGTGCTCGATCACGGGAATCGGCCGGAACACCGCGTCGCGCCGATGACGTTCCACCGTCGCCCGAATCCCCGCCTCTTCGACGCCCGCGATCGCGGCCAGGCGGCCAATGGCGCCGTCCAGATCCGAACTCCGGTCGCGCACGATCGCGATCGTGAACGACGTCCGGTTCTGGACGAGGACTTCGCCGTTGCGATCGAACAGGATGCCGCGTGGTGCCCGCAGGGGAATCGTGCGCAGGTGGTTGTTGGCCGCCATCCGCTCGTAGCGGGTGTACTGGACGACCTGGACGACCCAGAACCCCACGGCCAGGGCCGCAAAGCAGAACAGGAACGCCACCCGCAGGGCCAGCAGTCGGGCCTGGAGACTCTCGCGCAGTTCGTGCGTCCCGCGTGTCAGCATCGGTCGTTGGCTACCAGCGTCGGCGACCCCATCGGCTCTGACGCCGCATTCGCCGCCGTTCAAGGGCGGCCGGCAGCGCATCGGTGCCCTGGAAGAGCACCCAGGCACAGGCCGCGTTCACTCCGGCCTCCATCAGCATATCGGCCCATGGCAGGGCCGGCCACTGCTCATTTATCAGGGCGACCATGCCGACCATCAGCAACCGGTGGACGAGCGACGCTCCGGCCACGATGAGCGCCCGCGCGTCCGGCCTCGTCACGACAAACTGCGCGCCGAGGCCGCCGGCCGCGCCGCCCACGAGCGTCTTGGCGAGACCACCGACGCCGACGACCCCGCCCGACAGCAGGTCCTGAAGCAGCCCGCCGATCGTGCCGCCGACCACCCCGGCCCGCGCGTCCCACCGCAGAGCCACATACACCACGCCGACCAGCACCAGGTCGAACGAGAACGCCCCTCCAACGGCATAGCGGACGAGCACCGTCTGCGCCAGCACGGCGACGATCACCGTGACGAGCGCGACGGGCACCTTCATCGGGGGATCCCATCCGGGCGGGCCGGACCAGAGGGCCCCGAGGGCCGGTCGAGGACGACCAGGACCAGGTCGAGACGCGACACCTCGACTGCCGGATTGATGACGATGGCCCGGAACTGGCCTCCCGGGCTGACGCTTCGGACGGTGCCGATGAGGAATCCAGGCGGATAGATGCCGTCCTGTCCGGAAGTGAACACTCGCTCCCCGACCTGCACATCGACGAGATCCGGTACGTAGTCGAGCCGCATGGCGGGACTGGAAGGTGTGCCGTGCCCCCCGCCTGCCAAGCCGCCGGCGCCGCTCCGCTCGAGCGCCGCGGCCGCCGAGGCGTAGGACTCGACGAGCAGTTGCACCCGGGCGGCCCGCGCGGTCGGCTCGCCCATGACGCGGCCGACGACACCGTTGGCGGCGATGACGGCCATGTCGGCCTCCACCCCGTCGGCCCGACCGCGATCGATGAGGACGGTCAGCTGGCCGGGCGTCGGATTGCCGGCAATCACCCGCGCGGCCAGGGTCCTCGGGACCACGCGGGCCGACAGTCCGAGCGCCTCTTCGAGCGCGCGCGTCTCCCGGGCGAGGGCCTCGAGCCCCATGACGCGCCCTTCGAGCTCGGCCACCCGCTGCCGCAGTTGTTCGTTCTCGCCCGCGATGCCGTGCAGGGCAATCCAGCCGGTCCAGATGCCACCGAGACCGCCGGCGAGCGCGCCGGCCGACCGGTGCACACCGGCAAAGGCGTTGAACGCAATCGACTCGATGAGCGGCAGGCCGCTGCGCGTCTGGACCTGGGCCGAAATGAGGAGCAGGTGGCCGATCGACAGCAGGACCAGCAGCGAGAGTGTCCGGCGCGTCGGCTGGATCGTTGACATGACGCTCGGTCGACAGGACCGCGGCCAGCGAGCCGGATCAGTCCAGAGAGATCTTCCGCAGCAGCTCGAAGTTGCCCAGCATCTTGCCCGCACCGAGCACGACGGTGGACAACGGATCCTCGGCCATCGACACCGGCAGCCCGGTTTCCTCGCGGAGCCGGCGGTCGAGGTTCTTCAGGAGCGCGCCGCCACCAGTCAGCACGATGCCGCGATCGACGATGTCGGCCGAGAGTTCCGGCGGGGTCCGCTCGAGCGCCACGCGCACGGCATCGACGATGACGTTGACGGTCTCGGCCAGGGCCTCGCGAATCTCCTCGTCGGAAATCGTGATGGTCTTGGGTACCCCTTCGATGAGATGGCGGCCCTTGATCTCCATCGTGATGCGCTCGTCGAGCGGAAAGCCCGAGCCGAGGCCCATCTTGATCTGCTCGGCCGTGCGCTCGCCGATGAGCAGGTTGTACGACTTCTTGATGTACTGGATGATCGCCTCGTCCATCTCGTTGCCGGCCACCCGGATCGCCTTGCTATAGACGATGCCGGCGAGCGAGATGACGGCGATGTCGGTCGTGCCGCCGCCGATGTCGACCACCATGTTGCCCGACGCCTCCTCGATGGGCATCCCGGCGCCGATCGCCGCCGCCATGGCCTCCTCGATGAGGTGGACCTCGCTGGCCTTGGCGCGATAGGCGCTGTCCTTGACGGCGCGCTTCTCGACCTGGGTGATCTCGGACGGCACGCCGATGACGATCCGCGGCCGGACCCACATCGTCCGGTTGTGCGCCTTCTTGATGAAGTGCGCGAGCATCTTCTCGGTGACTTCGAAATCGGCGATGACGCCGTCCTTCATGGGCTTGATGGCAACGATGTTGCCGGGCGTCCGGCCGAGCATCTCCTTGGCTTCCTTGCCGACGGCCTCGATGCGGCCGGTGAGCTTGTTGATGGCCACAATCGACGGCTCGTTGACGACGATGCCCTTGCCGCGCGCGTACACGCACGTGTTGGCGGTGCCGAGGTCGATGGCCAGGTCGCTCGAAAACAGGGAAAACAGCGACGGCAGATTCAACGGATCTCCTGTTCACCTTTCGGGACGCCGGAAAGCGGCGGTCGGTCCGGCGAGGCGACGTGAATCCCGTTCCGCCCGGACGACTTGACGCGGTACATCGCGGCGTCGGCCGCCTGCAGGAGCCCTTCCACCGTATCGGCCACCGTGGGCAGCGTCGCCAGCCCGATCGACGCGGTCAGCCGGTCGGTGTGGCCCTCGAGGGCCAGGAACGCGAAGCGCCCGATCCGGTCGAGCACGCGCCGCGCCACGGCGAGCGCGCCCGGCCCGTCGGTTTCGGGCAGAATCATGGCGAATTCGTCACCCCCGAAGCGGGCCACCACGTCGGTCTCGCGCGCACAGCCGCGGATGATGTCGGCCGCCTCGACGAGCGCCCGGCTCCCGAGCAGATGACCGTGGCGGTCGTTGACCTCCTTGAAGCCGTCGAGGTCGATGAAGAGCAGCGACAGCGGCCAGCCGGCGCGCGTCGCGCGCTTGGCTTCGCGCCGCAGCGCCTCGTGCAGGTAGCGCGCGTTGTACAGCTGCGTCAGGTCATCGGTGACCGAGAGCGCCTCGGCCCGGGTCACCCGCTGGGCATTGGCGAGCGCGAAGGCCGCCGGCTCGACCAGCCGCGCGAGCGCGTCGCTCATCGCCAGCGGCACGTTCGGCAGCCGGTTGGACCGGCCCGAATCGAGGCCGACGAGCACGCCGACCACCCGTCCGCCGGCCACGAGGGGCCATCCGATCGTGGACCCTTCGGCCGGCACCTTCGCGCCCGCCCCACTGACCCGATCGTCGACAAAGTTGGTGATCCGGACGACCGGCTGTCCGGTGGCGGCGATCACGGCCGCGACCGACTCAATCGCGCTGCGCACGGCCGCGTCGGTCTCGGGTTGGCCTGGCCAGCCCAGTTCGCCATCCGGCTCGATCGCCAGCACACGCCAGACCGGCAGGGGCAGCAGTTGGCCGACCCGCCGCGTCAGGGCGGCCGCGACGTCGGCCGGGTCGGTCGACGCGTTGACGGCCCGCACGACGTCGCTGACGACATCGGGACTGGCGGCCGACTGGATCAGCCGAGGGGCCGACGCGTCGAGCCGGTCGGCCAGGTCCACGCCCTCGCGCAGGCCGAGGGCCCGCTCGACATCTTCGAGGACGAGCGGCGGCTCGAGGTGCTCGGTGAAGCCGAGATTGCGCGACAGTTCGGTCAGGCCGGGCTGATCGACCGGGCTGTACGACGCGGCCGGCACCGAGCCGATCAGCCCGGGCGCGAGGCGCTGCGCACCGTCCTCGAGTGACAGTTCCCAGAGTACGCCTGCCACGTCGGACGGAATGGTGAAGAGGGTGCCTTTGCGGACCAGTTCGAGCTGGAGTCCGCTGGCCGGCCGAAGCGCCGCCACGTGCTGCTCGACGTCGGGACTGCGGTAGAAGACGACGATCGTCTCCGCGTCGCCGGACGCAGCCGTGTCAGGTGCGGAGGGCTTCCGCGTTCGCCGAGCCTGCATCATGTCGCCGTCGGACTATTGAAAATCGAGCGCTCCCGCCCCTGATCCGCCCAACTATAGCATGGGAAAAAATGGGGCATAATGAGCGTTTCACGCGCCTTTCGCTCCTGTAATCGGGCAGACCGGCCCGGGCGGACGAACGGCAGGGAGACCACCGCACCATGACCATGCTCGACCGGATGCGCCGACACAAAGCCTGGCTCAAATGGAGCCTCGGGATCGTCGTCGCCGCGTTCATCCTGCTCTACATCCCGAGCTTTCTGAGCCCGCCGACCGTCGGGGCGGCGCCCGGCGACATGCTCGCGTCGGTCGAAGGCCGCACCATCACCGTCGGCACCTGGCAGCGGGCCTACCAGCAGCAGGTGATGGCGCTCCAGTCGCAGTATGGCGGCGCGATGAACGAACAGATTCTGCAGCAGCTCGGCATCGCCCAGCAGGTCCTCCAGCAGCTCATCGACGAGGAAGCCATGTCGGTCGAAGCCGACCGCGTCGGCCTCGGCGTCTCGGACGGCGAACTGCGCGAACGGATCCTGCGGCTGCCGATGTTGCAGCTCGACGGCCGGTTCGTGGGCGACGAGCGCTACCGGCAGTTTCTGGCCGCGCAGCGGCCGCCGCTCTCGCCCGGGGACTTCGAACGGATGCTCCGCCGGTCGCTCCAGGCCGAGAAACTCGAACGTGCCGTCACCGGCTGGGTGACGGTGAGCGAGGCCGACGTGGACGCCGAATACCGCCGGCGCAACGAGAAGGTGCAGCTCGAGCTGGCCGTCTTCACGGCCGATCGGTTCCGCGAGGGCCTCACCCCGACCGACGCGGAGGTGGAAGCCCACTTTGCCGCCAACCAGGAAACGTATCGCGTGCCCGACAAACGGCGGGTGAAGTACCTGGCCGTCAATCCCGAGGTGCTGCGCGCGACCATCGCGGTGACCACCGCGGACATCGAAGCGCGCTACCGCGAGAACATCGCGATGTACTCGACGCCCGAACAGGTCCGCGCGAGCCACATCCTCCTGAAGACCGAGGGCAAGGACGAGGCCGCCGTGCGGGCCGAGGCCGAACGGATCCTGGCACAGGTGCAGGCCGGCGGGGACTTCGCCGCGCTGGCCCGCCAGCACTCCGAAGACGAAGGCAGCCAGGCCAACGGCGGTGATCTCGATTACTTCGGCCGGGGCGCCATGGTGGCGGCCTTCGAAGAGGCCGCCTGGGCGCTCGAGGTCGGCGGCACGAGCGACCTGGTGCTCTCGCCGTTCGGGTTCCACATCATCCGGGTGACCGACAAGCGCGAGGCGACCACGCGGCCGCTCGACGACGTGCGTGCGCAGGTGGAGGATCAGATCAAGTGGGAGCGCGCGCAGGCGGACGCGTCGCGGCTGGCCGTCGAACTCGAGGCCGAGATCGACGACCCGACCGACCTCGACCGGATCGCCGCCGCGCGCGGCCTGCCGGTGGGCGACTCGGGCCTGTTCTCGCGCGACGAGCCGCTGGCCGGTCTCGGGTTCGCCCCCGAAGTGTCGGCCGAGGCGTTCCGGCTCGAACCCGGCCAGGTGAGTGGCCTGCTGCGGACGTCGCAGGGTTTCGCGTTCATCACGGTCGCCGAAGTGAAGGCGTCGTACCTGCCCGACCTGGCCGAAGTCCGCGAGACGGTCCGCGACGACGTCGTGCGGACGCAGGCCGTGGCCCGTGCGCGCCAGCGGGCCGAGCAGGTCGCCCGGGCGACGGGCTCGTTCACGGCGGCCGCCCGCGCCGCCGGCGTCGAGATCAAGACCACCGAACTGGTGACGCGCGACACGCCGCTCCAGGACATCGGTGTCTCCCGCGCGGTCGACGACGCCGTGTTCGCGCTCGAGATCGGCCAGAAGACCGGCCCCATCGAGACCAACAACGCCGTCGTCGTCGCCCGTGTGACCGACCGCGAGTCGGTCACCGACGAGCAGGTGGCCGCCGGACGCGACACGCTCCGCGCGGAGCTGCTGCAGCAGCAGCGCAACGCGTTCTTCGCGTCGTACATGACGAAGGCCAAGACGTCGATGCGGATCGGCTTCAACGAAACGGCGCTCGACGTGATTCTCAAACGTTGACGGTTCCGAACCTGAGGGTCCTACGGTCCTGTGGTCCGAACCTCCGAACCGAACCATAGGTCCCAGGACCACAGGACTGATGATCCCCCACATCCTCGTCGGGTCGTTGTAAGGCCGGCAGCCAGGTTGGTCTTTTCACGTGAAGACGTGAGGGCGTGAAGAACAGCCGAGGCGCCCGGCGTCACCCGGCGGCTCTGCCGCCGGGTGGCGTGCCAGGCAACCCAACGTGACACGCGTGCTGCCTTCATGGCCTTCATGCCTCCATGACCTTCACGTGATCGTTTCGCGACTTCGCGTGATCCAGACCCGAGAACGACCCCGGGGTGTGATCAATCATCAGACCACAGGACCTTCGCACCGACTCATCTCAGGAGCACGTTGGGCATGATGGCCAGCGGTTCGCCGCTTCGGAACCGGCCGAAGACCGACGTGATCGTCTCGAGCGCACGCACCTCCGGCCGGTCGAAGAGGATGCTGAGACGCGCGACGGCGGTCATGTCGAGCGGGTTGGCCATGATCTCGTAGAACGACCGGCGCGGCGGATAGACGACGAGCGTGACATCGCCGTCGGCGTCGATCCTGGCGCGCTCGCGGGCGATGGCGATCGCGCGGTCGAGGCCGCCGAGTTCGTCGACCAGGCCGAGTTCACTGGCCTGGCGGCCGGTCCAGACGCGGCCCTGCGCGACGGCGTCGATCTTCTCGCGCGTGGACTGGCGGCCGTCGGCCACCCGCGTGACGAACAGATCGTAGGTCGCCTGCATCTGCTCGTCGACGCGGTCGCGCTCGGCCCGTGTGAACGGCCGGAACGGCGAGTACATCTCGGCGAACCGGCCGAGGCTCTCGCTGCCCGTCCCGACGCCGAGCTTGTCCATCGAGCCCTGCAGGACGTACTTGCCCGTGACCACGCCGATCGAGCCGGTGATCGTGCCCGGCTGGGCGACAATCGCGTGGGCCGGCGCGGCGATGTAGTAGCCGCCGGACGCCGCCACATCGCCCATCGAGACGACCACCGGCTTGACGTCGCGCGCGAGCATCAGCTCACGCCAGATGACTTCGCTCGCAATCGCCGACCCGCCGGGGCTGTCGACGCGCACGACGATGGCCCGGATGTCCGAATCGTTGCGCGCGCGGCGGACCCACTCGGCAAACGTGTCCGACCCGATCACCTGCGCCCCCGGCATGTCGTAGCTGCTGCGGCCGCTCGCGATCGTGCCGGCCGCATACAGCAGGGCGATGCGCGGGCCCCGCCCGCCGGTTGCCCGGCTGCGGCTGTACTGGCTGGCCTTGATGGTCCGCCGCGCCGGCACCGGCGACCCGTCGGCAATCTGGTCCTCGTAGGCGAGCGCATCGACCAGGCCGGCTTCCTGCGCCTCGGCTGCGAGGAATGGGCCCTGGTCGATGATCGTCCGGACGTCGGCGTCGGACAGCTTCCGGCTCTCGGCAATCGCGCGCACGAGCTCGTCGAACCAGCTCCGCGTCAGGTCTCGCGTCATCTCCCGGTGCGCCGGCGTGAAGGTCTTCTCGGTGAAGGTGTTCGACGCCGTCTTGTACTCGCCGATGTGCAGGAGGTCCGGAAACACGCCGAGCTTGTCCATCGTGCCGCGGAGGAAGATCTCGTAGGTGGCGACGCCGGTCAGATCGAGCTGGCCGGCCGGCATCATCAGCACGCGATCGGCCGCCGAGGCGAGGTAGTACTCCCCGGCACCGCCGTACTCGAGATACGCCGTGACCGGCTTGCCCGACGTGCGGAAGTCGAGGAGGGCGGCGCGCACCTCCTGCAACTGCCCCCAGAGGGCGCCGGCCGTCCGCGGCCGGACGACCACCGACGTGATCCGGTCGTCGGTCCGGGCGCGCCGGAGCAGATCCACCGTGTGCCGGAGCGTGAGCGGCCGGTCCACGAGCGGCGAAAACAGATCGATGCGATCGATCTCCTGGAAGGGCGCCTGCAGGGGCAACTCGAGCGTCGAGTTGGTCTGGACGGTCGGGACCGGCGGGGTCAGCATCGACAGGAGCACGAGCCCCGAAATCGAAAACATCACGGCCACCGCGAGCAGGGCGAACACGATGACGACGCCACGACGTGAAGCCACGGATTACTCCTTGGAAAGGGACGAAACGACGGTGACCGGCAGCGGCTGGCGCGCGGTCAGGGTGCGCACCGGGAACGGGATGTTGATGCCTTCCTCGGCGTAGCGCACGTGAAGGCGTTTGAGGAGTTCGTGCCGCAACAGGCCCTGGTCGATGAACTTCTGTCCGCGCAGGACGACGAGGAAATTGACGCTCGACTCGGCGTAGGTATGGAAGCGGACGACCGGCTCGAACGTCGGCACGCCGCCCTCGACCTCGCGGAGCACCGTCCGGGCCACGTCGAGCGTGACCCGTTCGACGTGCGCGAGATCGCTCGCATAGTCGACGCCGGCCTGGACGATCACGCTCATCTCGGCTTCCGGCAGGTTGTAGTTGGTGACAATCGCCTGGGCCAGCCGGTTGTTCGGCACGATGACGACGTTGTTCTGGAGCAGGTGCAGACGCGTCGAGCGCCAGTCGAAGTCCACGACGTGCCCCTGCCGGCCGTCCTCGAGTTCGATGAAATCGCCGACGCGGATCTGCCCGGACAGCGAAATCACCAGCCCCGAGAACAGGTTCGACAACGGATCCTGCAGCGCCAGCCCGACGGCCAGGCCCCCGACGCCGAGCACGGTCAGCAGCGGCGTCACCGACACGCCGACCTCATTGAGAACGATGAGGCCGCCGAGCATCATGACGACGATCCGCGCGACGTTCTGGGTCAGCCCGGTGACCGGCACCGCCGTCGACACCTCGGAGCTGTAGGCGCGCACCAGCCGGCTGACAATCGTTGCCGCCGTCCAGCTGATCGACAGCCCGGCCAGCACCGTGAGCGCCTGCAGGGCCAGCAGCTGCGTGTCGGCCGCCAGGTCCCAGTGCCGGAGCGCGTACCAGACACCGACGAGCAGGCTCCAGTACGGCACGCGCCGCCGCAGTTCGGCGACGACGATGTCGTCCCACGGCCCGGTGGTCCGGGTCGCGAGCGTCACCAGACGCAGCCCGAACAGGTTGACGACATGCCCGGCCAGCCAGGCCACGCCCACGGTGACCGCCGTCCACAGCAGCCGATCGCCCCAGACGACCCAGTCCATCTCGAAATTCACACTCTGTCCTCTGTTCCCTGCCCTCTGCATTCTTTCACGCCGACGACACCAAGCACGGGCGGAGCGAAGAACACGGCATCGGGATTACCGGCAAGCGTCATCCACCACGCCTCGTGCGCCGCGAGCTCGCCGGCCGCGAGATACCCCCGGTCCACCAGCGCCGGCAGGTGGAGCCGCTGAAACGTCGATACCCACTCCCAGACCGGCTCGCCGGGACGGGCCACCTGGTCGAGTGGCTCGACGTGCGTGGTCCGGAGGCCGACCGCCCGGAAGAGCGCCGGCAGGCGCCCGGCGATGTCGAGCGAGCCGCCGGCATCGATGACACTCCGGTAGACGGCCCCGAACACGCGGTCGAATCCCGGAGCGCGCGGCTCGGTGCCGATGCCGAGGTAGTTGCAGTAGTCCATAACGGCGAACCGGGCGCCCGGCCGCAGCGCGCCGGCGACGCGCGCCACGCTCTCGTCGGCCTCGGGGAGAAACCAGTACAGCCACCGCGCGAAGACGACGTCGGGCGCGTAGGCCCCGAGGTCGATCTCGGCCTCGAAGCCCTCGACGACGACGAGGTTCTCGACCCCGGCGCGATCGGCGGCGACGGTGAGCTCGTGCAGGGCCGTCGCCGAGACGTCGACCGCGATCACCCGGCCCGCCGGGCCCACGCGACGCGCCAGATCGAGCGTCGTGAAGCCGGGCCCGCACCCGAGATCGACGACCGTTGCCCCGGCGTCGATGCCCGCCAGGTCCCACACCCGTTCGGTCTGGACACGCCAGGCGTCGTGCTGCTGCGCCAGACGCCGCACCTCGTCCGGTGCCATGCCCAACAGGTAGGTGCGCTCGTCGGTCATTGTCGAACCGCGGTCGAGATCGTACCATGCCGCCCGCGCGGCACCGAAAGCCGACCGCCGCGCCGGAGACGTCCGTGAACCTGATGCTCATCGGGCTGGCCGGTTACGTGACGGCGATGCTCGCGATCGGCGCGTGGGTCTCGCGACGGATCCACAGCGACACTGACTACCTCGTCGCCGGCCGTTCGCTCGGCCCGGTGCTCGTGGCCTTCTCGGTCTTCGCGACGTGGTTTGGCGCCGAGACGATCATCGGCGCGTCGGGCAGCATCTACACCGACGGACTGGCGGGCGGCAATGCCGACCCGTTCGGCTATGGCCTGTGCCTCATTCTGGCCGGCGTCGTGTTTGCCGTGCCGCTCTGGAAGCGCGGCCTGACGACCTACGCGGATCTGTTCCGGCAGCGGTACTCGCCGGGCGTCGAACGGCTGATGGTCCTGCTCTACGTGCCGAGCTCGGTCATCTGGGGCGCCGCCCAGATTCGCGCGTTCGGTCAGGTGCTCGGCGTCGCCAGCGGACTCGAACTGGACGCCGCCATCGCGGCGAGCGCCGTGATCGTGATCACGTACACCCTGCTCGGCGGCTTGCTGGCCGACGCGATCACCGATGTGGTGCAGGGCCTGGCGCTGGTCGTCGGCCTGGTCGTGATCTTTCTGGCCGTCACGGCCGAAGCGGGTGGTCTTGCGGCCGGCCTCGCGCTTGTCGAACCCGACCGGTTCCAGCCGTTCGGCGCGGGCGGCCGGTCGCCGCTCGAGGTCCTCGAAGAGTGGGCGGTCCCGGTGCTCGGGAGCCTGCTGGCGGCCGAGATCCTCCAGCGGATCATCGGCGCACGCTCCGCGGCCGCGGCGCGTAACGGCACCCTCGGCGGCGCGGCACTCTACATCGGCTTCGGCCTGATTCCCGTGTACCTCGGCCTGGTCGGCCCGACGCTCCTGCCGGGCCTGGCCGACCCGGAAGAGCTCGTGCCGACGCTCGCGTCCCGGTATCTGGGGCCCGTGACGTACATCCTGTTCAGCGGCGCGCTCGTGTCGATCATCCTGTCGACGGTGGACTCGACGCTGCTCGCGGCGGGCGGCTTGCTCTCGCACAACCTGATCCTGCCGTTGCGGCCGGCCCTCGGCCCGCGGGCGCGCCTGCGCTGGACGCGCGGCACGGTGCTCATCCTCGGCCTGGTCGCCACGTGGATGGCGCTCGGCGCCAACACGATGTACGACCTCGTGCTGACGGCCTCGGCCTTCGGCAGCGCCGGCGTGGTCGTCGTCTCGTGTTTCGCGCTCTTCACGCGCGTGGGCGGCCCGGCCAGCGCGCACGGGGCGCTTGTCACCGGCCTGGTCGTCTGGGCCTATGGGGATTTCGTGGGCGAATGGACGGCGCCGTTTCTCGCGGCGATCGTGGCGTCGATCGCCGCGTACCTGGCACCCGTGGCCGTCGAGCGGCTCAGACCACCGCGCTGAGTCCGGCGCCTCACTGGCTGCCGGAGGTCGCCGGTGCCGGCTCGATCCGCAGGATGCCGCCGGGATTCTCGTCGGTGACGAGATAGATGAGTCCGTCGGCGCCCTGGCGAACGTCGCGGATCCGCAGCCGCAGTTCATTCAGCAGCGTCTCGCGCCCGACCGGCCCGGTCGCGCTCATGCCCATCCGGACGAACGCCTGACCCGACAGTCCGCCGACGAAGAAGTTGCCGCCCCAGCCTGGCAGCCGATCGCCCGTGTAGATGATGAGCCCCGACAGGCCGATCGACGGCGTCCATGTCGTGTAGGGCAACTCGGTGCCCTCGCGCCAGACGTCACCGATGGGCGGCCCGGAGTACTCACGACCGAACGTCGCGATGGGCCAGCCGTAGTTCCTGCCGGGCTCGATGACGTTCAGCTCGTCGCCACCCTGCGGACCGTGCTCGGTCTCCCAGATCTGTCCGGTCTCGGGATGGACGGCCAGACCTTGCGCGTTCCGGTGCCCGTAGGAGTAGATCTCGGGCCGGACACCCTCGCGGCCGACAAACGGATTGTCGGGCGGCACCGTGCCGTCGTCTCGCAGGCGGAGCACCTTGCCGGCGTGGTGCGACAGGTCCTGCGCGCGGGTCTGGTCGCCGCGCTCGCCGACGGTCATCAGCAGCGTGCCGTCGGGCAGAAACGCGAGCTTCGAGCCGAAGTGGAGCGTCGCCGCGCGCCAGGCGTCGGCGACAAACAGGTCCTGCACGCCGGCAAGCGCGAGGCCCTCGAGCCGACCGCGCGCCAGCGCCGTCGTGTTGCCACCCTCGCCGGCCTTCGAGTACGTCAGGTAGATCCACCGGTTGTCCTCGAAGCGCGGGTGGGCTGCCACTTCCAGCAATCCCCCCTGGCCGCGCGCGTCGACCTCGGGCACGCCGGCAATCGGCTGCGATTCGAGCACGCCGTTCTGCAGGAGCCGCAGCCGTCCGGGCCGCTCGGTGACGAGCAGGTCGCCGTTCGGCAGCGCGGCCAGCCCCCACGGATTCACCAGTCCGGCCGCCATCGGGACGACGCGGATCGGGCCGGTCAGGGTGTCGAGGACGACCGGCTCGGTGGGAAACGGCCGGGACGGAATGCGGGGAATTCGTCCCCCGCCGCCGCGTCGCCGCCCGCGTCCGGCCTGGCCGGCACGCTGTCCAGCCTGCTGGCCCGCCTGCTCCACAACCGGCTCGGCGGCAGGCCGGGCCGCCTCGGGAACGGCCACCAGTGTGACAAGCGCGAGGGTACCGGCCGCGACGAACACGTGCTCGGCAGTGAGCGACATGTCTCTCGTCTCCTCCGGGGCATCCTATCGTGATCGGGCCAGCCGGGCGTAGGTGTCGTGTGCCCGGTCGATTTCTGCCAGAAACGCCGTGCGATCGGCGTCGGTCCGGAACGTCGACCGCTCGACCCGTGCGCGAATCGCCGCGACGACGTCGGCGAGAAATGCGGCGTCCGCGTGTGAGACAAACGCCGGGCGGTCTCTGCGAACCACATAGACCGGGCTCGTGTGCGCGAACGCGTAACTGTCGGCGATGTACCGCGACGGCGGACCGACGACCCGGGCGGCCACCCACCCGCCGTCGGGCACCGCCACCCGCCCGCGGAACGACAACTCGTGCAGGGGCTGGCCGGCCACAGCCGACGGCCCACCCGGCATGTCTGCCACCGCCGCCACCTCGCCATTGACGAGCACCTCGATGCGCTCGACCGGCGCGATCGAGGCCACCTGCACATCGACGACGTGCTCGACGGGCGAGCCCGGCGCGGGGCGCAACTCGGCACTCGCCTCGAGTCGGTCGACCGAGAAATGAACGATGAGCGGACCATTGGTCGCAAACGTCCGGCCCGCCTGGACCGCAGCCAGCCACGACGCCACGGTCAACCGGCCGTCGACTTTCGCAAACGTGCGGCCGGTGCCGGCCGGCGGGTCGCGCCAGACGTCCGGGAAGTTGTCCGTGCCACCGGTAGCCGGCAGGCGGAAGCCGCAGTTGAGCAGCCTGGCGTACAGCTCGGCTGACGCGCGTTCGTCCGAGTAGACACTGACCACGTCATAGAAATCCCCGCGCCCGAGCGCGACGTCCACGGGAATGAGCGAGCCGGCCCAGCCGGCCGCCTCGCGGCCACCGGTCAGGTACGGGTGCATGAAGCCGGCGATCCCGCCCTGCGCCCGCGCGCCATCGATGTACGGCAGGTCGCTCGAGGGCGCCGCGTACGCGGTGTTGCCGGTGCCACTGGTCAGGGGCAGCACGAAGCGGTGGATGCCGAGCAGGCCGATGTGCCCGAGCGCGCCGCGAAACTCCTGTGCGAACTGGAGGAGGTGCGTCGGCGTCGAGAGCGGGTGCGGCTCGCCGGTCAGATCCGACCACCGCCCCATCAGCCGCGTGCCGTCCATGTGAATCAGCACGTTGGACACGTGGAGGTCTTCGGCGAGCGACTGCAGGAAGAGCGTGCGATGCGTGAGGCCGAATCGCCCCTGGTGCAGATCGTGGGCATGCGTATCGCCGGAGTACCAGCCGGCCAGCCCGGGCTGGCTGATGGGCCGCCGCAGCGCGAGGTCGAGCGACCGGGTGTCGCCGGCTGGAACGTCCACGTGTCCGGACGCCGGAACGTACGCAAAGCCACGGAGCGCCTCGACCGTCACCAGACCGGCCGGGACGGTCACCTCGAACTCGCCGGGCGTGTGAAAGTAGTGCGTCTCGCTCACGGCCGTCACCCGCGCAAACCCGTCGTCGGGCGCGTAGGCGCGACTGTCGGAGGCGACCAACTGGATGCGCGCGGGCACGACCCGGCCATCGCCGTTGACGACGCGCACGCGCAGGCGACCGGTGGCCTTCTGCGCGCGGCGCGCACCCGGCGGCACTGCCCGCCAGGACGACGCGGGCCCCCCGCCGATAGCTGAGGTGTGGAGCGTCATCGGTCCGGCGCGGTTCGAGATGAAGGCCAGCAGCCGTCCGTCTGGCGAGACCGCCGGCGAGAACTCGCCCATCGCGTCGTTGGTGAGGACCACGGGATTGCCCCCCGCGGCCGGTACGATCGCAATGTCGTTCGAGCCTTGCTCGTCGGAGCCGTACACGAACGCGCGGCCGTCGGGTGTCCAGCGCGGCCGCATCCGGTACTCGGACTCTTCGTAGTGCACGAGAACGGGCGGCGCGGCCCCATCGTCGAGCGACCGGGTCCAGATACCGCCGGTGCCGAGCCGGCCGCGCACCGGGCTCACGTACGCCAGCGTGCGGCCGTCGGGCGACACGGCCGGCTGCACCTGGTCGCCGGCGTCGGTGACGACGGGCGTCACGCTGCGATCGGCAACCTGCAGGCGGAAGATGTCGAAGCCCCGGTTGCGAGAGCTGACGAAGTACAGCGAGCGGCCATCGCGGCTCCACTCAGGCTGCAGGTCCACAGCCAGGTCGGCGGTGAGGCGCACGAAGCCGCTTCCGTCGGCCCGGACCATCCCGAGGTCGAGGTTGCCGCCCGTGTCGACCGTGAAGGCGACCCACTCGCCATCCGGGCTCCACGCTGGTTCGAAGTGGTACCAGGGCCCTTCGGTGAGCGCGACGGCATCGCCCCCTTCCATCGCGACGGTCCAGATGTCTCCCTGCATGGAGAACGCGAGCCGCCGGCCGTCCGGACTCCACGACGGATCGGCCGGACCCGTGGTGACTTCCGGGAACAGGTGACGCTCGACCCGATCGGAGAAGCCGAACCGTGACGGCCCCGCCGAGGGCGAGCCGCCGATGGCAAACAGGCCAAGCAGGATGAGGCTGGAGCCGGCGATCCGTTGAACCCCAGGCCGCCCTCGCGCATCATGTCTGGTCATGCGACTGCCCCTCCTCATTCTCTCCCTCTCGGCGGCGGCGGCGGCCGGCCTGCTGACGCGCCATCCCGCGGCCACCCGCGCGACCCAGGTCGACCGCGCGCTGCTGAGGTCGCCATCGTCGCCCGAGTTCACGCGGCCCGCCCCGGAACGCGCGACCGTGCGCCTCGACACGAGCCGCGGCGTCGTCCGGATCGAGGTCACGCGTGCCTGGTCGCCGCTCGGCGCCGACCGGTTCGTCAACCTCGTTCGACACGGATACTACGACGAGGCGCGCTTCTTCCGTGTGGCGGTGGACCGCTGGGTCCAGTTCGGGATCAACGGCGAGCCGGCGATCGCCCAGGCGTGGCGCACGGCGACGTTTCCGGATGACCCGTTTCGGGAGTCGAACGAGCGCGGCACGGTGGCGTTCGCCTTCGCCGTGCCGAACGGCCGGACGACCCAGGTGTTCGTGAACATGCGGGACAACAGCGCGACGCACGACCGCGAGCCCTTCACACCGTTCGGCCGCGTCATCGAAGGCCTCGAGCTTCTCGACCAGCTCAACGCCGAACACGCCGAGGGCCCGGGCGGCATCCGGGCCGGCCGCCAGGACGCGTTCTTCACCGGCGGCAACGCATGGCTGGACCGCCAATTTCCGCGACTCGACGTCATCAGGAGCGCCCGGGTCGAAGGGCGCTGAAGGCGCCCTTCACTGTTACACTTCACTTCTGCCTGCCAGGCCGGAGGATTGTGATGTTCCGCCGAAGTCTCACGCGCCGCTCGGCCGTTGGCCTGGCGGTCGCAGCCGCGCTGTTGATGCGTCCCGGTGCTGGCGCCCAGTCGTCGCCCTCGCCGCAGACGACGCCGCAGTTCCGCGTCTCGACGACGCTCGTGCCGGTCGATGTGCGGGTGCTCGACCGGCAGGGTCAGCCGGTGGCCGACCTGTCGGAGACCGATTTCACCATCCTCGAAGATGGGCGGCGGCAGACGGTCAGCTTCTTCACGGGCCGGGGGCTCGAGCCGGCCGAGCCCAATCCGAACGCCATCACGCTCCTGCGCGATCCGCGGAACGCGGACGTCGGTCCGCAGAACCATCGCGTGTTCCTGCTCATGCTGGGTCGCGGCCGGCTGCAGCCGCCGGCCAAGGGCGTCGACGCGATGATCGAGTTCGTGCGCGACCGGCTCCTGCCGCAGGACCACGTCGGCATCCTCGCCTGGAACCGCGCGACCGACCTGACCACCGACCACGCCCGCGTCCTCGCCGTCCTCGAGCGCTTCAAGCGCGAGCACGAACGGATCGAAGGGCAGATGCGGCAGCGGTTCACGGGCCTGACGGCCGTCTACGGCGGCTCGAAGATCCCCGAGACGGTCCAGGCGCGCATCGACGCCGTGTTCAACGGACCGGAACAGGCCGGCACCCGGGCGTTGCCCGAGGCGCAGAACGACAACCGCGAGCGGCTGGCGGGCGAACACCGGCGGCTCATCGATCAACTGATGGGGTCGTCGGCCGAGGCGGTCACCGGCGCCGGTGAGGCCGACGCGTTCGATCTCGGGTTCGACGACTTCGTCGAAGCCGCGGCACAGACCAACCAGGACATCTCGAACCTCTACACCGGCATCGAGTACCTGCGGCACCTGTCAGGCGAAAAGCACCTGGTGCTCGTCACCGAACAGGGCCTGCAGTTGCCCCGGATGGAGGACTCGACGAGCCTGGCCGCGGTCGCCAATGACGCGCGCGTGGTCATCGACACGATTCACACCGGCGGCCTGCCGCCCTCGATGGCCGCGCCTCCCAATCGCAGCCTGCAGACGTCGAGCGGCAGCGCACCATTCGTGCCCCCGGCCTTCAGCCAGCGCCAGCGCGTCGCCGACCTGCGCACGATCTCGACGCTCACCGGTGGCATCTCCTCGACGTTCCAGTACGCCTCGCGCGGCGCCCGGCGCATTGCCGACGCGACGAGCTTCCAGTACCTGCTGGGCTACTACCCGACCAACACGTTCTGGAACGGCCGCTATCGCAACATCCGGGTGCAGGTGAACCGTCC
>DATKDF010000096.1:0-7221 GCA_035512795.1 Vicinamibacterales bacterium
ACGATCGGTCCTTCGACGAGAAGCCGCTCCCGACTGTCTATCGCCCGATCACCACGCGCGACAAGCTGGGCGGGAACATCACCTACGTCCTGCGCATGACAGACGGCGTGGCCCCACCGGAAGGGGCGATCCGTCGCGCCCTCTTCGACGTCCACCCGGGCGTCGTCGTGCCCGAGTTCGACACGATCGGCGGCAAGCTCGCGCGCACCGTGAACGAGCGGACGTTTGCGACGCTCATCATCGTGTTCTTCAGCATCGCGGGCGCCGGCGTCGCCGTCGCGGGCCTCGTCGGCATCGTCGGCTTCGTCGTTGCCCGGCGGACGCGTGAGATCGCGATCCGGATGGCCATCGGAGCCGGCCGCCATCACGTGCGGCGGCTCGTCGCAGGTGAGGCGGGCCTCGCGGCAATCGCGGGCCTGTCGGTTGGACTGGTTGTCGGGCGCTGGCTGTCGACATACCTGGAGAGCTTCGTCTACGGGATCGAAGCCGGCAGCTGGACCACGACGGTCGCGGCCGGTATCGGGATGTGCGCGCTGCTCATCGGCGCGGCGCTCTGGCCGGCGCGCCGGGCGGTCAACCTGTCGCCGAGCGCGGCACTCAGGGTCGAGTAGGCGCCGCCGCCACGCGCCGATGGACTCGGGCCGAGTAGGAGGTATCGTCAGTCGATGAGCCGTCGACGCAAATGCGTGCAGCCTGCGACGCGCGGCAGCCTGCTCATCGCGTGCGCCGTGTCCGGTTTCGTCGTGGGGTGCAGCGCGGAGGTCGACGTCCCACCCGTGGAAGCGCCCGCAGCCCCTTTCGCTGTGCCGGCGCCCCCACACAACGACCACGAGAACGTCGTGCTGCAGGACCTGCAGTCCTACATCCATCGGTTTGCCGAACCCTCGCCGCTCGACTGCGGCCGGCAGCCTGTCCGTCCGGCATCGGAGGTGGGGTCCGAGGAACTACAGGGGTGGTTGGCCTGCGGTCGTCAGGCCGCGGATCGCAGCCAGCCATTCGTAACCTACCGCGCCTATCGATCGCTCGATCATATTGGCGCCACAGGATTGGTCGGCACGACGGACGGCGAGATCTTCCAGTTCCAGTACGACAGCGGTCATTTCTTCATCGGCCGCTGGTGGATGGGGTCCTTCAGGGTCACGAGGTGCCCCGAACCGCGTGTGGCCACACAGCCCTTGCCGGGCGCCGTCTTCGAGTGCCCGGGCTGACGCCGAACGAACGACACTAGGTGGCCGCCCAATCTTCGACGCGAAGTCCCGGCACGCGAGTCATGTGATCGAGGTCGGCGGTGACGAGCGTCGCGCCGTGCGCCAGCGCATGCGCGGCGATCGCGGCGTCGAAATCTTCGATGCGCGTGCCGCGCTGTTCGAGGACAGCTTTGACGTGCCCGTACTCGAGGCTGACGGCGTCGGTCCAGTCCGCTCGGCCGATCTCAGAGCAAATGAGATCGAACCTGCCCTGAAGGACCGTCCGTCGGCGGGATCGCGGCAGGCGCGCCAGTCCGTAGGCGATCTCAGCCAGCACGGGCTGGGCCACGGCGACCGCACCCGGGTCCGCGGACGCCAGCCGTGACACGACGGCCGGGTGCCCCTTCATGAGCGCCGAGACGGCGCTGGTGTCGAGCAGCCAGGTCACAACTGGCGCGGCCGACGCGACCGTCGAGCCTGCTTGACGGCCGACAGCAGCTCGTCGGCGGCCTCACGCGTCTCGTCGTCCACCGAGCGGAGCCGATCCAGAAACTCCGGCGCCCACGCGCGCCGCTCGGTCACCGCCTGTTCGAGCGCGCGGACGATCAGCCGGTTCCGGCTCAGGCCCAGGGCCCTCGCCCGGCGGTCGACGGACTTCAGCAGGGCCGGTGGAATATGGACGGTCGTAGGCATGAATACATTTGCGAATATACCACGGCCGATGTGGCGCGGGTAAGCTCTTGCGGATGCGCATCGGAGCCCGACGCGTCGCGAGAGCTCTCCTGTCGATTGCCTGCGCGGTTGCGGTTGCCTGCGGCTCGCCGCCTCCCGGTATCGGCTTCGAGGCCGTGACGCTCGAGGGCGACGATCGCCAGTACACGTGGGCCGACGGGTCGGTCACGGTTCGTCCGATCAGGATGTTCGTGTGGTATCCGGCGCAGCCCACCGGCTCCCAATCAGAGACCTTCGGTGAATACGTCGCTCAGACGTACATCAATGCCCTGGCGCCGAGGCCGCCCGAGGGCCCGGACGCCACCGAACAGACGCTGGCCGGGCCGGGGACGGTCAGATCTCGCCAACGTGCCCCGTCCCCACGCCCACGTGGCCGACTGCATCTGCCGAGTGCCGTCTCGACCACCGAACAGCACGACCTGCCGGCGAGCCTCGTCGTAGGCCGCCGCGGCGCCCATCACCGGTGGCGGTCCCGCTTCGGCCACGCGGGTCCACGCGGTCCCGTCGGAGTTCCCAGGTATCGCCGACGACCCTCCCGGGCGCCGGACTGCCGCCGAACACGATCAGCTGTTGGCGATGGCTGTTGGTCGCACTGGCCGCACCGCCGACGCGGGGCTGTGATTACTAGAACGTGGCGCCTGACCAACGACCAGCATCAGTTCGCGCGGGACGAGCGGGCCAGACGTTCCTGCCGCGGCGGGCGGGCCAGGGACCGACGAACGATGGAGCGGCGAGGGCCGACGGCCGTGTTAGGATGCCCAACTACTCATCAGATTCGGGGGTTGCGCCATGCGCGTCCGTACGATTGCCACTCTCGTCCCGGGGATCGTCGGGATGCTGTCCGTCGGATGTGCGCCGTCAATCGAGTCGGTGACCATCGTGCCGGGTGCAGATTTCCAGGTAGTGGCCGTCGAGGCGCGCATCAACGAGTCGTCGTCGGCGACAAGCGATCCCCCACAACTCGCCGTCGCAGTGCTGCCGAATGCGTCACCGACGTTCGTGGATGCCGGTCCGCTGGTCTCGGCCGGCAGCGACCTGTACCGGCGCGAGGCGATGGCGATGCCGCCGGGCGAGTACCGTGCCGAGGTCACGCTGCCGTACCGTGTCGTCTTCTCGAGCACCGTCCGAACCGTGACGAGGTCCGTGGACTTCACGATTGCAGCGCCTGAAGGCTGCTTCCTCTTCGACATTCCCGGGACGGACACCGGCGGCTGGACCTCTGAAGGCTTCTTCGAAATCACTCCGGCCAATCAGCGGCGTGACCTCTGCACGGGCCAGACGCCCCTCATTGCGAGCGCCGGCTCCAACTTTCCGTCGGACTTCAGCTCGCCGCTCAACACGCCGTTCGACTCGTTGATGCTGCCGCTCAACCAACCCTGTTTCGCCACGCCGCCCGCGAACATGCAGTCGAACTTCGTCATCGCCGATTTCGTGTCGCCCGATCTGTCCGGGCAGCCGGGCTGGGGTGCGGCCAACGGTTTCGAGCTGCAGGCGCAGACCCAGGGATACCTGTCCCCGAACGCCGACGAGCAGGTGCGCCTGCAGCTCATCGCCACCTCGACCACTGGCGAGACGTTCGCCGAAACCGATGCGAGCGGGGCGTTCGCCTTTCACAACCTGACGGGACCGTGGCAGGCGCTGTCGATGACGCGCGACGGCCTGCAGATCGCGCGCGTGCGCGCGCGGGTCTTCGTGCCGCGGACGCACCCGGTCTTCGGACCGGACTGGCGCATCGCGATCGATCGCGTGTGTCCGCGGCCACAGTAGCCGCCGGGCGGGCGGGCGTGGGCGTGTTCAAAGGCCTGTCAAATCGTTCACGGAGATGTTTTCCACAGAATTCGGCCAACGCATAGACTTCTGTGGAAAACACCTCCGACCCTATCCGCGCTTCTGCACCCGCAGCGCCGCCAGCGTCACGATGCCCGCTCCCCAGGCGCCGAGCGCCGCCAGTTGTGGCCACAAGACCTCCAGCCCGACGCCTTTGAGGAACACGCCGCGCACGATGACCAGGAAATACCGAAGCGGAATCGCATACGTCACCGTCTGGATGGCGCCCGGCATGTTCTCGATCGGGAAGACGAACCCCGACAGGTAGACCATCGGCACCAGAAAGAAGAACGTCGACGTCATGTTCGCCTGCTGCTGGGTCGCCGAGATCGTCGACACGAACAGGCCGAGGCCGAGCGTGCACACCAGGTAGACCAGACTCGCCCCGAGCAGGAGCGTCACGCTGCCGCGCAGCGGCACCTCGAACCAGAAGACCGCCACGGCCAGCACCAGCAGCACGTCGACGAAGCCCACCACGCCGTAGGGCAGGAGCTTGCCCAGGATCAGCTCCCAGCGGCCGAGCGGGGTCACGTTCAACTGCTCCAGCGTGCCGACCTCCCGCTCGCGCACGATGGCCATCGACGACAGGTTGGCCGTGATGACGAGCAGCAGGAGCGCGATCACGCCCGGCACCATGAAGTCGCGGCTCTCGAGCTCGGGGTTGAACCACACGCGCACGCGTCCGTCGATGCCGCCCGGTGCGCCGCCACGGCCGACGACCCGCTCCGTGTTGAACTCGTTCACGACGCGCGCGACGTACGACAGCGCGACGCCCGACGAGTTCGCATCCGTGCCATCGGCCAGCACTTGCACGACCCGTCGGGCTGGATCGCCCGCGCCGTCGAGCGCTCGGCCGAAGCCGGCCGGCACGATGATGGCCAGCCACGCCCGCCCGCTCTCAAGCCAGGGCGTCACGTTCCCGTACCGCGTCTCTTCGCCGACGATCCGGAAGTGTCCCGACGCCTGAAAGCGCTCGAGCAGCCGGCGACTGGCGGGTGACCGGTCGCCATCGACGATGACGACCGGCACATCGCGTACGTCGGTCGTGGCCGCATACCCGAGCATCGTGAGCTGAATCACCGGCGCGACCAGCACGAGTCCGAACAGCCGCGGCGTCCGCCGCAGTTCCAGGAACTCCTTCCACATGAGCGTTCGGATGCGCCCGATCATCGTTTCGCCAACCGGATCGCCGACAGGCCGAACACGACCGTGGCGTAGAGGACCAGGGCGACGACCGACGGCCAGACGACCGACAGGTCGAGCCCCTTCAGCACGACGCCGCGGAGTGCCACCAGGAAGTAGCGCGCCGGCACGAGGTAGGTGATGTACTGCAGCACCACCGGCATGCTGGCGATGGGAAAGATGAAGCCCGACAGCAGAAACGTCGGCAGAAATGCGACGAGCATCGCCGCCTGAAACGCCACCTGCTGGGTGTCGGCCATCGTCGAGACGACGATCCCCGTGCCGAGTGCGCCGACGAGGAACACCGCCAGCAGCAGGTTCAGCGTGAACCAGTCGCCGCGCATCGGCAGGTCGAAGAGCACCATCGCCGCGAGCACCACGAGCATCGCCGCCACCTGCGACAGCAGCAGATACGGCAGCGCCTTGCCGACCACAAACGACGTCGTGCTGATGGGCGCCATCCGGATCTGCTCGATCGTGCCGTTCTCCTTTTCCTTGACGATCGACAGCGCCGTCGAGACGACCGCGGTGATCATCGCGATGTAGGCAATCAGCCCCGGAATGAGGAACAGCGAGCTGCGGAGCTCCGGGTTGTACCAGACGCGCGGCTCGACCACCGCCAGCCGGGCGTCGCGCCCCGCGCCAAGGACCGCCGAGGCTTCCGCCACGAGCCCGGTGGCATAGCCGAGGATCGTCGACGCCGCGTTGGCGTTGTCACCGTCGAGCACGATCTGCACGGCCGGCGTCCGGCCCTGACCGAGGTCGGCCGCAAAGGCCGCCGGCACGACGAGCAGCGCGCGCACCTGGCCGCGATCGATCCGTGCACTCGCCTCGGCCGGCCCGTGCACGAGGGCCACGACGTCGAAGTACGGCGAGGCGGCGAACCGGCCGATGAGCTCACGGCTCTCGGGCGACTGATCCCGATCCTCGACGGCCAGCGTGACATGGCGGATGTCGAAGTTGAGCGCGTAGCCGAACATCAGCAGGAAGAACGCCGGCAGGAAGATGAGGATGGCGAGCGACCGGCGATCGCGCGCGATCTGCCGGAACTCCTTGACGGCGACGGCAAACACCCGGTTCACGCGGTCGCGCCCCGCTCGACCCGGTGGACGACGTCGAGAAACACGTCCTCGAGCGACGGTACGACCGGCACGAGACTCGTCACCGGCAGTCCCGCCTCGGCCAGCGTCCGCTGCACCTGGTCGGCCGTCGTCCGTTGACTGCGCAGCACGGCATGGACCGACGTCCCGAACAGACTCGTCTTCTCGACCTCCGGCATCGTGTCGAGCCGACTCATCACCGCCACCGGCGACGTCGATCGCACTTCGAGGATCGGGCGATCCGCAAACACCTGCTTGAGGTCGCCGACCGTCCCGAGCGCAGCCAGCCGGCCGGCGTGCATGATGGCCACACGGTCGCAGCGTTCGGCCTCGTCGAGGTAATGCGTCGTGACGAGCACGGTCGTCCCAGCCCCGGCCAGCGTCTCGATGAGCTGCCAGAACTGCCGCCGGGACAACGGATCGACGCCGCCGGTCGGCTCGTCCAGGAAGACGATCGGCGGTTCGTGCAGGAGCGCACAGCCGAGGGCCAGCCGCTGGCGCCAGCCGCCCGGCAGGTTGCCCGCCAGTTCGTGTTCGCGGCCCGCCAGCCCGCCGATCTCGAGCACGAACTGGCGCCGCCGCTCGAGGCGCGCACGATCCAGCCCGTAGAGCCCGGCGTAGAACCGGATGTTCTCGTCGACGGTCAGGAGCTCGTAGAGCGAGAAGCGTTGTGACATGTACCCGATGCGCCTTCGCACGGCGTCGGGCTCGCGGCCGACGTCGGCGCCCCCGACCGTGGCGGTCCCGGACGTCGGTGTGAGCAACCCGCACAGCATTCGTATCGTGGTCGACTTGCCGGCGCCGTTACTGCCAAGGAAGCCGAACACCTCGCCCCGCTGCACGTCGAACGTCACGTCATCGACCGCCAGGAACCGGCCGAAGCGCCGGCTGAGGCCGCGTACGTCGATGGTCGGCGCGTCGGTCACCGGGCGTCCCCGACCGTCCGGCGCAGCCGCGCTTCGGCCAGGCGGAGCGCAGCCGCCAGGCGCGTCTGGTTCAGTTCGGCGTCGAGCAGGGCGACCTCGGCGTCGAGCACGTCGGTGCTCGACGCCACGCCGGCGGCGAATCGCTCGCTGACCACGCGCCGGGCTTCGGCCGAGGCGGCCACGCCCTCGGCGCTCGCGCCGAGGGCGGCGGCCGCCGACTCGAGTGCCAGCTGCCGGCGGCGCACCTCGACCGCCAGCTGCTCGTCG
>DATKDF010000097.1:0-17908 GCA_035512795.1 Vicinamibacterales bacterium
CGGGCGCGGCCGGACTGCGCGCGCTCACGCGGTAGCCGCGGCAGTACGTGTCGCTGCAGAGAAACGACCCGCCGCGGAGCACGCGCGCGGCCATCGCGCCTGGACGCGTGTCGGGTCGGTCGGGCCCGGTGGGGTTCCGTACCAGACCGCGGGTGTGGTCGGCCGCGTACGCATCGGGCCGGAACCAGTCGGCCGTCCACTGCCACACGTTGCCCGACATGTCGTAGAGGCCGGACGCGTTCGGCGCATGTGAGCCGACCGGCTTCGGCCCGGCGGCGTGCGTGGGAAACACGCCCTCGTAGATGTGCGCCTGCGGATGAGCGGGATCCAGGGGTGCAGCCCCCCACGCGTGCTCGGCGCCGTCGAGCCCGCCCCGGGCGGCATACTCCCATTCGGCCTCGGTCGGCAGGCGCGCGCCCTTCCACCGGGCGTAGGCCACCGCGTCGTCCCAGGCGACCTGCACGACCGGGTGAGCGTCCTGGCCTTCGAGAGACGTGCCGGGCCCGCCGGGCTGGCGCCAGTTGGCGCCGGGCGTCCATCGCCACCACCGTGACCAATCGTCGAGTGAGGTGACGTGCGGCGCTGGCGTGAAGACGAGTGAACCGGGCACGAGCATGTCGGGCGGCGGCGGGGGCGTCCCGGCCGGCACCTGGCGGAGAATGGCCTCCGCATCGACGTCGCGTTCGGCGACCGTCACGTACCCGGTGGCGTCGACAAAGGCACGGAACTCGGCATTGGTGACCGTGCGGGCCGCCATGAAGAACCCGTCCACGATGACGTCATGCGGCGGCCTTTCCGCCGCCGAGGCGTACAGGCCGTCGCTGCCCATCGTGAATCGTCCGCCCGGAATCCAGACCATGCCGTCCGGTGCGGGCCCGGGCGCCTCTCGGACCAGGTCGGGGACGGGCTCACCCCCGGGCGGCTCGCCGGGCGCCTGAGATCCGCAGCCGCCGACGGCCAGCAGGCAGCCGAAGAGCGCCGTCGAGGGTCGCGTCATGGACCGGATGGGGTGTTGTAGCATGAGCCGCGTCAGCCACCAAAGGGAGAAACTGCGATGCCCAGTCCGCGTGTCGGTCTCGTTGCCGCTTGCGTCTGCCTGGCCGGTGTCTCGTTATCGGGGCCCCTCCGCGCCGCGCCGGCGGCCGCGCCCGGTCTGCAATCCTCACACCCCAACATCGTCCTCATCTTCCCGGACAACCTCGGCTGGGGAGAGGTGGGCGTGTACGGCAGCGTCCGAGGCGCGCCGACGCCCCGCCTCGACCGCCTGGCGGCCGAAGGCATGCGCCTCACCAACTTCAACGTCGAGTACTCGTGCACCGTCTCACGCGCGGCCCTGATGACCGGCCGGTACGCGATCCGGACCGGCGCCACGCAGCCGTCCGGCATCACGCTGTGGGAAGTGACGATGGCCGAAGCGCTCAAGTCGATTGGCTACGCGACGGCGCTCTTCGGCAAGTGGCATCTCGGCGGCGATCGGCCCGATGGCGTCCGCGAGCCGACGCATCAGGGCTTCGACGAGTTCTGGGGCCTGCCCCGCACGAGTCATGAGGCCGCGTTCACGAGCCGGCCAGGCTTCGACCCGGCCACCGACCTGACGCCGTACATCTGGGAAGGGCGAACGGGCCAGCCCACGCGGAATGTGCGCGTGTTCGATCTCGACGGCAAGCGCACGATCGACCGCGAAGCGGCCGAGCACGGGGTCGCGTTCATGGAACGGCAGGCGCGTGCGAACACACCGTTCTTCTTTTTCTACCCGATGACGCAGGTGCATTTCCCGACGCTGCCCCACCCGGACTTTGCCGGCACGACGGGCGCCGGCGACATCGGCGACTCGATGGCCGACGTCGACTACAACGTGGGCCTCGTGCTCGACGCGCTCGACCGGCTTGGCATCGCGGACAACACGCTCGTCTTCTGGTGCACGGACAACGGCGCCGAGGCGCGCCGGCCGTGGCGGGGGTCATCGGGTCCGTGGAGCGGCTTCTACAACACGGTGATGGAGGGCGGAATCCGGACGCCGTGCATCATTCGCTGGCCGGCGCGAATTCCCGCCGGGCAGGTGTCGAACGAGATCGTGCACCAGGTGGACATCTTCCCCACCATCGCGGCTGCGGTCGGCGCCGACCTCGTGCCGCAGGATCGCGCGATCGACGGCGTCAACCAGCTTCCGTTCCTTGAAGGGCGGCAAGCCCGGTCGAACCGCAACCACGTCCTGCATTTCACCGGGACGCGCCTGCGGGCGGTCAAGTGGCACGACTGGAAGCTCCACTACGCCTTCCAGGGCGAACCCGGCGGCGGCGCCCCGGCCGGCTCGTTGATGCGGCTCTTCCACCTGCGCACCGACCCACGCGAAGAAACCGACGTCAAGGACTTCAATCCGTGGGTGCAGAGCGTGATGGACAAGCTCGTCGCCGACTTCGAGGCCACGACGGTGCGGTATCCGCACGTGCCGCCGGGCGCTCCCGATCCATACACGCCGCCCGGAGGCGGCTACGGCGGTCCGGTCAGAAGACCCTGACCAGGCGGGTGACCGGATACTACCCCCTTGCGGCCGAAGGCGCGCCGAGTAACAATCCATCCCCTTCGTCCACAACGCGCCACCGCCTCCAGGGAGGTCGTCATGAGGTCCTTGCACCACGCGCTGGTTCTCACCGCCGCATTCGCCGCCGCCGCCTGTACGCAGTCGTCGGTCTCGCCCAGCACGCCGTCCGGGCCTGCGTCCGGCACCGAGCTGGCCCCGCAGGGCCTTCGGCTGTCGGCCACCGTCAACTTCGGCATCCCCCACACCGGGTCGGGTTTCCCGCCGAATTCACACGACCAGTCGTTCCGGGCGCCTGACAGTCTCGTACCGCAGACCGTCGTCATCGACGCCGGCGGCACGGTGACGTTCAAGAGCTCGTTCGTGCACCAGGTCGCCATTTACGAGCCTGGTATCCAGCCGGCCGACATCGACACGGGCGCGCTGGCGCCGCCGGTTCCGGGATGCCCACCCGTGCCACTGATCGACGACGCCGACGGCCGCATCGCCGTGCTCGACGCGCAACCGTGCGCCGGCGGTGACGCGACGCTGCAGTACACGTTCACCGAGCCGGGCCGGTACCTCGTCATCTGCACGGTGCTGCCGCACTTCGCGGTCGCGAGGATGTACGGCTGGGTGGTCGTGCGGGATCGATAGGACTCGGCCCCTACACCAGCGTCTCGGTATAGAACGGCGTCTCCGGCTCGCCACCGACGTAGTACTCCGCGGTGGCGGTGCCGAGCGCGTCGTTCAGGCGGAGGATGACGTACCCGTGGCGGTACATCTCCCCTGCCGGATCGAGCGGCAGGCGGAGCGGCTCGCTCGTCTTCGGGTCCGTCACGAGTCGCGGCGGGTTCACGATCCGGGGATCGGGCACGTACGGGTCGGTGTCCTTCGGGATCGGAATTGCACCGTGGCCGATGCAGCGGCCGCGCTCGAGCGGGCCGTACGGCTCGTACACCGCGCAGTTGTGCTCGTGCCCCCAGAACCAGGCCAGCACCTGATCCTTCTCGAGAACGCCCTTGAACGTCTGGAGCAGGTTCGGGTTGTACGCCGACAGTTCCGGCGTGCGCGTGGTCGGATCGCCAATCGCCTCGAACGCCGTGAAGAGCTGATGGTGTGACAGGAGGATCGTCCTGCCGCCGTTCGAGGCGAACGAATCGATCTGCCGCACGAGCCAGTCGGCCTCGGCCTGCTCGAGCCAGGTGACGTCGGTCGACACCGTAAAGGGGTCCGCGTCGTGGAGCCCCGTGTCCATCGCCAGCAGCTGAAATCGGTTCGACGGATTGCGCAGGCTGAAGTAGCTCGCGCGCTGCGCCTGCTCGGGCAGAAACGGCGGCGCGGGATTCAGCCGCGGCAGCGTGTCGAAGTAACCGACGCCGCCGGAGTACATGTCGTGGTTGCCCGCCAGGTTGTAGATGGCCAGGCGGCCGCCTGACCGGTCGAACACGTCATTGCACACATCGAGGAAGTTGGCCTGCGCCTCGTGCAGCGTGCCTGCGTAGTAGATGTCCCCCAGGTGAATGAGGATGTCCGGGTCGTGGGACGCCGCCTCCCGGAGCAGGCCCTTCGCCAGCGCGGTCCCGGTGGCCCAGTCGCCGATGAGCAGCACCGTCGCGCTCGGCGGCAGCGTGTCGCACGCATACGACCCGTCGTGCCGGCACGGGATGTACCGCACGGCGTGCTTGTGGCCGGACAACCCGTAGTAGTCGAGGTAGACCCGAATCGTCTCGAGCCAGCCGGGATCGCACGTTCCGTCCTTGAAGATCCGCTCGAGTTCATCGGCGCGCGCGTGCTGGCGCAGGACCTTCGCCCCGAGGAGCTCGGCCGCCAGCTTGATGCACGCCCAGGCCTTCTGCCCGCCGGGCAGGTTGGCAATCGCCGCCGGCGCGTCGGCCGGCAGCTCGCGGCCGGCAGCCAGATGCTCGGCGGCGATGGTCGCGGCGTGCACGTGCGGGTCTTCGAGCGTCGGCCGGCTGGTTCCGGGTCCCTGATTCCGATGCAGGACATTGTCGATAATCGACTGGAACAGCGACGCATGCGGGTGGCGGACCGTGCGGATGTGCATGACCGTCGTTCAGAATCCGACGCGCAGGCCGACCTGCATCTGCCTCGGCGGGCCGGCCACGGTGGGCTGGCCGAAGGTCGGCAGCGGCGCGTCGGGATAGGCGCCCGTGCCGAAGATGTTGTTCACCTCGACGAGGTTGTCGCGATTGAAGAGGTTGAAGACCTCGGCCAGGAGCTCGATGTGTCCGCGCGGGCCAAGCCGGAGCCGCTTCGACACGCGCACGTCGACGGTCGCATCCGGCGCCAGCCGGCCGGCGTGCCGGCTGATGCTCGACGCCGGGTCGGCCGGCACCCGTCGCGCGCGATCCGACGGAAACGCCCCGCCATCGCCGTCGCCGTTCAGATCGGCGCCGGCCAGGATGTTGTACGGCGCGCCCGAGGCGATGTTGACGATCGCCGACACGTGCACGTTGCCCGGTGCCAGCCACAGGCCGCTCGCCACGAACCGGTGCCGCTGGTCCTGATACGACGGCCCGCGCTCGCGCAACGGATCGAACCCGATCGGCAGTCCCTCGAGATCCTCGGGGTTGCGGCCCTGGCCGAGCGACTCCGGCAGGAACACGCTCTGGAAGTCCGAGGACGTGTCCTCAGCCTTCGACCACGTGTAACTGGCAAGCAGCTGCCAGCGATCCGCGAACCGGCGCTCCATCTCGAACACGAGGCCGCGGTACCACGTCTCGCCGAAGCCCGTGTACTGCAGCACCGACGCCGAGGTGCCGGCCGCGCCGCCGATGTCGAGTGGCCGCCGGCCGGCGCCGAGCGCCGGCACGATCGGGTTGTAGTCGAGCGTGCCGAGCTGATTGAACCCGCGCGCGTACAGCAACGTCGCCGATCCGCGGACGTTGCGGCCGACGCTCCGGCTGACACCCGCCGACAGGTGATGCGCGAACGGCGTGTCCGCGTTCGGCTCGACCGAGACGGCCAGGCTGGGGTACGCGCCGGCCGGCTCGGGCAGCTGCCGGCCCGGCGCCTGCCACGCCGCAATCGACGCCGGAAACCGCGCGACCAGCGTGCGCACGCCATCGGTCGTCCCGTCGATCACTTGGGCGATCCCGAGCACACCGGTGAGCTGGTTCTCGTAGAACACCCCGTACGACGCGTGCACCAGCTCGCGGCCGCGGCCGCCGGGATCCCACGCGATCGCGAGCCGAGGCGCCAGGTCGTTGCTGTCGCTCTGGAAGCGGTACTCGCCAAGTCCCGGCGCCGACAACGTGAAGCCGGGCCAGGCCTGACGCTGGTATCGCAGCCCCGCCTTGAGCGTCAGGTTCGGCCGAAGCCGCCAGTCGTCCTGCACGAAGATCGAGAAGTCGCTCGTGCGGTACTCGGCATTCGATGACCCGTAGCCCTGCACGTAGGCGGCCGGCAGGCCGAGCGCAAATGCCTGAAGTGCCGTGATCGGCGCCGGGAGCACGCCCGGAATCGCCGGCAGCGGCGCGAAGATGAACCGGCCGCCGAAGTGAATCGGCACGGTGCCGCGCGACAGGTTCTGCGTGTTGACGTCGATGCCGAACTTCACGAGGTGCGGGCCCGTGTAGAGGCTGACCGTGTCGACCAGCTGCACGCGATTGAACGCGCGCGCCTGCGGGGTGAACCGCTGCCGTCCGACGCTGGCGACGCCGACAATTTCCACGGTCGGGCCGCCCTCGGTCTCGAGGTCGCACGCGCCATCGCACCGGGGATCGAGCGACCGCACGATCTGATCGCGCCAGCCGTAGAGCACCCGCACCTCGTTGACCCAGCGCGATCCGACCGCGAGATACGTGCCGGCCACGCCGTGGTCCCTGTTGTCGAGCGCCGCGCCGCGGCTTCGGCCCACCAGACCGCCGAACGGCTCAGCATTCTCGTCGAGCCCCGACGCAAAGTTGTACCGGACCGCCGCCCGCCGGCCGCCGCCGATCAGATGATCCACCTTGCCGAGTGCCTGGGTGGATCGCAGGCGGTAGCCCTGGTATCCGCCCTCGTCCGGGAATCCCGCGGCCTGCAGCAGGCCGAGCGCGGCCGGATCGATCGTGACGAAGTTGTTGACGTCGGCCACCTGCCGCTCGGCCGACGCGAAGAAGAACGTCTGATTGCGGCGGATCGGGCCTCCGGACACACCACCCCACTGCAACCGCCGGTACGGTGCCTTGTCCCGCACGACCGGCGCGCCCGTCGGATCGAACCGCTCGAAGTACTCCCGCGCGTTCAGCGCATCGTCACGGGCGTACGCGAACACGCGCCCGAGGAGCTCGTTGCCGCCGCTCCGCGTGACGATGTTGACGACGCCGCCGGAAGCGCGGCCGAACTCGGCCGCATAGGAGTGCGCGAGCACCTGGAACTCCTGCACCGCGTCCTGGCTGAACGTCGCACGCACCGCGCCGATGTTGCCGTCGTTGTTGTCGAGCCCGTCGACGGTGATGTTGTTGGACCGCGCGCGCTGGCCGGCAAATGACAGGCCGGAGCTGGCCGACGCGCCCTGCTGCGGCGTGCGGTCGACCGACACGGTGGGTGTCAGGCGCGAGAACGAGATGAAGTTGCGGCCGTTGATCGGCAGCCCGTCGATCTGGTCACGCACGACGACGTGCGAGAGCGCCGTGCGCGCCGGCTCCGCGCCGCCACCTTCCACCGTCACCAGTTCTTCTCGGCCCACGACGACCAGGACGATCTCGACCGTGCGGCTCGCTCCGAGCGCGAGCTGCACGGAGGGCAGGACCGCGGTGCCGAAACCGGACAGCGCCGCCGCGACGCGATAGTCGCCGGGCGGGAGCGCGGCGGCCGTGAACCGGCCGTCGGGCCCGGACGTGACAATGCGCGCGGCGCTCGTGAGGAGGCTCGTGACGGTGATGGTCACGCCCGGCAGCACGCCGCCAGTCGCGTCCCTGACCACCCCTGCGAGGTCGGCCGTCGTGGGGCTCTGCCGGGCCTGGGCCGGTGCCGGGAAGAGCACAGCCGTCACGGCACACCCGAGCACGAACACGCCCGCCGCACGCCATGTGACGTCGCGGGCGCAATCCGGCACTGCTGTCACGGGAAGTGGACGCATCATAGCACGCACTCCCGCCGTCTCCATGTCAATCCTCATGTTCGTCGTCGGTGGCCTGGGCATCTTCATGCTCGGGATGAAGTACAGACGCGGAGCACCGCCGCCGCCATTGACTTCCCGCGACCCCCCGGCCATGATGCGACGCTCCAACTATCCTCCGAGGCTCCCCCATGGCCAACCGACTCTCCCGTCCCCTCGAACAGCTTCGCGAGCACTACGATGTCGTTGTCATCGGTTCGGGCTACGGTGGCGGTGTGGCCGCGTCGCGCCTGTCGCGCGCCGGGCGATCCGTGTGCCTGCTCGAGCGCGGCGAGGAGCGGCAACCGGGCGAGTACCCGGACACACTGACCGAGGCGGCCGAGCAGATGCAGGCCGACACGGCCGAGGGCACGATCGGGTCCAGGACCGGTCTCTACAACTTCCACCTCAATCGCGACATCAACGTGCTCGTCGGCTGCGGACTGGGCGGCACGTCGCTCATCAATGCGAACGTGTCGCTGCCGCCCGACCCGCGCGTGTTCGACGATCCCCGCTGGCCGACCGCCATCCGCGACGACCTGGCCGGCGGGGTCGCGGCCGGCGTCGAGCGCGCACGCGAGATGCTGCGGCCGCAGGAGTACCCGGCCGACTGGCCCGCGCTCGCCAAGCTCGAGGCGCAGGAGCGCGCGGCGGCCGCGCTCGGCCAGCCCGTGCGGCGGACGCCCATCAACGTGACGTTCGAGGACGGCGTCAACCATGTGGGCGTCGAGCAGAAGAAGTGCACCAACTGCGGCGACTGCGTGAGCGGCTGCAACTACGGCGCCAAGAACACGACGCTCATGAACTACCTGCCCGATGCCGCCAACCACGGCACGGAGATCTTCTGCGGCGCGCGCGTGCAGCACGTGGAGAAGCAGAACGGCCGCTGGCTCGTCTGGTTCGAGCCGATGGATGCCTTCCGGCGGCGCTTCGACGCGCCGCTCCTCTCGGTCGCCGCCGACATGGTCGTCCTCGCCGCCGGCACGCTCGGCTCGACCGAGATCCTGCTGCGCTCGAAGGCGCACGGGCTGCCGCTCTCGAGCCAGGTCGGCGAGCGGTTCAGCGGCAATGGCGACGTGCTGGCCTTTGCCTACGACACGGCCGATCCGATCAACGGCATCGGCTCCGGCCACAAGGACCCGGCGTCACTCCCGCCGGTCGGCCCCTGCATCACGACCGTCATCGACCTGCGGCCGGCCGACGTCAACGACGGCATGATTGTCGAAGAAGGCAGCATTCCGGGCGCGCTCGGGCCGCTCCTCGGACCGACGTTTGCGGCCTTCTCGGCCAGGGGCGCGGCCTCGGGCCGGCTGAGCCAGCTCGTCACGCGCGCAAAGCTCCAGATCGAGTCGATGCTGCACGGCGCGCACGCCGGCTCGCTCGCGCACACGCAGACGTTTCTCGTCATGAGTCATGACGAGGCGCGCGGCCGGATGACGCTCGAGCACGACCGGCTGCGCATCACCTGGCCCGGCGTCGGCGAAGAGAAGGCCATCGTTTCGGCCAACGCCGAGCTCGCGGCCGTCGCCAAGGCCCTTGGCGGCGTGTTCGTCAGGAACCCGATCTGGTCCGAGCTGATGGGACACGAGGTCGTCAGCGTGCATCCGCTGGGCGGCTGCGTGATGGGTGAATCGGCCGACACAGGCGTCGTCAACCACAAGAGCCAGGTGTTCGCCGGGTCGTCGGGCCGCGAGGTCCATGACGGCCTGTACGTCTGCGACGGTGCCGTCGTCCCGCTCGCGCTCGGCGTCAATCCCCTGCTGACGATCTCGGCACTCGCCGAGCGGTCGATGGCGCTCGCCGCGGCCGAACGCGGCTGGACGATCGACTACGCGCTGCCATCGAAGCCGCTGGGCATCGGAGCGCCTCCGAAAACGGGCCTCCAGTTCACCGAGAAGATGGCCGGAGCGTTTTCCACGCTCGTCGCGACCGACTACGAGAGCGCGGCCGCACGCGGCAAGGCCGACGGATCGACGTGCGCCTTCGTGCTGACCATAGTCTCCGAAGACCTGGAGACCATGCTCGACGACCCGACACATCCGGCGTCGATCTACGGCACGGTCGTCGCGCCGCAGATCTCGCCCGATCCGATGACCGTGACCGACGGCACGTTCAACCTGTTCGTCGACAACCCCGACCAGGCGGCCGAGCGCAACATGCGGTACCGCATGACGCTGCGGACAACCGACGGCCGCACGCTCTACTTCGACGGGCACAAGACCATTGAACCGGGTTCGCTCCTGCGCATCTGGCCGGCCACGACGACGCTGTACACGACCATCCACGACGGCGACAGCGACCAGGCGCCTGTCCTCGGCCGTGGCATCCTCCGCATCAAGGCGACCGACTTCGCCGTGCAGATGACGACGATGGAGGTGCGCAACGCACCATCGACGAAGGCGAAGTTCGAGGGCCTTGCGCGGTTCGGGAAGCTCTTCGCCGGCGTGCTCTGGGAGACCTACGGTGGCGTGGCGTCGGCACTCTTCGACCACGACGACCCGCCACCACCCCGGAAGAAGCGTCCACTGCAGGCGCCGGCGCCCGAGATCCACATGTTCAAGGCTGACGACGGCGTGGAGTTGCGCCTCGTGCGGTTCAAGGGCGGGTCGAAGGGCCCGATCGTCTGCGCGCCGGGCTTCAGCAACTCGACGCTGGCCTTCACGCTCGACACGGTGGAACCGAACTTCGCCGAGTTCTTCGCGGCGCACGAGTACGACACGTGGCTCTTTGACTACCGTGCGAGTCCGGCGCTGCCGGCCAGCCGTACGCAGTTCACGCTCGACGACATCGCCCGGCGCGACTGGCCGGCGGCGATCAGGACCGTCCGGGAAGTCACGGGCGCGGCCGACGTCCAGATCGTCGGCCACTGCGTGGGGTCGCTCAGCACGTACATGGCCCTGCTCAGCGGCCTGACCGGCGTCCGCCAGTTCGTGTCGTCGCAGCTCACCCCGCACATCGATGTCGAGGCCATGGACAAGTTCAAGGCCGGCATCCACCTGATCGAGACGCTGAAGGCACTGGGGATGCCGGGCGTCACGACCGGCAACGCGACGACGCCGATGCTGCGGCACGTCGATCACCTGCTGGCGCTCTACCCGATGCCCGCCGAGTGGCGCGCGCTCGGCGGCGTCTCGCGCCGGATCTACGCCATCTACGGCCACGTCCTGAAACCGGAGAACCTCAACCAGGCCACCGTTGACGCGCTCGGCGACATCTTCGGCTTCGGCAACCTGACGGCCTTCTCGCAGATCACCGAACTGCTGCGCAAGGGTCACCTCGTGGACGCGAACGGGAACGACACGTATCTGCCGCAGGTCGGCCGGCTGAAGCTGCCGATCGCGATCATCCACGGCGCCGACAACGTGTTCTTCTTCCCGAAGGGGTCCGAGCGGACCTACGAGTGGCTGCGCGCGGCCAACGGGACGGAGCTCTACTCCCGGCACGTGATTCCCGGCTACGCGCACCTCGACTGCTTCATCGGCGCGAACGCCGCGCGCGACGTCCTGCCGGTCGTGCTGGCCGAGCTCGAGAAGGGGAACTGACGATGGGTGCCACTCCCCTCGCCGAGATCCTCGGCTATCCGCTGCTCTCGGCGATCGCCGAGCGGCGCTCGCGGCGCATCGCGCGCGGCGTGTCGGTCGACGCGGGCGAACTGAGTCACAGGAGCACGAACCCTCCCGCGCCGCTCAGCCCACTCGAGGAAGCGATGCTACTCGTCGCCACCGGCACCACCGGCGTGGCGACGATGGATGGGCCGCTCGACATTCCGGGCGGCGGCAAGGAGCTGGGTACGCCGTACTTCCACTTCGCGGCGCGCGCGGCCAGCAGCCCCGACAACAGCCAGCCGACGCAGCTCTTCATGACCAACGACGAGGGCATCTACCTCATCCGGCGGCTGCACGGCCGCGAGGCGCTGGCCCTGGCGAAGGATTTGCCGCCGCGATGGGACGCCTGGTCCGAGGCCGACTGGATCGCGGCCGCCGCCACGGTCAAGGTGAAGCTGCACGACGGCCGGCTCGACTTCCCGCGCGAGTATCCGTACTACTTCGCCTGGAACAAGCAGACGTCGAACCGGCCCGGCACCACGATGTTCCTGCCCGTCACGGACGTGACACGGATGTACATCAACGGCCTGCTGAACATCCTGTCGGAGCCGGACGGGCAGCGGCCGATCTTCGTCGACGACTGGCAGGTGTTTCACCCACACACCATCGAGGACTGGGCCGGCTGGGCCGCCGAGCACCTGCACCTGACGGCGACAATCCCGTATCAGATCATCGGCGGCGTGAAGGAGGCCCGGAGCGGGTTCGTCAATATCCACAACGTCGCCCCGCTCAGCATCGTCCGCTGCATGCTCGCGGACCACGAGGCGTACTTCCTGCAGCAGAACCTCATGCTGGTGGCGCAGGCGATGGGCCTCGGCGCCTGGGTGCATGTCGCTCCGCAGGAGCCGTACCTCTTCAAGCGCGACGAGTCGAAGGGCTGGCGCGGGCTGGGATTCCGGTTCGAGACGCCGAAGAAGTCGTGGAGCCGGTGGCCGCCCGTGCCCGCCACCCAGCCGAACCCGGTGGGTATCGACGGCGTGCTCGAGGGCTTCTGCCCGCCGTACGTCACGTCGATGGACGAGGCGGTCGACCGGCACCTGGAGCTGAAGTACCAGTCCTATGCCGACGCGCAGGTGTTCGGCCGCGGCTATCGAGACCCGGCGTCGAGCGTGTCGAAGTTCCAGGCTGATGCCGTGCGGTACTCTCCAGAGGTCATCGCCTACACCAAGGAGATCTGCAACTACATCGTGGACACGTACGACCGGTTCCCGGCGCACGTGGACGCGTGGCTCGTGCCCGGCACGTGGGTGCAGGTGTGTCATGTCGAGCTCGAGTACTACGACAAGTACTTCGCGCCCGGCCAGTACCGCCGGCAGGCCGAGCACGCGCGCATCTTCGGGGAGTAGGGGGGCGAGGCACCATGCTGGCCGGCCACTACGCGCCCGCGTATCTGCTGCACGGCCGATATCCGCACGTGCCGCTGCTCGCGTTCTTTCTCGCCGTGCAGGCGCCCGACATCGTCTTCTTCATCCTGGTGCCGCTCGGCATCGAGCACGTGGCGCTCGACCAGGCCGTGCGCGGGCCGCTCGGCATGGAGCTCCTGAAGATTCCCTACACGCACGCGTTCTCGCTGACCGTGCTCTACGCGGTGGTGATTGCGCTGGCGGGCACGGTCTGGCGTCACTGGCGCGTGGGCGTCGCGCTGGCGCTGGCCGTGTTCTCGCACTGGTGCCTCGACCTCATCGTGCACGAACCCGACCTGCCGCTGACGGTCGACGGCGCGACGCGCGTCGGCTTCGGCCTCTGGCGCTACGCGCTCCTGGCCTACCTGCTCGAGGTCGGGCTCGTCGTCGGCTCGGCGATCTGGCTGGGCCGGCGGCTTCCCTCTCCGCGCGCCCGCCGATGGCTCTACGCGGGCGCGGCCGTCCTCACCGTGGTGCAGACGATCTACGTCATCCTGCCGCCGCCCGACACTGACGTCGCGCTGGCGATCCAGGCGGAGCTCACCTATCTGGTGGCCGCCGTGCTGGCGTGGGCGGTGGACCGGCAGGTGGCGCGGGGCTGACGCACTACGCGAACAAACATCATGGTGTGGAGCGCGACGTCCGAGGGCCAGCTCCCGGAGGCCGGACTGCGTCAAGCCAAGTGGCTTCTGGGGCCAGGCGGCTGATGTCTCACACCCCGAACATCGCGAAGAACCGATCGGGATTGCGGATCCCCTGCCCGGCGGCCCACTCGTCGCTGGACTGCGCGAGCGCCCGTCCCTCGTCGCCGCCGAGCAGACACCCGCGGCGGCGGCGGGCGGCCATCGCATGCGGTACGAGTTCGTCGGCCGCGAACGTCCGCTCGCAGACGTCGAGTTCACGAAGCGCCGTCTCACGATCGCCTCGGATGGACGCAACCGAGGCGCGCAGGCCGTGCGCGAAGGCCGTGGCCAGCGGGGTGCCCTCGCGGTCGAGCGTCTGTGCGTCGCGCTCGGCATCAGCCAGCAGCCGCGCGCGCGCCGCCGCGTCCGACGTCTCCACGGCCGCCGCCGTCGCCGCGCGGCCGCGCAGGTCGTGCGCCTGCTCGCGCACAATCTGCACGCGCGTGATGAGTGACCCCTGGAGCACCGGCCAGGTTCGCTCCACGCGCGCCATCGCCTCGGCGCCGCGGCCCTCATAGAGATCGATCTCCGTCTGCCCCACCCACTCGAAGTAGTGCTCGGTGTGGAAGCCGCGACGGCTCCACGCGGCGATGCCCTCGTGGCACAGCGCGCGGGCTTCCACCGGGGCGTCAGCCACGAGCAGCGCGACGTTGGCGAGCCGCGATCGCAGCATCGTCGTGCCGAGCCGATCGCCGCGCTCCTGCGCCTCCTCGATGAGCCGCGGCACCCGCGCGCACATCGCCGCCACGTCACCCACCAGATACATCGTCCGCAGGCGATAGAGATGACACGTGTCGAGATCCCACGCGACGCCCGTGCACTGCTCACGCAGGACCGTCTCGGCGCGCACCAGACGCTCGAGCCCCGCGCGCCAGCGGCCGCCCAGATACTCGGCCACACCGCAGGCCAGGTCGTTGTGCGCGACGATAAACGGATCGCCCGACTCGGCGGCCAGTGCATCGGCGCGCGCCATCAGCGCCTCGACCTGCGCGCGGACCGGCAGGCCTTCGATCGCCGTCTGGCTCACCATGTTCGAACAGCCGAGCGCGATTCGCCGCGGCTCGCCGGCAGCCAGCGCCATGCGCAGATGCCGCGCGTGGAAGTACGCGCCCCGAATCGCATCGACGTTGGCGAGTCCGCTCGCGGCCGACCAGCAGGCATCGAGGCGACGGCGTGTCTCGGCCGGCACGCCCGACTCGTCGCGACGTGTGAAGTCGAGACCGCGCAAACGCAGCCGCAGGCGGTGATACAGCACACCCAGCAGCGCCCGGCGCGGCGTCGACGGAATACGCAGGCCAACGGCCTCGAGCACCGACCGCAACCGGTCGAGTCCCTCGTCGATGTGGCCGCTGATCAGGTACTGATGCGCCGCCTGACGAATCAGCTCCTGCGCGTCGTCGGGCGGGGCATCCTTCGCGGCCACGAGCAGCGCCTCGGCCGCGCGCGCACCACGGCCCGCCGACCCGAGCGCCTCGCCAAGCCGCTCGTGCAGGCGCCGGCGCTCGACCGGCTCGGCGGGCGGTACGAGCGCCAGCGCGCGTTCGATGAGGGCGGCCGAATGATCGAATGCCAGCGCCCGCATCGCCCGCTCGGCCGCCTCGATCAGGAGGGGTGCGGCTCGCTCGACCGCGCCGGCGCGCTCGAAATGAAACGCCCGCCGCTCGGGATCCGTGCCCGACGACGCCTCGAGCGCCTCGCCGATGCGCAGGTGAAGCGCTGGCGCCTCGACGGCGGAAATCGAGGCCGTGACGACCTCGCGAATCCGGTCGTGATACGGCGCCACGCGGCGCCAGCGGATCTCTCCAGTGCCACGAATCAGGCGGGCCGACCGCAGGAGGGCTACGGCCCGTTCGTCGACGTCGGACATGCCCGCCGCCGCCGACGCCAGCGGCACTTCGATCGGGTGGCCGGACAGCGCGATGACCGCCAGCAGGCGCTGCGCCTCGGCCGGCAACGTGCCGACCCGCGCAGCAATCACGTCGTCGAGGCTCGACGGCCCGGCGCCGGACCGCGCGGTCCCGCCGTGACCGATGTGCCGGGCAAGCTCGGCGATGAACAGCGGATTGCCGGCCGACTCGGCAGCCACTTCGTCGATCACGTGGCGGCCCGCCGCCGACGTCGAATCGGACCGGACGAGCAACGACGCCAGTTGCCGCGCGTCGTCGGGCGGCAGGTCCTCGAGCGGCAGGTCGCGCCGGTCGAGACCCGGCATCTGTTCAACCAGGCGCGCGAACTCCTGCAGCATCGCTGACGTCGCCGCCTCGCGCGCGCGAAACGTCAGGATCAGGAGGAGCGCCGGCGGATCCGGCGGCCGGAGCAGCTCGGCCAGGAGCGCGGCCGAGTCCACATCGCCCCACTGGACGTCGTCGAGCACGAGGACGAGCGGCTGGCGATCGGTGAGCCGGCCGAGAAGTTCACGAAGCGCCGAGAAGCCTCGGCCGCGCTGCTCCTGCGCGTCGAGCACGTCGGCGCCGCGCCGTGGCGCCCGCGCGAAGGCGCCCACGCTCCCGAGGACCGGAAAGAGCCGCGTGAGCGCCTCCGCATCACGGGGTAGGAGCGCCGCGGCCTGCTCGACCGGCAGCTGCTGGAGATATCGGCTGAGGGCATCGAGCGCGCTGTCGACGGCCTTGTAGGGCACCGACTCGGTTTCGTAGCAGCGTCCCGCGAGGACGACGGCGCCGCTCGTGCGCGCGCGCACGCGTTCGAGGAACTGGCGGGCGAGCGAGCTCTTGCCGACGCCAGGGGCGCCGGAGATGGACACGACGACCGGACGCCGCGAGTCGAGCGTGGCCGCGAACGCGTCGTCGAGCACCGAGAGCTCGCCCGCGCGGCCGACGAACACGCGCGAGCGGCCGGGCGCGGCGGCGGGCACGCCAACACCCGCCGAGCCGAGCCGCGCCAGCACGTCGGCCGAAGCCGGGCGTACCACGGGATCGCGCTCCAGCAGGTCCGTGCAGAGCGCGTCCAGATCGTCGGGCACGCCGGGCGCCAGCTCGCGGGGCCGGACCGGCGGGCCGTGTTGCGTGGCGACGAGCTGGTCGAGCATCGACCCCACAAACGGTCGTCGACCGGTGAGCGCCTCGAAGAGCATCACGCCCACGGCGTACCAGTCGGCGGCCGGACTCGACGCGCCGCTCCGCAGCCGCTCGGGCGACATGTAGGCCGGCGTGCCGACCAGCTGTGACGGCTCGGCCCGGGTGGCGTCGCCGTCGAGCGGAATCTCGCGTGCCAGTCCGAAATCGAGGATGACGACGCGCCCGGCGGGCGTGACGAGCACGTTCGACGGCTTGAGGTCTCGATGGAGCGTGCCCGCCGCGTGAAGGGCGGCCACACCGCTGGCCAGTTGAACGAGCGCGCGCCGCAGCCGGCCTTCGTCGAGCGTCTGGGGCGGTGTGTCGCCCGCCCCGCCCGACCGCGACGAGTCGCCGACGGCGCGCGTCTCGGTCTCCGGTGTCGACTCGGCACTCGCGTCGGCCGCCCACGCCGAGCCGCCGCGCACCCAGGTGAGGAAGTCGACACCGTCGACCAGCTCCATCGTGTAGAACCACTGGTCGCCGTCGGAGAGCAGCTCGAAGAGCGTGATGAGGTTCGGATGAGCGATATCCGCAAGCGCCCGGAACTCGTCCTTGAACGACGCCAGCCCGGCCGGATCGAGCGACTTCAGCGTCTTGATGGCGACCGGGAGCCGCCGCCCGCGGTCGTACCCGCGATAGACGACGCCGAACCCGCCTGACCCCAGGCGCTGGTGGACAGCAATGCGATCGGTACCGGTGAAGTCGCGCACGGAACGGGCCGCCTGTCGGCGTGCCGGAAGAATATCGCGAACCCCCGCGGCGGACCTATGATCGGCTGCCGTGACTCTGCCGAACGCCCCGGACCTCGTCCTGACGCTGACGCTGAGCCTGGCCGTCCAGGCGATGTTCTTCGTCTTCGCGGCGTCGGCACCGGCGCTCATGCTGGCCGCGATGGCCATCGTCTGGGGCGTTCGTCTGGCGGGCTACCTGCTCTTCCGGATCAGTGGATGACGATCGGCCTGCCCGTCTGGGCGGCCGGGCTCACCATCGAGACCGTGGCCGACGCGCAGAAGTTCCGGTTCAAGTCGCAGCCCGGTGGCGGCGCGCACTGGGTCGACACCGGCCTCTGGTCGCTCAGCCGGCATCCGAACTACTTCGGCGAGATCCTCTGCTGGTGGGGCGTGTTCCTCTTCGCGTGGCCGGACCTCGGCCGCTGGGCGCTTCTCGGCATGGTCGGCCCGACGACGCTCACGGCGATTCTGCTGTTCTTCACGGGCATCCCGACGCTCGAAAGAAGCGCCCGGGAGAAGTGGGGTGAGGATCCCGCCTACGAGGCCTATCGCGAGCGGACGCGGATGCTCGTGCCCTGGCCCAAGTAGCAGCGTTTCGGTTCTGTGGTCCTGGGTCCTTTGGTCTGATGATTGATCACACCCCGGGGTCGTTCTCGGGTCTGGATCACGCGAAGTCGCGAAGCGATCACGTGAAGGTCATGGAGGCATGAAGGCCATGAAGGCAGCACGCGTGTCACGTTGGGGTTGCCTGGCCCGGCGTCACCTGCCGCGAACGAGACGAGGCGCA
>DATKDF010000098.1:0-3439 GCA_035512795.1 Vicinamibacterales bacterium
CGTGCGCCAGGTAGGCGCCGCTGAAAAACAGCACGCTCGCGAACAGGACGAACGGAATCACCACACGCCGCTCGCGTGCGTACAGGCCCGGCGCGACAAACAGCCAGACCTGAGAGAAGACGAATGGCGCCGCCAGCACCACGCCGGCCAGCACCGTCACCTTCAGGTCGAACATGAAGCCGCCCATCGGCTGCGTGAAGATGAGCGTGCCGCCCTGTTCCTGGAGGTACCCGGTCAGGTAGTTGTACATCTGCGTGTGGACCGAGAACATGACGGCACAGGCGGCGCCGATGGCGTAAAGCGAGTAGATGATGCGTTTGCGCAGCTCCTCGAGGTGCTCGAGGAAGCTCATCCGTGCGCCGTCGTCGGTCGTCTCGGCGCTGTCGTCGTAATCGCGGTCGAACGTCTCGGCCGGGGTCTCGGGAGCCATGTCGGCGCTCAGGCGGCCAGATCCCGGCCTCTAGCTGCCCTGCTCGCCACGGGCGATGCGTTCGGGTGCGGAGGGGGTGTCGATCGCCTCCGGCGGCAGGCCGGTTTCGACGCGGCCCGGACCGGGCGTGGGCTTGGCCTTCTGGTCCTCGAGGCGGACTTCTTCCTCGAGCGTGTTGCGCAGCTCATTGGACGCCCGCTTGAATTCGGACAGGCTCTTGCCGAGCGAACGGCCGAGTTCCGGCAGTTTGCGCGGGCCGAACACGATGAGCGCCACGACGAGGATGATGAGCAGTTCCGGAAATCCAATTGGCCCCATGGTGCGCTCCCAGCAGTCGGCGAGTCGTCACCCAGTATACCCGTCCCACCCGTCGGCCGACCGACCCACCGGGCGGGATCGACCCCTAACTGCTGCAGTTTCGTTGACTTGGCGTCTGGCGGGCCGCACAATACAGACTTGGGTCGTTGCCCGCATCGGGCGCGGCAGACCCCCAACGGATTAGACCTATGACTCGACTGGCTGGCTCTGTCTCCATCGCGCTCGCGCTCCTTTTGGCCACACCACTTCATGCCCAGACCCCGCAGAGCGGCTCGGGTGAGGGCACGCGACCTGCAACGACGACGGCCTCGGGGACGACGGGCATCTGGTTCGTGCCGACGGCCGAAGTGCTGGCCCACAAGAAGTGGTCGATCAGCCTGTACCGCACCGACTTCGACTCCGACGCCGGCTTCACCAATGTCGCGGCGTTTCCGGTCACGTTTGCGGTCGGTCTGGGCGGGCGGGCGGAGCTCTTCGGCAACCTGCGCATCGTGACGCGCATCGACCGGGACGCGCGGCCGATCTTCTTCGGCGGACCAGAGACGCCGACCGGCGGCGGCATCGTGGTCGACCACCCCGGCGTGACCGAAGGGTGGATCGGTAACCAGCTTGGCGACCTCTGGGTGGGCGGCAAGCTGAACCTGCTCGCCTCGAGCGCGTCACCGGCGGCGGTGGGCCTCGCGGCCCAGATCAAGCTGCCGATCGGCGATGAGGACTCGGGCGCCTCGAGCGGCGCCACGGACTTCATCGTCGACGCGATCGTGTCGCGGGAAGTGCGGCTCATCGATGTCGCGGGCCGCGCCGGGATCATGGTTCGGGGCAACCCGGACGGCTTCGACCTGACGCACGGCTTCCGATGGGGTCTCGGGTCGGCGGTGCCGCTGCTGCCCGAGTCCCGGATCCGCCTGCATGGCGAGCTCTTCGGCGAGATGTTCTTCAGCGACACGATTAGCGCCCCGGCCGGGCTCTTCGGCGAAGACGGATCGGAGGCCCCGATCTCGACGCGGCTCCGCAACCCGGTGTTCGCGTCGGTCGGATTCACCTGGCAGGGCGCGGGTGGCATGTTTGCCGGCGCGGCGGCCAGTTGGAACCTGGCCATGAAGGGCCGTGACGCGTCCGGCTATCCGAGCCTCACCGGCGACGCCACATCGATTCAGGTGCGCCTCGGATACTCGCCGGGCACCCGGTCGCGGACGTTCGTGGCGCCGCCCCCGCCGCCGCCACCGCCACCGCCTCCCCCACCGCCGGCGCCGGCCAACCGCCCGCCGACGGTCGAGGCCAGCTGCAACCCGTGCACGGTCGAGATCGGCCGTTCGGCCACGGTGGCGGCCGATGCCAACGACCCGGACGGTGACCCGCTGACCTACCGGTGGACCACGCCTGCAGGCACGGTGTCGTCCCCCACCAACCGTCAGTCGCCATGGACGGCTCCGCAGCAGACGGGCCCGGTGACGCTGACCGTGACCGTCGACGACGGACGTGGCGGCACGGCCAGTGACACGGTCACGATCCAGGTGACGGCCCCGGCGCGGCGCGACTACACGTTCGAGGACGTCCACTTCGACTTCGACCGTTACACGCTGCGCCCCGATGCGCTCCGCGTGCTCGACGAGGCGATTGAGGCGATGCAGGCCGACACGACGCTCCGGCTCACGATCGAGGGCCACACCTGCAGCATCGGGACGGCCGAGTACAACCTGGCGCTCGGCGAGCGCCGTGCGCGCGCGGTCCGCGAGTATCTGGTCGGCCGGGGCATCAGCGGCGACCGGCTGACGACGGTGAGCTACGGCGAAGAGCGGCCGCGGCACGACAACGCGCGGGAAGAGACCCGGCGGCTGAACCGCCGCGCGGCGATGGTCGTGCGGCTTCAGTAGGCCTTGGCGAACCAGGCCCGGCTTGTCGCCGGGCCGTCGCACTTGACGCACCGGCCGTCGAACTGGGGCGACCCGAGCGGGATGTTCCGGAGCGTGGCCTGCGTTTCGGCCTTGATGGCGGCCTCGCAGGCGGCGCTGCCGCACCATGGGGCGATGACAAAGCCCGGCCGGCCTTCCATGGCGGCGGCAAACGCGTCCCACGACCCGGCTTCCTGCGTCCGCGACTCGCGGAACGCTCGCGCCGTGGTCAGCAGCCCGGTCTGAATCGCTTCGAGAAGCGCCGACACGCGGCCGGTCAGTTCCGCGACGGGAATCGGTGCCTTCTCGCGCGTATCCCGGCGCGCGGAGAACACCTGTCCCTTCTCGATGTCCCTGGGGCCGATCTCGAGCCTGAGCGGGACACCGCGCAGTTCCCACTCGGCGTACTTCCAGCCCGGCGAGTTCTCCTCGCGGTCGTCGAGCTTCACGCGGATGCCGTGAGCCACGAGCTCATCCCGGATCGCCACGGCCTTCGGCAGGACCGTTTCCTTCCAGTTGCCGCGCGGAATGGGCACGATGACGACCTGGTACGGCGCGATGTTCGGCGGCAGGATGAGGCCGCTGTCGTCGCCGTGGGTCATGATGACGCCCCCGATGAGCCGCGTGGACACGCCCCACGAGGTCGTCCACGCGTGCTGGACGGACTTGTCGCGTCCCTGGAACTGAATCTCGAATGCCTTCGAGAAGTTCTGGCCCAGGTTGTGCGACGTGCCGGCCTGAAGTGCACGGCCGTCGCCCATGAGCGCCTCGATCGAGTAGGTGCGCGCGGCGCCGGCGA
>DATKDF010000099.1:0-8982 GCA_035512795.1 Vicinamibacterales bacterium
GCGTGTTGTCGTCGATGCCGAAGTACCCGCTATAGATGTCCAGGGCCATGGCGGTGGCTCGCGGCCTCGCCTGCAGGACGCCGACGGTCAACCGGCCCGACCCGGCGCCGACGTCGAGAATGCGCCCGCTGCCGGCGGCGAGAAATTGTTCCGTCGGCAGGTCCACCGGACGGTTGAGGATCTGCATGATGACGAAGGCCGAGAGCGCCCAGAGCGCGACGAGGCCCGACGCGACCACGAGCCAGCGGGGCCACCCGCGCCACACCGCAAGCGCGGCCAGCACGCCGAACAGCGCGAGCGGAACCAGGTGACCGTAGACCAGCCAGGCGCTGTAACCGAAGTCATAGGTGAACATGCGCACCACGATACGCTCCCGTCGCTGAACCGCCGGTGAACGTGCCGTTCAGGTGCCGTTCAGCCGTCTTCGCGATACCCTGTCCTGACGGCTCGTCCGTTTCCATGAAGGTCCTGGTCGTTGAAGATGAAGCGGCGTTGTCCCGGCAACTGGCGGGCGCGCTCGGCGAGGCGGGGTATGCCGTTGACTGCGCCGCCGACGGCGCGCGCGCCGACTTCCTGGCCCGCACCGAGACGTACGACGCCGTCGTGCTCGACCTCGGCCTGCCCCGGATCGACGGCCTCACGATCCTGCGGAGCTGGCGGGAGGCGGGACTTCGCGTGCCGGTCCTGGTGCTGACGGCCCGCGCGAGCTGGCACGAGAAAGTCACGGGCATCGACGGCGGCGCCGACGACTACGTGACCAAGCCGTTTCGCCTGGAGGAAGTGCTGGCGCGGGTGCGGGGGCTGATTCGCCGGGCCAGCGGACAGGTGTCCCCCGCGCTTGCGTGCGGCGCGGTCGTCCTGGAGCCGCAGCAGGCACGGGTCACGCTGGACGGCGTCCCGGTCAGGCTCACGAGCCACGAGTTCCGCGTCCTCGCCTACCTCATGCACAACCGCACCCGCGTCGTCTCGCAGGGCGAACTGGCCGAGCACATCTACGCGCTCGACGCCGACCGCGACTCCAACACCATCGAGGTGTTCATCGCCCGCCTGCGCCGGAAGCTCGGGGCGTCGGTGATCGAGACCGTGCGTGGACTCGGCTACCGGATGGCGTCATGACGCCGTCGCTGCGGCGGCGCATTTTCACCGGGTCCGTACTCTGGACCATCGGCATGATTCTGCTCGCGAGCGCGGCGATGTCGGTCGTCTTCGACGTGTATCCCGTGCTGCGGCTCCCCATCGCGTTGCACGTGCATGGCGTGCTGCAGATGCCGCTCGTGCTGCTGGCCGGCGCGGTGTGCCTCGTGGCGGGCGCCCTGCAGGTGCGGCGCGGACTCGCCCGGATCGACGACCTGCGATCGCGTCTGACCGGGCTGCGCCAGGGGCAGGAGCGCCGCCTCGAGGGCGCTTATCCCGGCGAGATTCAGCCGCTCGTCGACGACCTCAATGCCCTGCTCACACAGCGCGACGAGGCGATCCGGCGGGCGCACGCCAAGGCCGGCGACCTGGCCCACGGCCTCAAGACCCCGCTGGCGATCCTGGCGCAGGAGGCCGACTCGACCGCGACCGCCGGTCACGTCGAGGTCGCCGCGTCCATCCGGCAGCTGGTCGAGCGGATGCGCCGGCAGGTGGACTACCACCTTGCCCATGCGCGCGCGGCCGCCTCGGGCTCGACACCCGGCACGCGGTCGTCGGTCAAGACATCGGCCGACGGGCTCGCACGCGCGCTGGGCCGGCTGCATGCGGGCCGCGACCTCCTGATCGATGTCGCTTCGCCGGCCGCGCACTGTGTGCGCGTCGAGCGCGAGGACCTCGACGAGATGCTCGGCAACCTGGTGGACAACGCCTGCAAGTGGGCGCAGACGCGCGTGCGTGTCGACTCGTCGCTCGCCGGCCGCGAGATCGTCATCGTCGTTGACGATGACGGTCCGGGGCTGGCCGAAGGAATGCGGGCCGCGGTGCTGCGGCGCGGCGTGCGGGCCGACGAGGCCGTCGCCGGCACCGGACTCGGCCTGGCCATCGTCGGCGACCTCGCCGAACTCTACGGCGGGTCGGTGGCGCTGGAGCGATCGCCGGATGGAGGCTGCCGGGCGGTACTGCGCCTGCCCGCTGTCGACGGCGACGACAGCGGCGAGGATGTCCCGCGGCCGACGTGACGTCCTGCCCGTCGACGCGCGGGGCTCGCGCGCCGGGCCGCGACCCCACCCAGGCGCCCTACCGCAGCACCCAGTGCACGCCGGCGACGAGCGTCGCCGAGTTGATGCCGATGTTCTCGCCGCGCGTGCCGGCGTTCGAGATGTGGTGGTTGCGGAACTCGATCATCCAGCCCGGGCCCCGGCGCGTGATCTGGCGGAGCCCGGCGCCCCAGACCACCTGGAAGTTGAAGACACGATCGATTTCCACGATGTCGAGCGACGTCCAGCCCAGGCCGGCCGACACGAGCGCGTACGGCGTCCACGCGCGGTCGTCGGCGAAGTGATACCGACCGCCGATGCCCATGAGGCCGGCGAAGACGGCGGCGTGCGGGCGCCAATAGATCTGCAGCGTGCCCTCACCGTAGAGCTCGAACCGGCTGGTCTGGAACCAGCCAAGCTGCGGATGAATGCCGGCGAAGATCACGTCGCTCGTGGAGAGCCCGGCATCGTTCCAGCCGAACCGCCACGACTGGCCGACCGAGCCCACGAGGGCGCGCGTCTCATGGCCGCGCGCGAGCCGCGGTTCCTGTTGACCGGCATGTGCGGCAGCCGGCGCAACGAGCAGCAGCACGGCCGCAAGCGCGGCGGTCAGCACGAGACGGCTGAGACGCGGCCGCGGCGGGCAGACCAGGCGCATGCCGCCATTATGCGATCTCCCTGGCGAAGGCTCGTCGACCGCGCCCTCGCGACAGTTGCCGGCGCATCGCGGCCCGGTCGGATGTACAGTCTGGCCATGCGCACGAGCCTGGCGCTCCTGGTCTGCGTGGCAGGCGTGGCTGTCTCGGCCGGGGGCCCGCCCGTTCAGGACTGGCCCCAGTTCCGCGGCCCGTCGGGGCAGGGCGTGTCGGCCGACGAACGCGTGCCGCTCGAATGGAGCGAAACGACGAACGTCATCTGGAAGACCGCCGTGCCCGGCCGCGGGTGGTCGTCGCCTGTCGTGTCCGACGGGCGCGTGTGGGTCACGTCGGCCGTGCCCGACCGGGGCGCCGCGTCGCTTCGTCTCCTCGGTTTCGACGCGGAGCACGGCCGCGAGATCGTCAACGTCGAGGTCTTCCGAATCCGAGAGGCTGAGTTCAGCACAAACGCCAAGAACAGTGACGCGTCGCCCACGCCCGTGGTCGAAGGCGACCGCGTGTACGTGCACTTCGGCGCCAGCGGCACGGCGGCCGTGTCCGTGTCGGGGGAGGTGGTCTGGCGGACACGCCTGCCGTACGTGACCCAGCACGGCAACGGCGGATCGCCCATCCTCCACGGCGACCTCCTCATCGTCAACTGCGACGGGTTCGACGCGGCGTTCGTCGTGGCGCTGGACAAGCGGACCGGGCGAACGCGGTGGCGACGCTCCCGCCGCCTGCCGTGGAGCCAGGCCTACTCGACGCCGCTCGCGATCACGGTGGACGGCAGCGACCAGGTCGTCAGCGCGGGTGCGTTGTACGCGATGGCCCTCGACCCGCTGAACGGCCGGGAGATCTGGCGCGTGAGCTATCCCGACACCTACGCGAACGTGCCACGGCCCGTGTTCGGCCACGGCCTGGTCTTCGTCAGCACGGGCTTTCAGCAGCCGTCGCTCGTCGCCATCCGGCCCGACGGGTCCGGCGACGTCACCAACACGCATGTGGCGTGGACGCTGGAGCGCGGCGCGCCGTTCACGGCTTCGCCGCTGCTCGTCGGTCCCGACCTGTACCTGGTCAACGACACGGGAATCCTGATGTGCCTCGACGCGCTGACCGGCGACATCCGCGCGCTGCAGCGGTTGGGCGGCAACCACTCGGCGTCACCTGTGTACGCGGGCGGGCGCATCTACTTCGCGGGCGAAGGAGGCGCCACGACGGTGATCGCACCCGGGCACGACCTGACGCCCCTGGCCGTCAACGTCCTCGACGGTGCGATTCTGGCGTCGCCGGCCGTCTCGGACGGGTCGTTTCTCATTCGCTCCGCGTCGCACCTCTATCGAATCGGCGTGCGATAGGGCTGGCGGCGCCAGGGCCCGGCGGGTGGGTTATACTCCAGCCTAGTCGATGCACAATCTCGACCGGCGTACGTTTCTCGTGGGTCTGACGGGCGGCCTGGCTGGCATCAATCTGGCCGGGCCCGTCCGGCTCATGGGGGCCCCGGGGACGCGAAAGCCGGCGGCTCCCGGCGCGCGCGCCTGCTGGCTCGACGTGGCCGCACCGTTCATCGTGTCCGACCCGGTCCTGGGCATCTCGACCGACCTGCTGCTCACGGCCACGTCCTTCCCCGGCAGCGACGGCTTCCGCAACGATGCGTACGGCACCCGGTACGAGGTCATCCTCTACGATGCGCACGGGACGGAGATCAATCTGGGCGGCAACGGGCAAAGGCAGATCTCGGCCATGCGTCCGACGCTCATCGAGATGGACCAGGTGCTCGACGGCAAACCGTTCTGGGGCAGCGCGCGGCTTCGCCTGGTCCCGACCGGCACCGAACTCAGCCACGCGGGCGACCTCTTCAGCGCGGGCTTCGTCCGCTGGAACGCCGCCAGCAACTTCGACAACGTGCATGCGCACCCGGCTGCACCGGATCAGGCGCGCGGCCGCTTCCTCTACTCGATGCCGTTCCCGTCGCTCGCCGAGTACCACTGCGCGCTGGCGTTGTTCAACCCGCACGAGGACGAATCGGCTGGCGTGGTTCGCTTCGTCGACCGGGCCGGGAGCACGGCCGGCGAACGCCGGTACCGGCTCGCGCCCTTTCAGAGCACGCTGTACTCAGTCGGCGACATGAAGCCGGCCGCATCGCCGGGTGAGGCGCTCACCCCGGTCGCGCCGGATGCCATGCTCCGCGACGGCGGTGTCCTCGTCGTGATCAACGACACCGAAGCGGTCACGTTCGGCTACACCTTCATGAAGGGCCGGAACGGCGGTGCGTTCTCGGTCGAGCACCCGCTGCACTTCCAGGACGTGCCGGTCAAGCCCGCGCGGACGTCGCCACTCGGGCCGGCCGGCAACTTCCCGGCCGACGCGTTGCTGTTCACGCCGCTCATGTTCGCCGGTGCCCGCATCGGCGGGGTCGAGCTGGAGTCACGCCTGTACTTCAGCGCGAGTCGCTGGATTGAAGAGGCGTTGTGGCTGATGCCCTTCGTGTCCAACGCTCGCGGCACCATCGACTGGTCGTCGACGCGCGATGAGGGGCTGGCCCGGCGCGTGCAGCCACCGGGCGCGGTCGAGCAGGGTGTCCTGCGCCTGGGCGTGTTCCAGAGCTGCTCGATCGATGCCACAGCCCTGCCGCTGCCGGCCGGGCATGCTGGCGGCCTTGGGGTCGCCACCACGCCGCGGACGTCGCACTCGCTCATGAAGGTCGAGGTGCGCGCCAGAAACTGGGGCCGGGCCTGCTTCTCCCACTTCCGTCCCGGCGGCGCGACCCACGCGCGCTATCAGAGCGTGACCGGCCGCGGCGGCCTCGCCTCCGACTACATCGTCTCGGGGTGCCAGGTCAGGGGGTCGGCCGGGCACCGGTTGTACGACTGCCTGCTGGCCGTCATGAACATCGAGTTTGCCAGCGACACCGTCGGACGGCCGCGTCTGCAGCTCTTCGGCGACCACGGCCTGGTCGCCGAGCGGGCTCTCGACGAGTTCCAGCCGCTCGCGTGCCGTCATTTCCTGCTGTCCGACCTGTTCCCCGACCTCGTGACCGAACCGGGACAGCCGCTGACGGCGCGGCTCGTCGAAGACGCGGCCCCGATGATCATGTCGGCGCTGCACCTCGATTACGAACGCCGCGACCTGGCCATCGATCACGGTTCAGACCGCCACTCGACGTATCTCGACTTCACCTGCTGACGGCGGGCCGACGACGTCGGTCAGGCGAACCTCGTCGACAGGCGAACAACACGCGTGGCTTGCACTGTAGTGCGATACGCTATAGTGTGTCCGCTGTCATGCGCCCCGACTCGACGCGCGACCCGGCCGGCCTCCTGCCGCTCACCGCGGCCATGTTCCATGTCCTCGTCAGCCTCGCCGACCAGGAGCGGCACGGCTACGCCATCGTCAAGGCCGTCGCGGCCCGGACCGACGGCGCCGTGGCGCTCGGCACCGGCACCCTCTACGCCATCGTGAAACGCGCGCTGGCCGACGGGCTCGTCGTCGAGTCCACCCGGCGGCCCGCGAAGGACGACGACGCCCGGCGCCGGTACTACCGGCTGACGCCGTTCGGGCAGAAGGTGATGGCGGCCGAGACGGCCCGGCTCGAACGGATGGTGGCGGCCGCGCGATCGACCCGCGCGATCGGGAAGGCGCGGTCGTGAGCGCCACGCGCCAAAGCTGGATTGACCGGGTGCTCCGCCGGCTCGTGCGCCTGCTGCCCGCCGAGTTCCGCGCGGACTTCGGCCAGGCCATCGAGGCCGACCTCGACGAACGCCGCGCCGACGGCGATCGGCGGGGCCTCGTCCTGCGCGACCTGCCGACCCTCGCGTGGACGGTCATGCGCGAGCACGTGAGCGTGTTGCGACAGGACGTGACCTACGCCGTCCGGTCGATGCGGCGCACGCCGGGCTTCACGGTGCTCGCCGTGCTCATGCTCGCGCTCGGCACCGGCGTCAACGCCGCGGTGTTCAGCGTGATCGACACCGTGATGCTGCGGTCGGCGTTCGTGGACGCCGACCGCATCGCCATCCTCCGGCGCCAGGGGGACCGTGGCTGGACAGCGGCGATACCGCGAGCGCGTCTCGAAGCACTCCAGGCGGCCCCGGGGCCGCTCGCGGCCATCGGCGTCCTCGACGGCGGCTCGCACGTGCTCACGGGCATCGATGAGCCGCGCCGGCTCGACGTCGAGTGCATCTCGGCGTCGATGTTCGACGTGCTCGGCACGCGGCCCCTGATCGGCCGTGCGTTCACGGCTGCCGACGATCGCCCTGGCGCGGCCGCGACTGCCGTGATCAGTCACAAGTTCTGGCAGTCGCTCGGCGGCACGCCGGAGCTCCTCGGCACGACGATCGGCGTCAACCTGATCCCCGTCACGATCGTCGGCGTCATGCCGTTGAGGTTCGCGGGGCCGTTGACCCGATCGGACACGGAAGCCTGGTTGCCGGTGGGCCGGCCGGTCGCCGGTGGCGGCTGGGAGGGGTGTCAGCCCAGTGACCTTCTGAACGCATTCGTGCGCGTCGCCGACGGGGTCAACGTGGCTGCGGCGTCGGCCGCCTGGCCGGATCTGAGCCTGCTGCCACTGCTCGAGCAGACGTTCTACGAGACCAGGACGCCGTTTCTCATACTTGTGGGCGCCGTGCTCTGCGTGCTCCTCATCGCGTGTCTCAACGTCGGCGGGTTGCAGCTCGAGCGCGGCCTCGCGCGCCGGCGCGAACTGGCGATGCGCGTGGCGCTCGGAGCCAGCCGCGGCCGGCTCGTGCGCCAGGCCGTGACGGAGAACGTGCTGCTCGGGCTCGTGGGCGCCGTGGCGGGGCTCGTGGCGACGACACTCGCAATGGGCTCGATCGTGTCGATCCTCCCGGGCTACCTGCCGCACGTCGAAGACGTTGCCGTCAACGGACGTGTGCTTGCGTTCACGATGGCGGTCGCAACCGTGGCGGGACTCGTCGCCGGCGTCGTACCGGTCGGTCTGATTCGACGTGTCGCTCCGGCTCGAGAGCTGGCCGGGTCCGCGCGGGTCGGCGGTCGCGCGACCAGCCGCGGCCGGCTGGCGCTCGTGGCCGTTGAGGTGGCGCTGTCGGTGGTGGTGCTCGTCGGGGCCAGCCTGATGATCCAGACGTTCCTGACGCTCAGGCCGACGCATCCCGGATTCGATCCGGCAGGGAGGTTGCGGGCGCTCATCACGCTGCCGGGTGCGGACGACGCCCGGAGCCGGCAGTTCTTCGACGCGCTGTTCGCGCGCCTCGGTGAACGGGCCGGCGCACGCGTCGAAGGGTCCACCTATGTGCCGCTCTCGGGTTCGGTGACGATCGGTGAAATCACTGCCGGCGAGGCGCCGGTCCGCGCGTACGTCAGTGCGATCACCGACGGCTACCTCGAACTGATGCGGATCGCCGTCCTCCAGGGTCGCGGGTTCACGGCTGCCGACACCGACGCGTCAGCCAGGGTCGTCATGGTCAACGACGTCCTCGCGCGGCGGCTGCGCCCGGACGGGCAGGTGGTCGGCGAGGAGGTTGACGTGCTGTGGCATCGCCGCAACGCGGAGCCCATCCCGGTCCGTCATCGGATCGTCGGCATCGCCGCCGGCACGCGATTCGCGCCGTCCGATCCCCGGCCGCGCAGTGAGGCGTACCTCGCGGTTGCGCAGCACCCCACGTCGTCGCTCCACGTGATCCTGGCGCTCGATGGGCGTCGCGACGAGGAGCGGGCGCGCGACCTCCGTGCGGCCGTCCGCTCGCTCGACCCCACACTCGTCATCGGCGACGTCGAGCGCATGGAAAACCGGGTCCACGCGAGCGTCAACCGCTGGCGCTTCGGCGCGTGGCTGCTCGGGGTCTTCGCCGCGCTCGCGATCGTGCTCGCCGCCATCGGGTTGATGACGACCGTGGGGTGGTGGGTGCGGCAACGCACGCGCGAGATCGGCGTGCGGGTCGCGCTCGGCGCGACGGCGATGAACGTCACGCGATTGGTGCTTCGGCAGGGGTTGTTCAGCACCGGGGTCGGAATCATCGCCGGCTCCGTGGCGGCAGCCGGGCTGACGGGCTTTCTGGAGGGCTGGATCTTCGGCGTCGAGCCGCTCGACCCGGCGACGTTTGCCACCTGTGCGGCCGGCATGCTGCTCGTGGCGGTCGCGGCCATCCTGGCGCCGGTGTGGCGGGCCACGCGCATCGATCCGCTGGAGGCCCTCCGGA
>DATKDF010000100.1:0-14569 GCA_035512795.1 Vicinamibacterales bacterium
CCGGTCGACGTTCTTGTGGGGCTTGATGTTGCCGGTGTAAAGGATGAACGGCGACGTGAGCATGTAGCGATCGCGTACCCGCTCGACGGCCTCCGGGTCGGGTGCACTCGCCAGCCGGGTGTCGAGCCCGTTGTAGATGACCTCGACCTTCTCGTTCGGAACGCCGAGGCACGACAGGATGTCGCGCTTCGAGGCGTTCGAGACGGTGAGCACCCGGGTCGCCCGGCGGGCCGCGGTGGTCATGACCGACCGGGCGTAGGCGTAGGCCGCCCGATTGGGCAGATACTGCGGGAACCGCAGATGAATACAGTCGTGAATCGTCACGACGTACGGCCGGGGCGTCAGCGGGGACACGACGTAGTGCGGCGCGTGAAACAGATCCACGCGGGCCCGCCGGAGGGCCAGCGGCATCGTGACCTGCTCGGTGAGCGAGTAGTGGCGGGCCTTGACGACGATCGTCTCGAACCGAGCGCTCTGCGCCCGAAGGCCTTCGGCGTCCTCGGCCCGGCAGAGCAGGACGTACGTATGCCCGCCATCCTGACGCGCCAGTTCGCTCAGGATGTTGCGGACGTAGGTCCCGATACCGTAGTCGTGAAGCTTGCGCGCGTCGAGGGCGATTCGCACGGGTGTTCGCCCGTTGATTCTAGCCCGCGGCGAACACGTCCGGTCCAGCGCGAGGGCCGCCGGTCCTACGGCACGTCCCGGCCCCTGGCCTGCTTCCAGCGTCGCAACAGACCCGCCCATCGCGGCCGGTGCTTCTCGTAGAAGAGACGGTGGCTGCGGTCGTAGTGGGCGCGGCCGGCGCCGGCCATCGCCGAGGTCGACCGGCCGCGCGCGTGGATGACCTCGGCGACCGGGCTGAAGAGAATCCGGCCGCCGCGCGCGCGGAGGGCCGCACACAGGTCGACGTCCTCCTCGTACATGAAGAAGCGCTCGTCGAACAAACCGGCGTCGACGACCGCCTCACGCCGGACCAGGCAGCAGGCCGCGGTGACCCAGTCCACGGTTCGTTCGCGCCCGAGGAGACGTGCCACGTGGCGCCGCGCCAGACGCGCCGACGACCGTGCCAGCCGTTGGCGGAGCCACTGGCGGGCCTCACCGGACGGCGAGAGCATGGGGCCGAACGACACCTCGGGTCGGCCGTCGGTATCGACCAGCCGGGGACCGAGCGCAACGGCGCCGGTGGCCTCGAGGCGGGCGGCCATGCGTTCGATGGCACCGGCCGGCACGACGGTATCCGGGTTGAGGAGCAGCACGAGCGGCGACGTCGCCCGGCGAATGCCCACGTTGTTGGCCGCCCCGAAGCCGACGTTGGTGTCGAGGGCCGTGAGGTCAACCGCCGGGAAGTCGGCTTGAACCATCGCGGGCGTCCCGTCGGTCGATGCGTTGTCGACCACGACGATGTGCGCGACCGGCCCTGCGCGCGCGGCGGCGAGTGATGCCAGACATCGCGCCAGATCCTCCCGGGTGTTGAAACTGACGATGACGACGTCGATCCGGGGCGTCATGCGTGTGCGGCTCGCACGAGCGTCTCCCGGACGATGGCGGCCGTCGTCGACCAGGGCCGGCGCGCGGCCTGTCGTTGCCCCTCGGCCAGAAGCGCTGCTCGTGCTGGTCGATCGGTCAAGAGGGTTGCGAGTGCGTCGCCAATCCCGGCGGGCGTCGGCGCGACGAACCTCGCGCCCGTGCCATAGACCTCGCGCGACAGGGGCGTGTCGAGCACGATTGCCGGCGCCCCATGGGCGATGGCCTCGAACGGCGTCAGGCCGAAGCCCTCGTAGTCGGACAGGAACGCGAAGACCCGGGCGCGGCCGTACCAGCCGTCCCGTTCCTCGTCGGTCACCCACGCATGCCACTCGACACGGTGCTCGACGCCCAGTGTTCGGGCGATTGCCACCGGGTCTACCGGGGGATGCGTGCGGTTGGCGCCGATGAGCACGAGACGGGCGTCGGGCACCTGGCGTGCGGCGATCGCGAAGCCTCGGATCAAATCGGGAATCCGCCGGCGGGTGAACAGCGATCCGACGTACAGCACGATGGGCGCCCGTTCCCCTGAGGGCGCGGGTGTGATCGGGGCCGGCGCACCGTTCGGCGCGACGACAATCCTGTCGGGTGGCACACCGAGCCGGCTGACGATCTCGGCCTTCGAGAACGCCGACACGGTCAGCACGACCGCGGCCCGCCTGGCGGAGCGGCGCGTCAGCCACCGGCGGCGAAATCCCTCGCGCCACGAGAACCACTCCGGGTGGGCCATGAACGAGACGTCGTGCACCGTGAGCACCGTCGGGCACCGGACGCGCAGCGGTGCCGTATAGGCGGGAGCGAAGAGGACGTCAGGCCGCAGCCGCCGGGTGGCACTGGCCAGGCGGGTCTGCTCCCACCAGGTCCCGGTCGCGCCAGGTTCGACAATCCAGTCGACGCGGTTGGCTGGCAGGTCGGTCGCAGCCTGCGGTTCGGTCGGCACAACGACCGAGAGGCGATCGACGCCGGGCGGGGTTGGCCAGGCTCGCAGGATCTCGACCAGGTAGCGGCCGACGCCGGTCGGCTGCCCGACCAGTTCGCGCCCGTCGATGGCCACGTGCAGCGGCGCGTCAGTCACGGTCCTTCAGTCGCCGCTCGACGGCCATGGCCCAGGCCTCGCGGATCTCTCTGGCGCTCTCGCGCCAGGTGAAGCGCTGAGCCTGCCGCCATCCCGCTTCACGCATCCGGTCGCGCTCGGCCCGGTCGCCGACGACCGACCGAATCGCGTGCGCAAGGGCTTGGGCATCATCGGGGTCAATGAGCCGGCCGGCCGACTCGACCACTTCGGGCAACGCGCCACGGTTGGCGGCGATCACGGGAATGCCACGCGTCATGGCCTCGAGCGCGGGAATGCCAAACCCCTCGGTGTGAGACGGGATCACGAGGACGAGCGCGCGGTCGTAGACCTCGAGGCGGCGGTCCGGATCGATGTAGCCGGGCAGATCGACCCAGCCGGCGAGCGGTGGTCGCCCGATGCGCTCCATGAGGGGGGCTGCCGCCGCACCGGCCCGACCGGCCAGCAGCAGGCGCGGCACCGGTCCGGCCGCGTGGGCGCGCAGCTGCTCATAGGCGTCGAGCAGCACGGCCAGGTTCTTGCGTGGTTCGATGGAGCCCAGAAACAGGATGACGCCATCGGCCGGCTCGGTCAGCCGGCGTGACCAGTCAGGCGCGCCGGGCGAGCACACCGTGAGGCGCGACTCAGGGACGCCGAGCCGGTTGGTCACCTGTCGGGCTGTGTGCCGCGAGACGGCGATGACATGGTCGGCCCGGAGCGCGTGCGGGGCCGCGAGCGACGGGTAGTCGCGCCGAATCTCGGCGTGCGTCCGGTCGGGATGATCCAGAAAGTCGAGATCGTGCACGGTCACCACGCGGGCGGCCCGGCGGGCCGGCATCAGCAGGGGATGCCCTGAGTGCACGATGTCGAAGGGGCCGCCTGCCAGCGATTCGGCCGATGGCCAGCCGAGCCGGTGCCAGGCGAGATTGAGCAGCTGCACCGGAATCCGTCGGTCGACCGTGCGCGTCCCGGGGACGGCGCTCGGACTCAAGCGGTCCTTCCAGGATGCCGAAAAGAGCGTCACGGACTCGTCCGGCTGGGCCGTGGCGGCCAGCGCCCGCGCCAGCTCGTGGACGTATTCACCAACGCCGGTCCGGTTGCGCAGGGCAGGTCGATAGTCGAGCAGGATTCGCACGAGTGGGCCGGCTGGGACTCTATCAAGGGCAGAGGGCAGAGGGCAGAGGACAGAGGGGATGCGGGTCCGCGCCGGACGGGTGGTTGCTGCAAGTCCTTGATAGGCAAGCGATTGACAGAATTTTCGGGTGCGTGCTACTTTTGGGAGTTTTCACCTGCGAGGGATGGGTCGTTCATGAGGATTGCGGTCATCGGTACGGGGTATGTCGGTCTGGTGGTCGGCGCGTGTTTCGCCGAGACGGGCAACGACGTGATCTGCGTCGACAAGGACGCCGAGAAGGTCCGGGCGCTGCGGCGCGGGAGGATTCCGATTTACGAGCCTGGGCTCGAGGAACTGGTACGCCGGAACCGCCTCGAGAAGCGCCTGGTCTTCACGACCCGGTTGCCCGAGGCGGTCAAGCGGTCGGAGATCATCTTCATTGCGGTCGGAACCCCGACCGGGGAGGACGGCTCGGCAGACCTGAAGCACGTCCTCGGTGCGGCGCGTGAAGTGGCCCGCAGTATGAACGGCTACAAGGTCATCGTCGACAAGAGCACGGTGCCTGCCGGTACGTCGGATCTGGTGCGGGATGTCGTCCGCCGCGAGACGACCCACCCGTTCAGCGTGGTCGCCAACCCCGAGTTCCTGAAGCAGGGCGCGGCCGTCGAGGACTTCCTCAAGCCCGACCGTGTGGTCATCGGCGCCACCGACGAGCGCGCCGCCGAGTTGATGACCGAACTCTACCGGCCGTTCACGCGGACCGGCGCGCCCATCATGGTGATGGACTGCGCGAGCGCCGAACTGGCCAAGTATGCCGCCAACGCGATGCTCGCGACGCGCATCTCGTTCATGAACGAAGTCGCCAATGTCTGCGATCGGTTCGGCGCCGATGTCGATCAGGTCCGGCGTGCCGTGGCGTCCGACCGGCGGATCGGACCGGCGTTTCTGTTTCCGGGTGTTGGGTACGGCGGCAGCTGCTTTCCGAAGGACGTCAAGGCGATCGTGAAGTTCTCGGCCGACAAGAAGTACCGCTTCCGCATCCTCGAGGCCGTCGAGGCCGTCAACGAGACGCAGAAGGCCCGCCTGCTCGAGAAGCTGGACCGGCACTTCGGCAAGTCCCTCAAGGGCAAGCGCATCGCGGTCTGGGGTCTGTCGTTCAAGCCGCGGACCGACGACATGCGCGAGGCTCCGTCGGTGCTGACGATCGAAGGCCTGCTCAAGCGCGGCGCGAAAGTGACGGCCTTCGACCCGGAGGCGCGCGACGTCGCACGGCGGATCTTCGGCCGGCGCATCCAGTACGCGTCGGGGGCCTACGATGCGCTCAAGGGCGCCGACGCGCTGGTGATTATCACCGAGTGGAACGAGTTCCGTGAGCCGGACTTCGTCAAGATGAAGAAGCTGATGAGGCAGCCGGTGATTATCGATGGCCGGAACATCTACGAGCCGTCCCAGCTGCGCGATCTCGGCTTCACCTACTCCTCGATCGGCCGTCCATGAGCGTCGTGCTCGTCAGCGGCGGCGCCGGCTACGTCGGCAGCCATGCCGTCCAGGCGCTGGCGGCGGCGGGGCACGACGTGGTGGTCTACGACAACCTGTCGGCCGGGCACCGCGAGGCGGTGGACCGGATTGCGGCGGTCTTTCCGGCGCGGTCGGTCCGCCTCGTCACCGGTGACATTCTGGATCGGGACGCGCTGGCGTCGGCGCTGGCCTCGTCGGGGGCCACGGCCGTCATGCACTTCGCGGCGCGGCTCCTGGTCGGCGAGTCGGTGCGGGAGCCGCTCGCCTACTACCGCACGAACGTCACCGGCACGCTCACGCTCATCGACGCCGCGGTCGCGGCCGGGGTCGGCCAGTTCATCTTCTCGTCGACCGCCGCGACGTTCGGGGAGCCCGAGCGGGTGCCGATTGACGAAGCCCATCCGCAGCGACCGATCAACAGCTACGGCGAGACCAAGCTGGCCGTCGAACGCGCGCTGCCGCACGTCGAGCGTGCCACGGGCCTGCGATTCGTGATCCTGCGCTACTTCAACGCCGCGGGCGCCGATCCGGACGGCCGTCTTGGCGAAGACCACGATCCGGAGGAGCACCTGATTCCCCTGGCGATCCGGGCCGCCGGCGGGGGACGCGCGCTGACGGTCTTCGGCGACGACTACGACACGCCCGACGGCACGTGCGTCCGCGACTACATCCACGTGTCCGACCTGGCCGACGCCCATCTGCGAGCGCTCGATCGGCTGGCGTCAGGCGGCGCCTCGGCAGCCTACAATCTGGGCGGCGGTGATGGCATGACGGTCCGGCAAGTGATCGACGAAGTGGCGCGAGTCACGGGGCGGCCGGTGCCGCACGCGGTCGGGCCGCGGCGGCCTGGCGATCCGGCGCGGCTCGTGGCGTCGAATGCACGCGCGCGGGCCGAGCTGGGGTGGCGCCCGTCGCGCCGCCTCGACGCCATCGTGGAGACGGCCTGGCGCTGGCACGATCGGCACCCGGACGGATATCGGTCGGCCGCTCGCTGAGGAGGGACCATGCCCGGGCTGAGAGGCATCCTGACCGACCCGCTCCTGTCGGTCGTGATGCCCTGCTATAACGAGCGCGAGACCATTGAGACCATCATCGACCGGGTGATGGCCGTGCCCATCCGGATCGAGCTGATCGTCGTCGATGACGGATCGACCGACGGGACGCGCGACCTGCTCACGGCGCTCCAGGCCCGGCATGGGTTCCAGCTCATCTTTCAGCCGAAGAACGCCGGCAAGGGATCGGCCCTGCGGCGGGGGTTCGAGGACGTCACCGGCGATCTGGTCGTCATCCAGGACGCCGACCTCGAGTACTCGCCCGAGGAGTTTCCCGATCTGATCGAGCTCATCTGCCAGGGGCGCGCCGACGTGGTGTACGGGTCGCGCTTCCTGGGGCGCCGGCGCGTGTTTCTCTTCACGCATTACGCCGGCAACCGGCTGCTCACGCTCATCACGAACATCCTGTACAACACGATCCTCACCGACATGGAGACCTGCTACAAGGTCATGCGCACGGACGTGCTGCGCTCGTTCGCGCTGAAGTCGAACGGCTTCGGCATCGAGCCGGAGCTGACCGCCAAGATCTTCAAGCGGGACTACCGGGTCTACGAAGTGCCGATCACGTACGATGGCCGGGGATACGACGAGGGCAAGAAGATCACCTGGCGCGACGGGGTCGTGGCGCTGTGGGTCCTGTTGAAGTACCGGTTCACGGAGTGAACGAATTCCTGCGCCTGCTGCGGTACGCGGCCCCGTACCGGGGGCGACTGGTGGTCGCCCTCGTGGCGATGGTCGTCTACGCCGGCGGACAGGGGTGGATGGGCTGGCTCGTCAAGCCGATCTTCGACGACGCGCTGCAACCGGAAGCGGCCGGCCCGGAGGGCTGGCCCGTCGCGTGGCTCGCGGCGGCGATTCTGAGTGCGTACCTGCTCAAGGGCCTGGGCGCCTACGTGTCGGGCTACCTGATGACCGACGTCGGACAGCGGGTCGTCCGCGACCTGCGCGGCCGCCTGTTCCGGCACATCCTCAATCAGTCGGCGGCCTTCTTCAGCCGGCGCACGTCAGGCCAGCTCCTGTCGCGCGTGACGAACGACGTCATGCAGGTGCAGTTGGCGGTCTCCGAGACCGTGGGGGATCTGATCCGCGAATCGCTGGCGCTCGGGTTCTGGATCGGCCTGATGTTCTATTGGGACTGGCGGCTGGCGCTCGTCGTGCTGACCGCCACCCCCCTCGTGATCTATCCGCTGGTGCGGCTCGGCCAGCGCGTGCGCAGCCGGACGAAGCGCAGCCAGGAAGACCAGGAGGTGCTGACGCACCGCGCGAACGAGGCGTTCACCGGCCATCGTGTGGTCAAGGCCTTCTCGGCCGAGGGGCGCGAGTCGACGCGCTTCGACGAGGCCGCTGCCCAGCTTTACCGCACCAACCTGCGGGTGGTCCGCGTGGTCTCGCTTCTGCCGCCGCTGATGGAGCTGATTGGCGGCCTCGCGCTGGTCGGCGCCCTCTGGTACGGCAGCGGACAGATTGCGTCCGGGACGCTGACCCCGGGCGAGTTTTCGGCCTTCCTGTTCGCGGCGTTCATGATGTACGCCCCCATCAAGAAGTTGAGCCGTGTCAACGCCAGCCTGCAGCAGGCGATCGCCGCCGCCGAGCGTCTCTTCGAGATGCTCGACACTCACACCGAGGTGACCGACCGGCCGGGCGCCCCGGCGTTGCCCCGGCTGGCGCGCGAGGTCGCCTTCGAGGACGTGGGCTTCGCCTACGAGGACGAGCCGGGCCGGTTCGTCCTACGGCACGTCAGCTTCAGCGCGGGCGCCGGACAGGTCGTGGCCATCGTCGGCCTGAGCGGCGCGGGCAAGACGACGCTGGCCAATCTGCTTCCACGGTTTTACGACGTCGTCGAGGGGCGGATCACCGTGGACGGCACGGATATCCGCGAAGTCTCGCTCGCGTCGCTGCGGTCGCAGATCGCCCTGGTCACCCAGGACACGGTCCTCTTTGACGACTCAGTGGCGGCCAATATCGCGTACGGCCTGCCCGGCGCGCCCCCGTCGGCCATCGAGGGGGCCGCGCGCGCGGCCCATGCGCACGAGTTCATCGACCGCCTGCCCGATCGGTACGACACCCACATCGGCGAGCGCGGTCAGCGCCTGTCGGGCGGCCAGCGCCAGCGGCTGGCCATCGCCCGCGCGATCCTCACCGACTCACCGCTGCTCATCCTGGACGAAGCGACATCGGCACTCGACGCCGAATCGGAGCTGCTCGTCCAGGATGCGCTCGCCAACCTGATGCGCAACCGGACGACCATCGTCATCGCGCACCGGTTGTCGACCGTGCGGCGTGCCGACCTGATTGTGGCGCTCGAGAACGGGCGCGTGGCCGAAACCGGCACCCACGACACGCTCGTGGATCGGGCCGGCGGCGTCTATGCGAAGCTTTATGCCCTGCAGGCGTTCGGCGACGAGGGCCCGCCAGGAGGATCCGCGTGATTCGATCGATGACCGGATTTGCCGCCGTCACCCACGAAAGCCCCGACGCGCGGGCGCACGTGACCGTCAAGTCGGTCAACCACCGGTTTCTCGACGTCGCCATCAAGGCGCCGGCTGCGCTCTCCGCGCTCGACTCGCGCGTCAAGGCGCTCGTCCAGCAGCGACTCGCACGGGGACGGGTCGAAATCGGGATCACGCTCGAGTACACCGCCACGCCGGCGCGTGAGGTACGGCTCGACGAGGCGCTGCTCGCACAGGTGGCCGGCGCGCTGGACGGCGCGCGTGAAAAGGGCCTCGTCGCCGGCGCCCTCACGCCCGCCGACGTGTTCCGGATTCCACAGATCCTCGAGATCCGGGCCGTGGCCGCCGATCCGTCCGGCACCGTGCCGGATGGGCTGGCCGCACTGGTCGACGAGGCGCTGGCCGCAGCGGTCGATGCCCTGGTCGTGATGCGGGCGACCGAGGGCCGGTTTCTCGCGGCGGATCTCGACGGGCGCCTGGTCACGCTCACCGGCCAGGTGGACACCCTGACGCGTCTGGCCCGGGAAGGACAGGCCGCGCTCGAGGCCCGGCTGCGGGACCGCATCGACGGCCTTCCGGCGGATCTGCGTTCCGATCCGGCGGCCCTTGCGCAGGAGGTCGTCCGGTTCGTGGCGCGCTCAGACGTGGACGAGGAGGTGACGCGCCTGCGGGGCCATCTCGAGCACTGGCGCGGCCTGGCCGACGCCGACGAACCGTGCGGCCGCAAGCTCGACTTCCTCGTCCAGGAGATGAACCGCGAGATCAATACGATCGGATCGAAGGCCGAGGGCGCCGGCACGGCCGAGACGGTCATCGCCGCCAAGGCCGAACTCGAGCGCATCCGCGAGCAGGTCCAGAATGTCGAGTGAACGGGCCAGCGGGCCCGGCATGCTCATCGTGGTGTCGGCCCCGTCGGGCACGGGGAAGACGACCCTCGTCGATGAACTGGTGCGGCGGTTGCCCGGTGTGGAGCAGTCGCGGTCCTACACGTCGCGGCCGGCCCGGGCGGGGGAGCGGGATGGGGTCGACTATACTTTTGTGAGCCGGGACACGTTCGACGCGATGGTCGAGCGCGACGAATTCCTGGAGTGGGCCGACCTGTTCGGCCACCGCTACGGCACCGGGCGGGCCGATATCGCCCGCGTGCTCGAACGGGGCGTTGACGTGGTGCTGGTCATCGACGTCCAGGGGGCGCGTCAGATTCGGGGGCGGGCCGAGGCCGTCACGGTGTTCGTCCTGCCGCCGTCGTTTGCCGCGCTCGAGGTCCGGTTGCGCAGTCGCTCGCAGGATGCCGAGGACGCCATTCGGCGACGCCTGGCGACGGCGCGCCACGAGATTGGCGCCGTCGAGGATTACGAATACGTGGTCGTCAACGACGACCTCGACAGGTGCGTCGCCGAGGTGATGGCCATCGTGCAGGCCGAGCGCGCGCGGCGCCGGCGGCGCGGGGCCATCATCGACGCCGTGCGCCGGACGTTTGGAGAGGGAGCCTCATGACCGAGACACCACGGCCCGCGTCGCGGCCGGTTCGTTCGTTCGAGTTCGTCACGCTGGCATCGGCACGCGCGCGTCAACTGCTCGAGGGCTGCACGCCGCGCGTCGACGGGTCGCCCAAACTGGCGCGGCGGGCCGTGCAGGAAGTGGCAGCCGGCGCGGTCGATCGCGTGGAGCCGGCCGCCGGGTAGCCGGCCATGGGCCTCGTCGGACTGGGAGTCACCGGCGGCATCGGCGCCTACAAGGCGGTGGAAGTCGCGCGCCTGCTCGACACGCGCGGCCATCGCGTGCGCGCCGTCATGACGCGTGCGGCCACACGATTTGTCGGGCCGCTCACCTTCGAGGCCATCACACGCGCGCCGGTCATCACCAGTCAGTTCGCTCCCGGCCGGAACGCCGGGATCGAGCACATTGCACTCGCGTCGGAGATGGACCTGCTGCTCGTGGTGCCGGCCACGGCCAACACGCTGGGCAAGTTCGCCAACGGCATCGCCGATGACTTCCTGTCGGCGCTGTATCTGGCCACGCGGGCACCGGTGCTCGTCGCGCCCGCCATGAACACGAACATGTGGGCCCACCCGGCCGTGCGCGACAACCTCGCGCGGCTCGCGGCCCGGGGGGTCGGCATCATCGATCCGGGGGACGGCTACCTCGCCTGCGGCTGGGTCGGCAAGGGCCGCCTGGCTGAACCCGAGGCGATCGCCGATGCCGCCGAGCAGTTGTTGCGCCCGCGCCAGACGCTCTCGGGACGCCGCGTGCTCGTCAGCGCCGGAGCGACGTTCGAGGACCTGGACCCGGTGCGGTTCATCGGCAACCGGTCGAGCGGCCGGATGGGGTTTGCGCTGGCGACCGAGGCCGCGCGGCGCGGCGCGGCGGTGGTGCTCGTGGCCGGCCCGACGACGGTGGAGCCACCGGCCGTCGGTGAGCTCGTGCGCGTGCGGAGCGCGCGCCAGATGCACGACGCCATCGTCGGCCGTGCCGACGCGATGGACGTCATCGTGATGGCGGCAGCGGTGGCCGACTACGCGCCCGCCGATGGCGCCGTGGATCGGAAGATCGAGAAGGGCGGCGCCCTGCATCTGACGCTCGAGCCGACGCCGGACATCCTGTCGGAACTCGGCCGGACGCGGGCCGGTGCGGCACGTCCGGTGCTCGTGGGGTTTGCGGCGCAGACCGGCGACCCGGTCGCGGCGGCGCGGCGGAAGCTCGCCGACAAGCGCGTCGACCTGATCGTCGCCAACGACGTGTCCCTGCCCGGCGCCGGGTTCGACGTCGAGACCAACCAGGTCACGCTCGTCGGTGCCGACGGGGAGCACGCGCTGCCGCTCCTCACGAAGGCCGAGGTGGCCGCGGCCGTGCTCGATCGGGTCGAAAGCCTTCTCGAACAGGTGCCGGCACGCGCGGCAACGACATGACCGATCGGCAGGCGCTCACCGATCACCTGCGCTACTACGGGTCGCTCGGCGTCACCGGCGTCTCGAAGGATGCCGCCTGGCGCGCGCGCGCAGGGGGGAAAGCGCCGGCAGGAGCGGCGCTCTCCCGCCTTCGGAATCACATCGGCGTCTGCACCCGGTGCAAGCTTCACAGCCTGGGCCGCTCGCAGGTCGTCTTCGGCGTCGGCAACCCCAATGCGGCCCTGATGTTCGTCGGCGAGGCGCCCGGCGCCGACGAGGATCGGCTTGGCGAGCCGTTTGTCGGCCGCGCGGGGCAGTTGCTCACGAAGATCATCGAGGCGATCGACCTGCGCCGCGAGGACGTGTACATCGCCAACGTCATCAAGTGCCGGCCGCCGGGCAACCGCAACCCGGAGCCCGACGAGGTGGCGACCTGCGAGCCGTTCCTCGACGAGCAGATCGACCTGGTGCGGCCGCGCGTGATCGTGGCCCTCGGGACGTTCGCCGCGCACACGCTGCTCAAGACCGACGCGCCGATCTCCCGGCTGCGCGGCCGGGTGCACGACTTCCGCGGGGGCTCGAAGCTCGTGCCCACGTTTCACCCGGCGTTCCTGCTTCGGAGCCCGGACCGCAAGCGCGACGTCTGGGACGACATGAAGACGGTCCGCGCCCTGCTCGCCGACGCGAGCGAATGACCCAGCGGCTCGTTTCCGTCGCCGTGCCCGTGCCCGGGCTGGGGGTGCTGACCTATCAGGTGCCCGACGAGGTGCCCGTGCCGCCGAAGGGGGCGCGGGTCGTCGTGCCACTGGGCGCTCGGACGGTGACCGGCTGCGTGGTCGATACCGGCGGTGAGGCACCCGCAGGAGCCACGCTCCGGGATCTCATCGAGGTCCTCGACATCGAGCCGTTCCTGCCAGCCGATGTCATCGACCTGGCCTTGTGGGTCGGCGAGTACTATCTGGCGGGCGCCGGCGCGGCACTCGCCGTCGCGATGCCGCCGTCGGCCAGGCGCGGTCGGGCGTCGGCGTTCCGGACCGAGCGCGTGGCGGTCCTCGTCGGCGGCGCGACGCCGGCACCGGTTCCGCGTGGCGTGCGCCAGCAGGCGGCGCTGGCCCGGTTGTCGGCGCGAGCCGGCCCGGTCGCGATCCGCGAGCTGGCCGAGGCGGGTGTGAGCAGTGCCACGGTCGCGTCGCTCGAGCGGCTCGGCCTCGTCGCCGTGCGCACCGAGGTTCGCGAGCGCGACCCCTTCGTGGTCGAGGGCGGTCGGGAGGCGGCCTGGAGTCTGTCGCGCGATGCGGAGCGCGGTCGCGCCCTCACGAGCGAGCAGGAGACCGTCCTGGCCGCGCTCGACGACGCCGCCCACGAGGGCACGTACGGCACCGTGCTGCTGCACGGGGTCACCGGCTCGGGCAAGACCGAGCTGTACCTCCGGCTGGCCGAGCGGATCATGCAGGCCGGGCGGCGCGTGCTGATGCTCGTCCCTGAGATTGCGCTCACGCCGGCCGTGGCCGGCCTGCTCTACGCGTGGTTCGGCCGGCGTGTGGCGATTCAGCACAGCGGCCTGTCGGCCGGCGAGCGGCACGACCAGTGGCACCGGATTCGGCGCGGCGAGGTGGACTTCGTCATCGGGACCCGGTCGGCGGTGTTCGCGCCCCTGGCGGCGCTCGGGCTCATCATTGTCGACGAGGAGCACGAGTCGTCGTACAAGCAGGACGAGACGCCGCGCTATCACGGCCGCGACGTGGCGGTGATGCGCGGCCGGATGGCGGGCGCCCTTGTCGTGCTGGGGTCGGCGACGCCCTCGATGGAATCGGCGGCCAACGCCCGCGACGGGCGCTATCGGATGGCGCGCCTCACGCGCCGCGTCCTGGACCGGCCGCTGGCCACGACACGGATCGTGGACATGCGGCGCGAGTACGCCGCGCGTGGTCCCGACGTGACGCTCAGTACGACGCTCGTCGAGGCGATCCAGGCGCGGCTCGAGCGTGGCGAGCAGAGCCTGGTGCTTCTCAATCGCCGCGGCTTCGCGACGGTCATCTTCTGCCGGGAATGCGCCGCGTCGCTCGAGTGTCCGCACTGCAGCGTGACGCTCACCTATCACCGCACCGCGCGCCGCGTGCGGTGCCACTACTGCAACTACGCGGCGGCGGTGCCGGGCCGTTGCGGTGTGTGCCGGGGCGAGTATCTGGAGCAGTCCGGGTTCGGCACCGAGCGCCTCGAGGCTGACGTCCGGGCGGTGTTTCCCACCGCGCGTGTGGCGCGGGTGGATCGCGACACGGTGCGCCGGCGCGGCGCGATCGCGCGCGTCCTGCGCGCGGTGGCCGCCGGCCAGCTCGACATCGTCGTCGGCACGCAGATGATTGCCAAGGGCCACGACTTTCCGGCGGTGACGCTCGTGGGCGTCGTGCTGGCCGACGTGGGGCTCGGCCTGGCCGACTTTCGCGCGTCGGAGCGCACGTTCCAGCTGCTCACACAGGTCGTGGGCCGCGCCGGACGGGGTGAGACGCCGGGTGAGGCCGTCATTCAGACGCTGTATCCGGACCACTACAGCATCCGCGCGGCGGCTGCGCAGGACTACGCGTCGTTCTTCGATCGAGAGATGGCGTTTCGCACCGGCCTCGAGTACCCGCCGGCCATGGCGCTCATCAACATCGTCGTGACCGGCCGGTCGGCCGACGCGGCCCTGGGCGATGCCGGCGACCTGGTGCGGCGGGTGCGGCGCGCCGGCCTGCCCGGCCGCGTGATTGGCCCGGCGCCGGCGCCGCTGGCGAAGATCAAGGACGCCCACCGCGCCCAGTTCTTCGTCAAGGGCCGCGACCGCCGCCGCATGCGCGAGGCCGTCACGCGCGCGCTCGCCGAGCGCGTGGACCTCAGACGCCGGGTGACGGTGGATGTGGATCCGATGAGCGTGCTGTAGCGGGCAGGAACGGGGAATCGTTCCATTGAAGATTGTGGGATCTGTGATTGAAGAT